>JASBZA010000008.1 GCA_029983685.1 Oscillospiraceae bacterium | reverse complement strand
TGCCGGGCGTACAGAGGACTTTCACCTCCTGGTTATTACCCATGTCGGGCGTACCTAAAGAAAAGAGCTAGGTTCCTAGACCTAGCTCTTTTTTGTCTTCTAATCTTTATATAGGCTATAGTAGAATCCCTTGCGAGCCATAAGCTCTTCATGTCGACCCGTTTCTATTATCTGCCCCTTATTCATAACCAAAATCAAGTCGGCATCGCGTATAGTCGACAAGCGGTGGGCGATAATAAAAGCTGTCCGCCCTTTCATTAATTGCAAGAAGCTCTTCTGGACCAAAACCTCCGTCCTGGTATCAATGTTGGACGTCGCCTCATCTAAAATAAGAATTTCAGGATTGGACAACATGACCCTAGCTATGGTCAAAAGCTGTTTTTGGCCGGCTGAAAGCAGGGCTCCGGCGTCCTTTAGCTTGGTATCATAGCCTTGCGGCAACTGTAAGATAAAGGAATGCGCATAGGCCTTTTGGGCCGCCTCGATTACCTCTTCTTTGCTTGCCCCCTCTTTGCCGTAGGCGATGTTGTCATAGATAGAGCCGGCGAATAACCAGGTATCTTGTAAAACCATGCCGTAGGCTCCTCTGACCGATTCACGCGTATAGGAAGCAAGATTCTGGTCGTCTAAATAGATAACACCCTTATCCAGTTCATAGAAACGCATAAGAAGATTGACCAAGGTTGTCTTACCGGCTCCCGTAGGGCCTACAATGGCTATAGTTTGGCGTGGTTTAATTTCTATGGAAAAATCTTCTATGAGCTTTTGGCCTGGCACGTAAGAGAAAGACACATCGTCCCAGACAAAACGGCCTTCTTTTACCTTAAGTTCGGTTTTCTGACTTTCATCGGGTTCGGCTTCAATTTCCAGTAAGGAGAAAACCCGACTGGCCGAGGCCAAAGCTTCCTGGACCTGGGTCATGACAATGGAAATCTCGTTGACCGGCTTAGCGTACTGGAGGGCATAGTTTAAGAAAGCGGAAACACCGCCGATACTGAGCTTACCTAAGGCCGCTAAAAAAGAGGCAAAGACGCCGACCAAAACATAGGTCACATTATTAACAAAACGGGTTCCGGGATTGGTCAAAGACGAGGTAAATTGGGCTTTCTGGCCGACATCATAAAGTTTGGCATTCTTCTCATCGTAAATTTTTTGACTGAGGCTCTCTCCACCGAAAGCTCTGACCAATTTTTGACCTTGGACCATTTCTTCGGCATGGGCTTGCAAGGCGGCCGTAGCTTCGGATTGCTCCAGGAAATAGTGATGGGATTTTTTGGCAATAAGGCTGGTCACCAGGAAAGTGAAAGGGGTCAACCCCAAGACCACCAGGCCTATGGTCCACTGCATACGCAGCATAGCTACCATGGAACCGACCAGTAGAACGGTCCCCGAAATAATCTGGGTAAAGAACTGCTGCAACCCTAACTGAATGGCTTCAATATCGCTAGTAAGTCGGTTAATCACATCGCCTTGGGCCGTCTGGTCGAAAAAAGCCATGGGGAGCCGAGTAAGGTGGGAGAAGGCCTGATCTCTAAGTTTGGTCGCCATACGATTGGAGACTCTAGCCACCTGGGTTCCTTGGACTAAGGTAAAGAAAAAAGTCAGTAGGTAGCTTATTAAAAGCCACATCAACAGCTTAAAATTTATGTTCATACCGGGCAACATGGAATCCAGGACCCGGCCCAGGAGATAGGGACTTAAAATTTGTGCCAAGGCCAATAGAAGACTCGATAAGGCAATCAGAATCAGACTGCCGACGGAATCACGGCCGTATGAAAACAGTTTTTTCCAGGTTTTATGTTTAGGCATCTTAGACTCCCTCCTCTTCCGGAGTCAGCTGAGAAGCTTGGATTTCTTGGTAGATGGGATTGCTTTCTATGAGTTCTCGGTGCTTTCCCTGGCCCATGAGCTTGCCTTCTTCCAAAACCAGGATGCTATCGGCATTCTTAATCGAGTGAATACGTTGTGAAACCAAAATCAGCGTCCTATTTACGGTATCCTCCCTAAGATGGCGCATAACTTGGCGCTCGGTCTTATAGTCCAAAGCGCTCAAACTGTCATCGAGAATTAAGATGGGAGTCTTCCTTACCAGGGCTCTGGCTATGGTAAGCCGCTGTCTTTGGCCTCCGGAAAAGTTTTTGCCGTCACGTTCAACCGGCCTGTCCAGGCCTAAGGGATGGGTGCTTACGAAGTCTTTGGCCATGGCCGAATCTAAGGCTTCCCACAAAACCGCATCATCTAAGTCGGCATCAAGTCCCATGGTCAAATTCGACCGGACCGTACCGCTAAATAGTTGGGCTTTCTGGGGAACAAAAGCAATATGCGCTTGAATTTCGGCCCGTGTCATGGTGCGAAGATCGGCTCCATCCAAGAAAATCCATCCCCGGTCGGGATCATAGAAGCGCTGTAAGAGCCTTACCAGGGTCGACTTACCCGAACCTGTGGACCCGATTAGGCCGATAAAAGCGCCCTCTTCAATCGAAAAATTAAGGTCAGACAGAACGGCTCGTCCCTGCTGCGTATATGAGAAACTAAGATCTTGAACATCTATAAGGGAAGCCTTGGCTGGAAGCTTGGTCTCTCCTCTAGACAAGGCTGCCTCTTCAGCACTTAGGACACGAAGGTCTTCCTCCTCTTCCAAAACGTCTTCCAAACGTTCCAAGGAATTGACCGTCTTAGGAATGGCCAAAGCCAGGTTAGCCGTAACGGTCATGGCCAAAAGCACCTGAGAGAAATAATTAATCAAGGCAATCATTTGGCCCGGGAGGATGTTGCCGGTACTGACCAGGCCTCCGCCCCAATAAAGCGCCAGAATAATAGCCAAATTTACAACGATAACGGTCGCCGGATTCATCCAGGCCGAAATTCTGCCGGCTTTTTCCAGATAGGCATTAACGTCATCGTTTTTCTTGGAGAAATACTGTCTTTCATGTTCGGAACGGTTAAAAGCTCGAATAATTCGGACGCCGGAAAAGTGGTCGTCTACAATTCGATTCAAACTGTCCAGGCCATCTTGGGCCTTACGGATGGGCTTCATGGACAAGCGGACGATAAACCAAAGGATAAAGGCAGCCAAGATAATAGCCAGGACCAAAAGGCCTGCTATCTTAGGCGAAATCGAAAAAGCCATAACGGCTCCGCCTATAGCCAGGAAGGGTGCTCTGAAGTAGAGCCTTATAAACATGGCAACCGTGTACTGAACCCGCATGATGTCGATACCCAGGCGGTTAATGAGTGACGAGCTGCCGAACTTATCTAGTTGTGCAAAGGAAAAGCCTTGTATTTTTTCAAACACGGCTCGGCGAAGATCGGTACCTACGCCTTGCGATGCCTTGGAAGCCAGGTATTGGCAGGTGAAAGAAAAAATCAGACTGGTCAAAACTAGCCCTAATAAGCCTCCGACCCAGACCTTGAAAAATCCCGGATTGTCCCGATTCGGTAAGGCACCGTCAATAACTTTGGCCATTAAAAGCGGCGTCAAAAGCTCCAGGACAGCTTCCACCAGCTTGGCCATAGGGCCCAAGATAAGGTGCATTTTGTAGCGAGCCAGGTAGGGTTTTAGGAAGGCAAGGGAAAAGCCCTTCTTCTCTGTCTTGCTATTGGGATGTGCTTCGGTGGTCAGTGGCTTGGCTTGGTCGGTCACGGTTATCTCAATTTCCTTTTATTTTTCATTCTCCATAAAAGTCAAGATTTCTTCCTTCAAGGTAGGTATGATTTCCTCCTGGGGGATTTTGCGGATAATCTCGCCTTTACGGAATAAAAGAGCGGAATCCTTACCACCGGCAATGCCTACATCCGCCCGGGAAGCTTCCTGCGGTCCGTTCACCGCACAGCCCATAACGGCAACCGTAATATCGGTATCCTTGTCCTTAAGGAAGTCTTCTATTTCTTTGGCAACGGGCAGCATATCATACTGCAGACGCCCGCAGGTAGGGCAGGAAACCAAATCCGGCACATTGTCCATGAGGTCCAGGCTCTTCAGAAGATGTTTGGCAATGGGAATTTCCTCCACAGGATCGTCTGACACAGAGATTCTAATCGTGTCACCTATGCCTTCATAAAGCAAGGTACCTAAGGCAGCAGAAGACTTAATGGCCGAATAAAGGACCGTTCCGGCCTCGGTTACGCCTAAGTGTAAGGGATATGGAAAAGTCTTGGATGCCAGACGGTAGGCTTCTATAGTCAGTGGGACATCGGACGACTTAAAGGACAAGACAAGATCTTCAAAACCCGCTCCTTCCATCATCAGGACCTGGTCCTTAGCTGAGGCAATCATGGCCTCGGGACTAGGTCCTCCGTATTCGGCCAAAATTTCTTTAGGCAAAGAACCGCCGTTTACACCGATACGGATGGGTATCTTATGGGCCTTACAGGCATCTATAACCGCTTGAACCCGGTCGGGGCTACCAATATTGCCCGGATTAATGCGGAGCTTATCGATGCCCGACTCGGCGGCAATGAGGGCCAGGCGGTAGTTAAAGTGAATATCGGCTACCAGAGGGCAGGTCACCTGTTTTTTTATTGCGGCTATGGCCTTGGCATCTTCTTCGTCTAAGACAGCCAGGCGAACAATCTCGCAGCCGGCGGTTTGTAAGGCCTTTATCTGGCTGACGGTTTGCTCTACGTCTTTGGTCCTGGTGTTGGTCATAGACTGGATGATGACACGGTTTTGACCACCAATGGTTAAGGAACCGACTTTGACCGGTCTGGTTTTTTCTCTGGCTAGCATAAGTTTTCCTCCTATAACTCCAATAAAAGATCCAAGTTAACTTGCGGCAAGGGCCCCGGACAGTCGAGATCGACCTGTTCTAAATAGTCTTCTAGTTGCTTAATAAGATAAGGCGGCGTCGATGCTCCGGCTGTAACTCCGACCCTGCTATTTTTATGAAACCAGTTTAAGTCCAGGTCTTCCACGGATTCTACCCGGTAGACCTGAGGAATGCCTTCTTTCCGGCCTATATCGGCCAGCATTTTCGTATTGTTGGAGGACGGATCTCCCATAACTAAAAGGATATCCAAGTCCATGTCTCCGGCCTTTTGTACCGCCTCTTGACGAATACGGGTGGCGTGGCAAATCTCGTTCATAATCTCGGCTTGGGGATAATAATTTTTAATCGCATCAAAAACAGATTGAATATTTAAAACCGACAAGGTTGTTTGGTTGGTGACGAAAATCGGTCTGTTTTGAAAATCGCCTTCCTGAGCCGCCAGTTCTGAGACATCCTCTGCATTCTCCAAAAGATGCACTCCGGGCTTATCCCGGCATACTCCTACGGCTTCGGGATGGCCCTTCCTTCCTATGTATAAAACCTCGTAGCCTTGGGCCAACTTTTCTTTAACCAAATTTTGTGTAAAGGCCACCTCCGGACAGGTCGCATCAACAATTTCCAAGCCCAAGACTTGCGCCTTGCGGTAAACCGACTGCGAAATCCCGTGGGCAGTAAAAATAACAATGCCCGGCGGGACCAGGTCCAAAAGTTCCTCCCGACTAAGTCCCGGCCGGTCTATGGTATGAATGCCCTTCTTCTCTAAGGCATCCACTACATATTGGTTATGGACAATCTTACCCAGGACCGAAACGGTCTTATCCGGGTTCTGAGCCTTCGTTTCCAAAGCCTTGCGGATAGCCAAAACGACACCCTTGCAGTAACTTCTGGGTTTTAATGAAATGACCTCCATTTATCGATACCCTTGCTTTCCAATAGTTGCTAAAACTATTATAGTGGTCTTGGCAATATTGCGTAAGTCTATAAGAAACTCTAGCAAATTGCTGAAGGAGCTAAGATACAATGTACAAAATCACCTTGCCCGTACTCATGGGTCTAGAGTCTGTGTTAGGGAAAGAACTGGAACATTTGGGCTTTGCAGCTGAAGCTGTCCATAAAGATAACGCCCTGGTCACAGTGGATGTAGCCCAGGACCGGGCTTCGCTGTCCAAAGCTATCGCCTTATGTAATATCGGTCTTCGGACCGCCGAGAGAGTCCAACTGCAGATTGAAAGCTTCCGGGCTGAAAGCTTTGACGAACTCTTTGACCGAGTGCGTCAAATGGATTGGTCCCGCTGGATTCCCAAGAAGGCCGCCTTCGTAGTCAAGGGCTACAACCGTAAATCCAAGCTCTATGCCAATTCCGCTATTCAGTCCACCATTAAGAAGGGCATCGTCTTGTCCTTACAAAGAGCCTGGGGCTTAAACGAAGATTCCTCTCTGGAAGAAGATTCTTCCTATCTTCAACTCCAAATCTCCTATGCCATACTAAACGACCAGGTACATCTGGCCATAGATACTACCGGTACCGGTCTTCACAAAAGGTCTTACAGACTTCAAGCCGGCCTGGCCCCCATAAAAGAAACTTTGGCCTACGGCATTTTAGACCTAAGCCACTATAATCCTTTTTCCGGAGAGCTCCTCTACGATCCTTGTTGCGGATCCGGTACTTTTCTAATTGAAGCCGCCATGGAAATGGCCAATATTCTTCCGGGCACTAAAAGGTCTTTTTCGGGTGAAAACTGGCCTTTTTTGGATAAGACCGCCTTTGATGAAATCAGGGCTGAAGCTTTGGCCGAGGAGGATCCGGACAGTATCGGTGAAGTGCTTTTGGCCGGTTCCGATATCAATGCCCGAAATATAAAAGTCGCTCGCGAGAACGCCAGAAGGGCCGGCGTGGAAAAGCTCATTGATTTTTCAATGCGGGACTTGTTCGAGCTGGATTCCAAAAGGATTCAGAAGACCTATCAGGCCGAAAAGATCCTCTTCGTGGCCAATCCTCCTTACGGCGAGCGTATGGCCGAGCCGGAAGACGTCCGTAGGATTAATCAAGCTCTGGGCCGGTTGGCCTTTTATCCGGACGGCCATTTTACCAAGCCCGGTACACGCCTGAGTGTTATCACCATGGCGGATTTCGAAGAAGATACGGGTCGAAAAGCCGACAAGAGACGAAAACTTTATAACGGTATGCTAAAAACGACCCTCTACCAATACTTCAGAGAGAAATATATAGACAAAGAAAAAGCCTAAGATTGAATGCTTAAGCTAAGGTCTGATAGGCCAAAGGAATATAAGTCGGTCCTTGAGCGCTAAGTTTGGATTCGTAAAGATAGATACGGTCCACCGGCTGCGGTTTAGGACGGATGAAACTTTCACGGGCTTTTTCTAGCCAAAGGTCTTTTTCGTCCGGAACATAACGCCTAGCCAAGGTCACATGCGGTGTATAGCCCGACGGCAAGTTCGAGAATGTCCTTTTATCCAGGCTACAGATTAGGCTGTTAAAAGTCTCTTGCAAAATCTCAGACTTCTTAACCCCCTGATAAACCATAAGGCCTTTAGCTCCCTTAAAATACCCCGGACCGGTAAAGGCCAGCGAAAACTTAGGTATGACCAATTCTTTAAGACTTTCTTCTACATCCGATAAACGGTCGGTCTCCCCTATAAAGACCATGGTTACATGGTAGGTCTCTTCTCGCATCAAACGGCCCCGGCCAAATGTCTTAAGGATGAGCGCATTTTGCCTCAACACAAGACCGGTCTCCTCCGAACAGGGTATGGCTAAAAATAATCGCTTGGACTCCATCACAAAGGCGTTTCTCAGAAAGCCGGCATTAATCGTGATTGTTCCGGTTAGTCAAAAGGATGAGACGGAACAGCTGGAGGAAAGTAGCGGCTGCAGAGGCAACATAAGTCAGAGCAGCGGCTCTTAAGACCTTACGGGTCCCATTAAGCTCTTGCGGACTCAAAACATCATAACTTTCTAGAGCTTTAATAGCTCGGGAAGAGGCATTAAATTCTACGGGCAAGGTCATGAGCTGGAAGATAAAAACCAGTGCAAAAAGAAAGATACCCACATTCATTATATTCCTGTTAAAACCCATGAACATACCAACCAGGATAATAGGCCAACTAAGCTTCGCTCCTATATTCGTAATGGGCACCATGAAATTACGAATCTGCAAAGGAAAATATTGTTGATTATGCTGGAGAGCATGCCCGCATTCGTGAGCCGCCACGCCTAAATCGGCCAGGCTGGAGCGCTTTCTGGACGCCTGCGACAGATTCAAGGTCTTATCCCTGGGATTATAGTGGTCTGTCAATTGGCCCGCCACTGACTGAATCCTCACATCGTGTACGCCTCCGTAACGCAGGATCATGTTGGCAACATCATCGCCGGTGAGGCCTCTCTGGCTGGGAATCCGGCTATAAGTTCTATAGACCGACTGCATATAGGCGGATGCCATAATGACGACGATGGAACCCAGGATAACGAAAATATAGGTTGCATCATAAAGAAGAATCCAAGGGGACATACGCTACCTCCTCAGTAATCCAGGCCTGCCAAATAACCCCAATCGCGAATATAAATCTTCTTGTCCGAAGACTTCTTCTCCAAATCGATGAGTTCGGTAACCTGGCTCTCAACGGTGTCGATGTAATGGACGATTCCTGCAGCCACGGTCGTAGGTCTGTCGCCGAACTCTCCGTGGTGACCGATGATGATGGACTGGAGTTGACGATAAAAAGCCTCGTTATAAGCCGCAATGATGTCATCCTTAAACTTCGACACATATTCAATGCCCCGGACGCGGTGGTTGGCGTACCAGTAAGGGCCCATTTCAAGTTCATTATATTCGAAAACTTTACCGATATCGTGCAGAAAGACACCCATGGTCAAAAGATCCACGTGGTCTTTTAAATAATCGTTGTTTTTGACCAAAGTGATGAGGATACGGAGCATCTTCAGCGTATGGTGGACCAGGCCGCCGATGAGACTATCATGGTGGGACACGGCCGCACCCTCGGTCATAAAGCGTCCTTCTAA
This sequence comes from Oscillospiraceae bacterium, assembly GCA_029983685.1. GTDB lineage: Bacteria > Bacillota > Clostridia > Saccharofermentanales > Fastidiosipilaceae > JASBZA01. The sequence continues at coordinate 64,203 of JASBZA010000008.1, read as the reverse complement.
TTCGGGAGCGTTAATAATGGCATCGATAAGGTTCCAGCACTCCTGCTTGACACCCAGAGCAGTCAACTGCTTACGAATCTCCTTCCACATCAGCATAATATTGTCGGAAGGCACCTTCTCCAGGAAATCTTCTTTCTTAATAGCAGGATCTAATTCGGGCTCAATCCGGTGGACAGTCAGGTATTGCTGGCCGTTAAATTCGGATCCTTCCACATCGGCCTGGTAGACGCCTGTGCCGTATTCCAGAACCTGACCGTAAATATATTCGTCCCAAATCTTAAACTCCACGTCCTGGTCCTGATTCACAAAGCGGCCGACCATAAAGTCGTTTTTCTTGCCGCTCCTCACCTGGGGCGTCTGGGTAATACAAACCGAACCCTTGGTTCTTTGGCCTCGGGTAAGTGCATCCTTCAAGTCAATAATTGCCATAATATCGAATCCTTCTAATGCCAAAACATGGCCTAAAATCTTCTATTAATAATACAACATTCTTTCTCAAGAACCAAAAGGCATGGCCTCTTCCAAGACATCTACAACCGAATCTTCACTGTTGGGTCCGATGACCAGGTCCGCCATCTCTTTCACCTTAACTTTGGCATTGGCTGTAGCATAGGAAAAGTCGGCTACTTCCATCATGGGAAGGTCATTTAAATTATCTCCGAAGACCGCCAGACGATCGGCACGGGCTTCTTGCTTGAGCCAGAGAGCCGCCTGGCCCTTGGATACGCCTTTGGCATAGATTTCCAGAAAATAGCCGTCATTATAGATATCTTCGTAGAAAAGTGCGTTAACGTCCGGGAGCTTACGAACTGCCTCGTAGGTTTTGGCCAAAGCCTTCTCCTCGTCAATCACGGTAAAATAAATAACATCCTTATCTTTGGTCGCATCATAAGAGCTGATGGGCGTAAAAACTTTGCCGTAGTCTCTTTTACGTTCTTCCATAAAGGCGGCCATGCGGGCGTTTAACTTAGGCGGTTCATAGCACATGAGTTTATGGTCAACGATGGAATAAACAAAACCCGGCGTATTAAACTTTTCTAAAATCTTAAACACCTCTTGGACTGTCTCTCTGGTCATGGGATGCTCTTTAACATAGGTCTTTGTCTTGGTATCGTAAACGGCCACACCGTTCATTAAGATAATGGGGAGACTCAGGTTCAAAGGCTTGACCAAGTCGGCCGCCGTCGCAGCCGTTCTCGCCGTTGCTACCGAAAAGACCAGGCCCTTAGCCAAGAGTTCGTTCAATCGCTCGGCTGACGATTGACTCAGAAGGGCCTCGGGATTCAGGAGGGTTCCGTCTAGGTCCGAAATATAGAGCGTTTTTATTGCTTCATCCATAAGGTTTTATCTTTCTAGTCTAAAAATTCTCACTCTATTAGCCTAGCACATGAAAGTTAAAAACTATAGAAAAAACCTCCCGATTTACGTCAGGAGGTTTAAATAATTTGCTAATTTTAGTGAAGAATTACTTCTTCTGAGATTTGCTTTCCTTGGCCTTCTTTGAAGATGTTTTTTTGCTCGTCGTAGTTTTTCTAGCGGCTTTCTTAGCCGGAGCAGGATTTCTGTCCTTATCGGTGACGAATTCAGCCACTGCTTCCGCACCTAAGACACGGCCAATCCACTCTTCCGCATCTTCAACGGATAAGGGTAGGATGTCTTCGGTAGGATACTGGGATTCGGGACCGCCCGATACGAGAAGGAAAAAGTCTGCTTGACCCTTCTTGTACATGAACTCTTCGAATCCGGTGGGATCGCCGTAAAGACCTTCACTATTACGGCCAATGTAGTCGCTCTTATCTGTGTCGTAAATTTTTCTTCCGATTTTCTTTCTCATACTCGTTCTCCTCGTCTCACATTAAGGATAGACTTTCCCAACACTTACATGTTGTTCTGATAGCTTATTATAAGTAAATTCGCTTTCGGTCGCAAATCAAACGCCATGAGGCCCCTACTTGACCACGATGTTAACCAGCCTGCCGGGGATATAAATCTCCTTTACAATGGACTTACCTTCGATGTTACGTTTAACACTTTCGTCTTCTTTGGCCAAAGCCAGAACCTGATCTTTTTCCATATCGATAGCAATCACTACTCGGCCTCTCACCTTACCGTTTACCTGGACCGCAATCTCTACCGTTTCTTCAATAGTTTTGGCTTCTTCATACTGGGGCCACTGCTGATCTGAAATATGACCTTCATAGCCTCTCCTCTCCCAAAGCTCTTCTGTAATATGGGGGCAAAAGGGATTTACCAGAATGAGGAAAGTCTTAAACTCCGCTTCGTTCAACTCTCTCGTTTCGTAGAATTGATTTAGCAAGGTCATGAGCTGGGCAATAGCAGTATTACCCTTGAGCTCATCAATGTCCGACCCTACTTTCTTAATTGTTTGATGCATGAGCGTTTCATGTTTAGTCGAATAACTATCTCCGGGCTTAATCATATCTTGCAGGACCCAGAGCCTATCCAAGAAACGTTTAGATCCCTTAATAGATTGAGTGTTCCAAGTAGCAACCTTTTCGAAGTCTCCGATAAAAACCTCATAAAGTCTCAACGTATCCGCACCGTAAATATCAATAATATCATCCGGATTGACCACGTTTCCTCTGGACTTACTCATCTTCTCTCCGTTCTCACCCAGAATCATTCCGTGTGAGGTACGTTTCTGATAGGGCTCTTTAGTTGGAGCAACTCCTAAATCATAAAGGAACTTATACCAGAATCTAGAATAGAGTAAATGCAGGGTTGTGTGCTCCATTCCGCCGTTATACCAATCTATAGGAAGCCAATACTTCAGCTTGTCGAAGTCGGCCAAAGCTACGTCATTATGAGGATCGATAAAGCGCATGAAGTACCAGGAAGATCCGGCCCACTGCGGCATGGTGTCGGTCTCGCGCATGGCAGGACCGCCGCACTTAGGGCAAGTCGTATGGACCCAGTCGGTGGCTTTGGCCAAAGGCGACTGACCGTCATCGGACGGCGTAAAGGATTCTACCTCGGGCAGAACCAGGGGCAGCTGGTCTTCCGGCAAGGGGACATAACCGCACTTGTCACAATGGACCACGGGAATGGGCTCTCCCCAATAGCGCTGGCGAGAGAAAACCCAGTCTCTCAATTTAAAATTGGTTTGCTTTTTGCCGATACCCTTATCTTCCAACCACTTCAACATGGTTTCGATAGCATCGGAAACGGAAAGACCGTTCAGGAAGTCGGAATTAATCATGGTTCCTTCCGCAATATCTGTGAAGGCCGCCTGGCTCAGGTCACCGCCTGCCACAACTTCTACAATAGGGAGGTCGAATTTCTCAGCAAAGGCATAGTCTCTGTCGTCATGGCCCGGAACCGCCATAATAGCGCCGGTACCGTAAGTGGCCAGGACATAGTCCGAAATAAAAATCGGGATGGTCTTGCCGGTAGCGGGATTGATGGCTTCGACGCCGTCCAAGCGGACACCGGTCTTCTCCTTATTCAGTTCGGTTCTTTCGAAGTCTGATTTCTGCTTGGCAAAAGCCTGATAGTCTTCGACTTCTTTGACATTTTTAAGAATCGCTTTCCAGTCATGAAGATAAGCATGCTCAGGGGACAGAACCATATAGGTTGCGCCGAAAAGCGTATCGGGTCTAGTCGTGTAAATCTGAATCGTCTGGTCGGTCGTCGTCTTAAAAGCTACCACGGCTCCATGGGACCTGCCTATCCAGTTTTTCTGCTGGGTCTTGACTCTGTCGATAAAGTCCAAATCATCCAAGTCATCAATCAGACGGTCGGCATAGGCTGTGATTTTTAGCATCCACTGCTCTTTTTGTCTGTGTTCAACAGCAGTGCCGCAACGCTCGCAGGCGCCGTCCACCACTTCTTCGTTGGCCAAACCAACCTTGCAGGACGGGCACCAGTTAACGGTCATCTTTTGCTTATAGGCCAAGCCGCGTTTAAAGAGCTGAAGGAAAATCCACTGAGTCCATTTATAATAATTCGGATCGGTTGTATTAATCTCACGATCCCAATCGAATGAATAACCTAAAGATTGGAGTTGTTTCTTAAAGTGGGCAACATTGTCACGCGTGACTTTGGCCGGATGAATATTATGCTGGATGGCATAGTTTTCAGTCGGCAGACCAAATGCGTCCCAACCCATAGGATAAAGAACGTTGTAGCCTTCGAGACGCTTCTTCCTGGCGACCAGATCCAAAGCGGTGTAGGACCTGGGGTGGCCTACGTGAAGGCCCTGGCCGGACGGATAGGGGAACTCGACCAGACAGTAATACTTGGGCTTATCCGAATAATCCTCCGTCCGGAAGGTCTTATTTTCTTCCCAAAACTGTTGCCATTTTTTCTCAACTGCCTTGAAATTATAATCTGACATATGCGTACCTTTTCCAATCTTTTATATGTGAGCAAAATGCTTGGTGTCTAATCTCTCATGTTGTCAGGCCACTTAATGACCTTATCCAAACCTCTCATCAATAGTCCCTCGGCCAAAACCAGAACTGCTGCTTGAATCAGCGCCACGGGCAGTCTGGACAAAAGAACAACTTGATAAGGAAGATGCTTTAATTGGCTCATCCACAAACTCATAAGTCCCAAGGAACAAATCAGCGTATCGAGTGCAATCGTAAGAGAAATCCGACTCATATTGAGTTTTCGGGTCGGGTAAGTGGAGACTAAACCGGCTAAAAGACCTCTCAGAGCAAAAGTTAAAGTAATACCCACATGAGGCATGAGTCCGCCGGTATTAATGAAGATACCCAAAAGGTCACTGACACCGGCCAAAGCCAGACCCCAGATAGGTCCTAAAAGATAGCCTCCGAAGTGGATGGGCACCAGGGCTAAACTGAACCTGGAAGAACCCACATAAACGGCCAAAAATCTCGATAAAACAAGATTCAGGGCGATGAGAAGTCCGGCCAAGGCGAGCTTCTGAATATACGAAATCTTATAATTTTGTACGGTCTGATCCAAACTATTATCCTCTTTTCCTACATAATCTTGCGGGGCTAGTATAGCATAAGGCAGAGCCTTATTTCTGAGGATAATTTAGCCTAAGTCAGCCTAAAAATTATGGAAAAATGATAGGCCAAGAAACGCTTAACATTCGACCCGCTACAAATATAATATTATAGATTGGATAGACTTTCGCCTAAAGACTATGGTAGCTCATCTATAAAATGACATCTTCCAAGTTCTTTATGAGGCCGTCTATACCTGCTAAAACGACCTTATGTGCTCAACGGCTCTCTTCAATTATTCTTTCCTTTACAAAGGGTGAATCTAGCAAGAGCCCGACCGTCATGTATCCATCTTCGACATCATCATCTTGAACAGAAAAGCCAATGGCCTTACAGCATCTAAAGAGTTGTAGATTAAGTGTAAAATCATCGAAACACACATAAAAAATTGTGAACTCTATGAAAACCTCATGTGTTTTCGGAAAAATCGTCAAGCTTTTAAGATAGCCGTTCTCGTACTCCTGTGTTAAGTAATCGTCATTGTCGAACACTTCAAAGCCGGTGAAGTAATCCTTAATATTTCGGCTGAGACTCCGCTTCTCATATTCAAGCAAATCAACTAGCAATTCGAACGAAATAATGTCATGAATGATCAATAGGCTTACGTAAATATAAAAGTAATTGTCTATCTCTAAACTTTCCCGGCTTGCATATTTTTTATTTCGTTAGTACAGATGTCAATCGTATTCCTATTCATTACGAATCCTCCGCATATCATTAAAATCATTCACTTGAAAAGTCATTTGGACTTGTTTATCTAGCCTTGTGAAAACTTCAAAAACATCTGTATAGCTCAGTAAACTGTAATGTTCCTGAGTAAAGACAACACTTTTCCCTTGGAGACTCACGGTCGCACAGTTCAGCATACCCAAAGCCTCCTCCCCATGTTCAGGAAGCGTTCGGAAGATTCGAACCGCCTGGTCTGACATTGCTTCACGCATGCTATCGTAAAGATTTCGGAGCTTTTCAACTTTTCTACTATTTGGTACATGCACAGTATTCTTTTGATCCATTCTCCCAGACTCGAACACAAACTTCCAAAAGGCTTTCTCTTCTTCTGTAAAGGGTTCGTCAAAGGGTTCGTCCTCCGTAACTACTCTGTTTAACCTCTTAAACTTGACTCTCATAAAACTTTCCTTTCTCTTTTATTTTGATTTATCTGACCAAAGATGTTGATTCTGTCACTTGGACCTCTATAAAACATGGTTTCATTAGTAAAAAAGAACCCGGGCATAAGACCCGAGCTCTTTCCTCTCTAAAAAGTTTTTACACATAGCTTATTACTCTTTGTTACTAACAAAGGTGGACAATGTCATTTCAAAAAATGTTTTCGACTAAGCAAATCAAGACTTAAGCTTAAACACTGGGCTTTCAGCTACTACCACAAAGGGGGGCCAAAGAACGAGATTCGCACCAACTTAGACCCCTCTTCAACTTTAACCACAAACCCCCCACACATATTAAATCGGGTATTAATAATGCTTTAGCTTGTAAGGTTAAACTGATGCAGTCAGGACATGCTCAACAATTCGAGGGGGCAAAGACCGTTATACTCTTTTGTTATGATTTTGTTCTAAAAAACAACACTGTCTTTTCTGCTGCAGTTACTCTCCCTCATAGAGTACTTCACAGATAAAAAGCTTCTTATTAATATACCTGGTTTCCTGTTGTCCAAGCCTTCTTAGCCATTGACAACGTCATTGTATTAGGACCAGGTTCAATATTTTCGGGACCGGTATTCTGCCAGTTGCATTTTCGACAAATATCATCCGGTTCTACCAGTTCGCCACAAACAGGGCACGAAAAATACTCGTCTGAAAACAAATAATTAATAGATTTAGCCTTTATTTCGAGTTGTCCCTCCATTTGCAAAAGTCGCTCCTCATCTTTAAACATAATTATAATCTTTTGTCCTTAGAAAACACATAGAATCACTTCTACCGGTCACAATCTGTCAATCTCAGTGCGTAGAACATCAGGCTTTCCACCTACTAAATATCTGTTCCCGTACACTAAGACAGCAGATCCATACTATCATCAATTTATAGAGTAGTACTTCCTTTACCAAATGCTAGAGAGATTAGCTTGTTTTTTCTTAGTATTGATATCGGATTATTCCGGGATTCCCCACTCATATACTAAAACGACCCGAGCACCACCAGTGGCGTTTGTCAGCTGCTAAAGTAAGATAGAACGTCATTGCCTTATCGATATTTCTTATGTTGTTTATAGGCTTAAAGTAAAAATACAAAAAACCCCCGAGGCACAAACCTCGAGGGTAATATGGTGGGCGATATTGGGCTCGAACCAACGACCTCCTGCATGTCAAGCAGGCACTCTAACCAACTGAGCTAACCGCCCTTCTCGCCTGATCTTCGTCAAGCTTCAAGAATTATACTTAACCGGAAAGTTCCTGTCAAATAAATCGAATTTCTTAAATCTTACGCCAATATCTAATTACGGCTTACAAATCTTACATGGCACAAAACCACCATTAATCGCATCTTCACGCGTGGCAATATTCAATTTATGTTCATCCTTCATCTTATTGACGCTGGAACATCCCGACCTATGAAACTTCCCTGTGTTAGTATTCGCGATATAAGAAGCGGAATCGGCAGGAGGTGCTACAACAGCAGGCTCAGGTGTTGGTGTCGGCTCCGGAGTCGGAATTGGAGTGGGTTCCGGAGTGGGAGTCGCAGGTGGAGTTGTCGCCTTCGTTGTAGCTTTTGTTGTCGTCACAGCTACATTCATTGCTTTGGCTGTCGGTGCTGGAGACGACACATATGTTGCCTTCTTCATGCTCGTCAGAGTAGATTTCTCTTCAGCTTTCTTTGTTGTTGAGTGGGACACTTTATAGCTAGTAGGCGTAGGTCGTTCATTTTTTAGGGCAGAGCTCTCGCTCAATTTACTAGCAGAAGTTGAAGTCTTCCTTGTCTTTTTAGAACTTGTCCTTGAAGTTTTTGTTCTTTCAGAAGACGAAATTCTTTTAGATTTTTTATCTGCACGACTGGCCATTACTATATCGGGAGTGTTGGCTTCATCATTAGACTTTATATTCGACTTATAGTCTGAAGAGCCATCACAAGCACTCAATAATATTACTAAGGCCAAAACGAATGTCATTATATTTTTCTTCATATATCTAAAACGCCGTCCCATAACTTATCACTCTCCAAAAACAATAAAAAATAAAGAAAGACTAGCCACTCGGGACTAGTCCTCTCTTCTCATAAATTTCACCTATTGCGGCAATTTCACCACGTATTTCTCGAAAGCATACGAATCTCTATAATGCACACAAGGTTTATGGCCTTCGCCCGGGAAAACAATATAGAAATAGTCTTCGGGTATCAGGGCCCTCATCGGCCATCCTCTGCCTTTAAAAAAGCGGATATCTTTTTCTTCATCGTAAGGCACGGTCTCCACCATATCCTCTTCGGCCAAAAACTCCATTTCCTCTTGCCCGCTCAAGATGAGCATGAGGTCGGCATTTTTCCTGTGTGCTTCAAAAGCCGGTTCGTCCTTGGGCCTGGAAGTTCCTTGGTTATACATGCTGACCACATCCGAAGCTTCAAGTTTTTCTCGGTCAATTTTTCCCTCTTCGGTCAGGCACTCTACGACTTTGTCCAAGCCCTTAACCAGGTCAACATAGCGGTCCAAATTTTTTATCTTGTCAATAATCATTAGCTTAGCCTCCTTCTAATTTAAGTTAACGGTCTGCTAAAGATCTATTCGATAGCCTCATTATACCGATAAACACAATATATGCTGAGCCCAAAATTAAATCCATTCGCCGTAGCGTTTGATGTAGATGCGTTTAACCATTTGGACGGTCAACATATAGGCCAAAAGAAGCAAAATCAGCCAGGGCGCAAAACGTAAAGGCAAGGGCAACATATCAAAAGCCATGGCAAAGTCACTAAATGAGATAACCACGGCTATCACCGAAATAAGCAATGTCGATAGGGTCAGCCGGGTGGATGACATACTTTCCACAAAAGGCACCTTGCCTGTACGAATCATGTGAATGATGGCAATTTGAGATAAGGTCCCGAAGATAAACCAACCGGCTTGGAAGGCTGCAGCTTGCCCTATGCTGTTAAAGCCCATTACAAACCACAAAATCAAATAACACAGGATATCGAAAACCGTCGAGACCGGGCCCAACCAGCGCATAAAATGGCGAATGCCCTGAAGATTCCAGGATTTAGGTTCTTTAAGATATTCCTGGTCCACGCCGTCAAAAGGCATGCCCATCTGCGCGAAGTCATTCAGGAGGTTTTGGGTTAAAAGGTGAACAGGCTTCATGGGTAAGAAAGGCAAGAAGATACTAGCCACCATAACCGAAATGATGTTTCCGAAGTTTCCGGAAGTAGCCATCTTCATGTATTTCATAATGTTGCCGAACGTCTTGCGTCCCTCCAGAACGCCTCTTTCTAAGACCATGAGATCCTTTTCTAAAAGGACGATATCGGCAGTCTCTTTGGCGATATCTACAGCGGAGTCGACCGAAATACCGACATCGGCCTGGCGCAGCGCGAGCGCATCGTTGATACCATCGCCCAGGAAGCCTACCGTGTGACCTTTGGCCTGGAAAGCTTGAATCACACGTTCTTTTTGCTGTGGGTCTAACTTCGCAAAAAGGCTACAGGTTTCTACCTTCCTGCCCAGCTCTTCATCGTCCATCTTTTCCAGGTCTACACCCAGGAGAACTTCACTTGTATCAATACCGACTTCGTTACAAACCTTGATAGCCACACCTTCACTATCCCCGGTTAGCACAACCGTCCTAACCTCATGGTCGACCAAAGCTTCAATAGCCGGAGTCGCACTTTTTTTCGGCGGATCTAAAAAACCCATGAAGCCGATCAGGACCATGTCGGATTCGTCGTCCACGCTGAAGTGAAGGCTGTCCGGTATATCGTTTTTCTGAGCCACGGCAATCATGCGAAGACCGGCGTGGTTAAACTTCTCATAAGTGTTTCGGGCAATAGCAATTTTCTCCTCGTCCAGAGGGTAGACCTGTCCGTCCAGTTCAATAAACGACGAAATGCTAATCATCTCTTCTACCGCGCCCTTGGTGATAAGCTGACGCTTGCCGGTATGGTCTTCCAGAACCACGCTCATTCTCCGGCGTGTAAAGTCAAAAGGGACTTCGTCCACAGCCTTATATTTGTCTAATAATTCCTGTAGCTCATAGGTCTCGGACCGATGGATAATAGCCACATCAATTAGGTTTTTCATACCCGTTTGGAAATAAGCATTGAGATAGGCATGGCGAAGTACCCTGGTATCGTCCTTACCATAGAGGTCGATGTATTTCTCCAAGACAATTTTATCTTCGGTCAGGGTTCCGGTCTTGTCTGTACATAAGACATCCATCTCACCGAAAGACTGGATGGCGCTGGCATTGCGGACAATAACCTTTTGTTTGGCCATGTTTTGAGCACCCACGGCCAAAGTTGTATTGGTGATAACGGGCAGCATTTCCGGCGTAAGCCCTACCGCAATACTGACCGCAAAAACCAAGGAGCTGAACCAATCCCCCTTGCCCAGGAAATTAATCAGGAAAATAATGGGGACCATAACCAGCATCATCTTAATCAAGAGATGACTAATGTCTTCAATACCGCGCTCGAAGCTGTTTTTGGCCCGGTCACCGGTGAGCGATTTGGCCATCCGCCCCAGATAAGTGTCGTCACCCGTGGCCAAAGTCACCGCCCGGGCAGCTCCGGAAATCATATTAGAGCCCATAAATCCGATATTGTCCAAGTCGGTCAAGCCGTAGCTGTCTGCCTGTAAATCATGAGAAAATTTCTCCACCGGTGTAGACTCACCGGTCAAGGCCGACTGGCCAATAAAAGCATCCTTCGTTCTGATGAAACGCACATCACCCGGAAGCATATCGCCGGCGCCCAAGTGAACAATATCGCCCGGTACCAGCTCGCTTTGCGGAATCTCCACCAACTTACCCCCATCTCGATAGACGTGGCATGTGTTAGTAATTTGCCGGGTCAGTTTGTCGATGGCCTGGCTGGACGACTGAGCCTGGATAAAAGAAATTAAGCTCGAGACCAGGACCAAAAGTAAGATGATGATAAAGGTCAGATAGTCTTTCTCAGCCGGTAAAAGAATGTCCGTAACGAAGGTGATAATCGCAATTACCAGTAAAATAATATTAAAGGGATTAATTAAAGCATCAAACAACCTGGACCAGACCGTATCCTTATAGTCGTCGGTGATAACGTTCGATCCGTGTGCTTCTCTGGCCGCCTCGACCTCCTCTGAAGTCAAACCGTCGGAGCAGGTCTTATAAAAATCCAGGACTTCTCGGCTGTCCATGGCGGCAAATCTTGCCAAATCCACTCCGGCAGTGCTGCGTTTAGTCTTTCTTGTTCTTCTCATGTCTTAAACTCCTTATGCCTTGTCCGGAACTCTAAGCCATGCTAGAGCTCTCTTTACTTTCATTCGGAACCCTACAGGAGTTAAGCTATCTTAAGCACAAGAATGAGTACTAGACCCAATCTCCTTCTAAGTCGAAACTCCTTATAAGGCTATTTCGTTTTCTGTTTCTAATAGCTTTTCGACAACAACTGTGATAGTCGTCCATGAGTTCCTCCTTATCTACTTTTTTTGAGTCCTATCTTTATTACGCTAAAACTTTACTACACCCTTTAGTGCTTGACAACCAAAACAGGTACAAAAAGGCCGGTCCCGATAAGCCATCGGAGCCGACCTCTTTACTTAATCTCTTAAAATTTTGGCAAATAAATTAGCCCAGCAGGATCTCGGATAATTCAATCGGATCGAGCTTCTTGTCGCCTTGGTAAACACGCATGTTGCCGGAAGAAATTTCGTCAATCAAGATAATTTTGCCGTCTTCGGTCTTACCGAATTCAAACTTGATATCGTAAAGTTCCAGGTCCTTGTTGGCCAAGATTTCCTGAACTACCTGAGCGATTTCTCTGGTGGACTTCTTGATGGCCTGGTACTCATCTTGGTTCATGATGCCCAGGATTTCCAATCCGTCAATGGTAACCAAGGGGTCTTGACGTGCATCGTCTTTAAGCGTGGCTTCAACATAGCGGTCCAGCTTTTGGCCTTCTTCCACATAAAGACCGTAACGACGTAAGAAAGAACCGACCGCTCTGAAACGGCAGATAATCTCGAGGCCCTTGCCGAACATTTTGGCCTTGAAGACATCCATGGTGCCCTCTTCTAAATTAGAAGCGATAAAGTGGGTGTTAATGCCACGTCTCTCCAATTCTTGTAAGAACATCGTTGAAACACGGAGGTTCAAAGAACCCATGCCTTCGATTTCCAGGCCGACTTGGTTTTCGCCGGGATCGAACTTGCCGTCCTTACCGGTCACCGAGTCCTTAAACTGCAGGCGACAGGTATGGTCGTCTAACTTATACACATCTTTTGTTTTACCTCTGTACAATAATTCCATTGTCTCTTTTTCCTTCTTTCACTCTTACATCTCAGTAAAGTACCGAACTGCTCCGGCAAATACGTTTGACTTTTGAAAGGGGTTGCCGCTGTTTTTCAGCGTCCCCGGAACCATACGTTCACTGTGGCCCATACGGCCAAAGACTCGGCCATCTTCCGAGATCAGACCTTCAATAGCCGCCATAGAACTGTTGGGATTATAACAAATATCCATGCTAGCCTGTCCGTTCTCATCGACATACTGGGTAGCGACTTGACCGTTTTTGAACAGACGGTCGATAAGTTCTTCAGGTCCTCTGAACTGACCTTCGCCGTGGGATATAGCCACTTGGTGGGTCTCCCCAATCTCATACTGGCTTAACCAGGGTGAGCGGTTCGTCTGAACCTTGGTCGTAACCAGCATCGCCTGGTGGCGTCCGATTAAGTTCTGGTCCAGTGTAGGCGCGGTCTCGTCCAGAAGGCGAATCTCACCGTAGGGCAGAAGTCCTAACTTGACCAAGGCCTGGAAACCGTTACAAATACCGCCGACCAAACCGTCTCGTTCTCTCAAGAGTTCCATAATAGCTGCCTGTAAGTTTTCATTTCTGAAGTAGGCATTGATAAATTTACCTGAACCGTCGGGCTCGTCACCACCGGAGAAGCCTCCCGGAAGGAAGAGGATTTGCGCCTCTTTAAGGGCCTTTTCCGTCTCTCTCAAACCTTGATTCAAGGCGTCCAGAGTAAGATTTTTGATAATGAGAATCTCGGCATCGCCGCCGGCTTCACGGAAGGCTCTAGCCGTCTCCTCTTCGGTATTGGTACCCGGGAATACGGGGATGACAATCTTAGGTCTGGCCAGCCCCTTAGGAAGGACCGATACGGCCGTATAATCTTTTTCTGTGCTGGTTTTGTTTTGTTCCGCTTCCGGACGCCAAGCGTCTTTAATCTGGCCGACTTCTACGCCCTGACTTAATTGTGTCGGATAGACATCCTCCAAGACCCCTTCCCACTTTGCCTGTAACTTAGAAAGCGCAATCTTTTCGTCTCCGCAGCAAATAACGGGCTCGGCCAAAGTTTTACCCAAGATTCGGAAAATAAGGCCTTCTTTTTCGGCTTCAGCGGCATAGGTCTCAAACTGCTCTTCCCGTACTTCGAAAATAAAGCTTCCGTAATGCCAGTCTAAAAGATTCTCGAGTGCTTCCGGATTTTTAGCCAGGTCTTCGTCAAATTCGAAACCCATGCGGTTACCGACTAAAGCTTTGAAAATTTGCTCCAGAGGTCCGCCGTAGGAAGCTGTCGAAGCACTCAGCACTTGACCCGACTGAATCCAGGCCTGGGCCAGTGCCAATGTCTTCAAGACATCTTCCTTGGAAGGCAGATAACGGTCATTTCTAGCCAAGTCTAATTGGACCAGATAAGTTCCGGCTTCCTTCACTTCGGGCGAGACGACTTTAGCTCCGTTGGTCAAGGAAATTGCAAAAGAAATTAGGGTCGGCGGAACATGAAGGTCCTCGAAGGTCCCGCTCATGGAGTCCTTGCCGCCGATAGAAGCCAGGCTGAGGTCCTTTTGTGCTTGGTAGGCTCCTAAAAGGCTGGCCATGGGTGAACCCCAGGTCTGAGGATTATCTCTCAAGGATTGGAAGTATTCCTGGAAGCTTAGCCAGGTTTCTTCCTTACGGCCGCCGGTAGCAATAAGTCTTGCCACGGATTCCAAGACAGCCAGATAAGCACCGGCATACTCGTCTTGCTCACTCAAGTAAGGGTTATAAGCATAGGACATGACCGATGTTGCATCGGTGGGCTTGCCCAGTCTGGGCAGTCTGGCCGCCATGGCCTGAACCGGAGTCCTGGACGTCTTGCCGCCTAATGCCAAAAGGACCGATCTGGAACCGACGGTCCCGTCGAAACGTTCGATTAGGCCGGCCTTGGAAGCTACGTTGAGGTCTTGGACTAAATTTTCCAAAGTCTTTTCTAAACTACCGTCCCAGCTGTGGGGGAAGCGGATAGTTCTAGCTTCTCGTACTTCTACACTTTGGAATTTAGGAGCACCGTTGGAATCGAGGAAAGCCCGACTTAAGTCCACCAGGGTTTGTCCTTGCCATTCCATAACCACACGGGGATCAGCTGTGACACGGGCTACAACCGTGCACTCCACATTTTCCTCTTCGGCCCGGGCCTGGAAGAAATCTTCATCAGCGGGATCAATCACCAGGGCCATACGCTCCTGGGATTCGGAAATAGCAATTTCCGTACCGTCTAAGCCGGAATATTTCTTAGGAACCAAATCCAGATTAATCTTAAGGCCGTCGGCCAATTCGCCGATAGCAACCGCCACACCGCCGGCACCGAAGTCGTTACAACGCTTAATCTTGCTGCTGACCTCGGGCTTACGGAAGAGCCTCATAATGGAGCGTTCCTGAGGCGGATTACCTTTTTGAACTTCGGCTGCAGAAGTTTCCACAGATTCGGTGGTATGGGATTTAGAAGATCCGGTAGCCCCGCCTAAGCCGTCACGACCGGTCCTACCGCCGATAAGGATGACTAAGTCGCCATCCTGAGGCGTCTTACGTACCACTTGGTCCGCCGGAACAGCTGCTACGACCGCACCGCATTCCAAACGTTTAGCCAGGCAGCCCGGATGGTAAATTTCGTCTACCAAACCTGAAGGCACACCGACCTGGTTGCCGTAAGAGGAATAGCCCTGAGCCGCCTGTTGCATGATACGGCGCTGAGGGAGTTTGCCTTCCGGTGTTTCTTCCGGTGTGGTATAAGGGTCGGCTGCGCCGGTCACCCGCATGGCTTGGTAAACATAGCCTCTGCCAGATAAGGGGTCACGGATAGCACCGCCCAAACAAGTCGCCGCACCGCCGAAGGGCTCGATTTCGGTCGGATGGTTGTGGGTTTCATTCTTAAACAAGAGTAGCCAATCTTCCTCTTCGCCATTTTCTTCGACTTCTACCTTAACTTTAACCGTGCAGGCGTTGATTTCTTCCGACTCGTCTAACTGAGTCAGGAGACCTTGGGCTTTTAATTCTTTGGCCGCCAGCGTACCCAAATCCATCAGACTGATGGGCTTGGTTCGGCCTAAATCCTTCCGGCCTTGAAGATAGAGATCAAAACTCTCTTGGGCCAGGGGGTCTTCAATATTAATATCGGTCAACTGGGTGTTAAAAGTCGTGTGACGGCAGTGGTCGGACCAGTAGGTATCAATCATGCGAATTTCAGTGATACTGGGATCTCTGCCCTCTTCTTTAAAATAATCGCGGACCATCTTCAAATCGGCCTGATCCATGGCCAAGCCTAAACGGTCCAGCCAGACCCCGGCGCCTTCCTTCATTTCACGGAAACCGTCCAAAATCTTCACGTGCTCGGGCTTGAGGCTGATTTCCTTCGCCCTGTTGACGGGCTCTAATTTGGCCAGACGATTTTCTACGGGGTTAACCAACTCTTCGATAATAGCCGCCTTAATATCATCGGCCAAAGTCTCTGAGAAGACATAAATAGTCGCTGTCCGAACCTGGGGTTCTTCTCTGCCTAAAACAAACTGAATACATTGCATAGCCGAATCTGCACGCTGATCAAACTGACCGGGCAAAGCTTCCACCGCGATAACCGTCTGCTTGTCCGTCACGCCCAACTGCTCCCAGTCCAGGGTCCAACTGTCTTTAACCGGGTCGGCAAAGACCATAGGGATGGTTCTCTTAAAATCTTCGAGTTCCAAGCCCTCCACATCATAGCGTCTGATAATACGCAGGTCCGCCGGCATGTCCGTCCCCAAGTGAGACTTGAAATCATAGAGAATCGCCTGATTTTCTTGCCTGAAATCCGGCCGTCTCTCCGTGTAAATCCTGTGAATCATAGGTTTCTCCTTCTTTATTTATCCGGATAAGCCATGAGGCCTATGTCCTGTCTGTAAAATACGCCGTCAAAGCAGACTTCCAAAGCACTTCCGTAGGTCAAAGCCCTGGCTTCGTCTAAGTCTTTGCCTCTGGCGTTGATAGCCAAAACCCGGCCGCCGTTGGTTACAAAAGCCTTTTGCTCTTCATTCCAAGCCGTGCCGGAATGGTAAAGGTGAATTTGGCCTCTGTCTAATTTTTCCGTAAATTCCGGAGCAAAATGAATGACCTTGCCCTTTTCGTAAGAACCGGGATAGCCTTCAGAACAAAGCATAAGAGTTAGTGAAACCCCGTCGTAAAATTCGGCTTCAAAATCAGCCAAATTGCCCTTACGGCAGGCTACAAGTAGCGCTAATAGGTCGCTTTTTAACATGGGTAAGATAGCCTCCGCCTCCGGGTCACCGAAACGGGCATTGTATTCGATTACCTTGGGTCCTTCTGCTGTCAGCATGAGACCTAAGAAAAGGCAGCCTTTAAAGGGTGTACCGGCTTTAGCCATGCCTCGGATTGTGGGCTCCAGGATGGTGCGGACGACCTGATTTTCTAAATCTTTCGTTAAATAAGGATTGGGGGCTACGACGCCCATGCCGCCGGTATTGGGGCCTACATTGCCTTCACCTACCGCCTTGTGGTCCATGGAACTTAAAAGGACCTTGTAATCTTTACCGTCACTGAGGCAAAGAAGGCTGACTTCGGGTCCGGTCATAAATTCTTCGATGACGACCTTGTCACCCGATGTGCCGAATTTATGGTCTTCCATGATAAGTTTTAAGTCTTCCAATGCCGTTGATTGGTCGGGACAAATACTGACGCCTTTACCTAATGCCAAACCGTCGGCTTTTAACACCCGAGGGAAGTCTTCTTCAGACATATTCTCAATATAAGCTTTGGCCTCTGCCACACTGTCAAATACTTCATAAGAAGCGGTAGGGATGCCGTGTTCTTTCATAAAGGCTTTGGCAAAAGCCTTGCTGCCTTCTAACCGAGCCGCCTTTTTGATGGGACCGAAGCAGGGAAACCCTTCTTCTTCCAGGTAGTCTACCAGGCCGCCGCATAAGGGGTTATCGGGTGAAACAACCACAAAGTCGATTTGCTCAGCCTTACAGGTTTCTAAAATCCCTTCAAAGTCCATAACATCACCGGGAAGGACTTGGGCCAAATCCCGCATCCCCGGATTTCCGGGCGTAACAAAAAGTTCGGGTCGGTAGGGACTTCTAGACAGAGCCTCTAAAATAGCATGCTCTCTGCCGCCGCCTCCTACGACCAAAACTTTCATCTCTTCTTTCAGTTCCGGCATGATCTTTATCTCCTCTTAGCAATATCTTGACAAAGTTCTCGAGTCACCTGAGGTAAAATCACCCACTCAGCTTCCTCCATGACCCGCTCTTGTAAAATCTCAGGGGTGTCGCCGGGCTTCACCGAGACTTTCTTTTGGCGGATAATCTGTCCTCCGTCCGTTACGGCATTGACATAGTGAACCGTGGCTCCGGTCACCGTATCGCCCGAAGCCAAAACCGCCTCATGGACTCTCAACCCATAATAGCCCTTGCCGCCGAATTTCGGAAGGAGGGCCGGATGGACGTTAATGACGGGTATACCAATAGTGTCCAGGAAGTCTGCCGTTAATATCTTGAGATAACCGGCCAAGACGACAAGGTCAATCCGGTGCTCTTTTAAGAGGTCCGCCATTTGCTTTTCATAATCCTTACCGCGACACACGGCCGTCGGGACCGAAGCCTTGTTAGCTCTTTCCAGAGCATAGGCCTTGGCACTACTAGATAGGACTAAGCTGATTTGGCCGGGACTTAAATCTTGGTCTAAGAGGGCTTGAAGATTGGTCCCTCCGCCCGATACCAGGACCGCTACACGGACCGGACTTTTCTTTTCTATGCCCATAAGATAGGATCCTTACTTGTCTTATCTTCTACCAGCTCGCCGATGACATAGGCCCCTTGGTCTTTAAGACTTTCCAATGCCAAGTCGACATCTTCTTCGTTTACGATTAAGACCATGCCCACACCCATGTTAAAGGTGTTGAACATATCTTCTTCGCTGATGCCACCGACTTCTTCAATGTAAGAAAAGAGCGGTAAGATTTTTAATAAATCCTTATGGATTAAAGCCTTTAATCCCGATTCCTCGGGAATGGCTCTGGGAATATTTTCATAAAAGCCGCCACCCGTAATGTGCGAGACACCTTTTACTTCAATCTTAGAAAAAAGGTCTAAGACAGGTTTTACATAAATCTTGGTCGGTTCTAGGAGAGCAAGTCCTAAGTCTTGCGACGTGCCGGGGACTTCTCCGGACAAACTTTCCAAGACTTTGGCCTTATCTTCATTGTCCAAATCGAAAATCTTTCGGACCAAAGAAAAGCCGTTCGAGTGAACTCCGCTGGAAGGAAGGCCTATAAGCTTATCGCCGGCCTTAAGTGTGTCGCCTTGGGGAATATTTTTCTTGTCGACCATGCCTACTACAAAGCCTGCCAAGTCGTACTCTTCTTCTTGGTAGAAGCCCGGCATCTCGGCCGTCTCACCTCCGATTAGGGCACAGCCGGCTTGAGCCAGGCCGTCGGAAACGCCTTTTACGATGGCTTCGATTTTGGCCGGGTCGTTCTTGCCACAGGCTATGTAATCTAAGAAAAATAAGGGTTCGGCTCCGGCACAAATAATATCGTTCACGCACATGGCCACACAATCTTGGCCGATGGTGTCGTGCTTATCCAGAAGGAACGCCAGCTTGAGCTTGGTGCCGACGCCGTCGGTACCGCTGATTAAAACCGGCTCCTCCATATCCTTCACTTGCGGGGCAAACATGCCGCCGAATCCTCCGATATCGGACAAAACCTCGGGGCGCCACGTGTTTTTAATATGGCGGCGAATCCGGCGAACCGACTCGTAACCCGCTTCCAGGTTCACTCCGGCTTCTTCATAAGCCCGGTTGGCTCTGTTCTCACTCATGGTCTACTCCTCTTCTAATTAGTCTCCGTCATGGAGTCTTTGTAATACCTGCTTGGCCATGGGCTCTTTGGCAGGGCTGGGGTCAATAGGGTAATTGGCGGTAAAGCAGGCGTCGCAAAGGCCCGGGCAGGGCTTTTTGACGGCCTTTATCAGTTCTTCTACCGGCAAGAAAGCCACGGAATCCGCTCCAATCATCTCTGCGATTTCCTCTTCACTGTGGTGGCGGGATATCAGGGTCTCGGGGCTGTCGATGTCGGTTCCGTAGAAACATTCATCAATAAAGGGCGGGGCCGAACTTCTGACATGAATTTCTTTGGCACCGGCTTCTCTTAAAATTCGAATAAAGCGGGCCGACGTCACGCCTCTGACGATGGAGTCATCAACGACTATCACACGCTTGTCTTTTACCGTGGAGGAAATGGCGTTTAACTTAATACGAACCAAGAGTTCTCTTTCTTCCATTTCCGGTGCGATAAAGGACCGGCCAATATATTTATTCTTTAAAAAGCCTATACCGTAAGGAATTCCCGATTCGGTGGCGTAACCCATGGCGGCGTTGAGACCGGAGTCCGGTACGCCTATAACCACGTCGGCATCGACGGGGTGGGCTTTGGCCAAAAGCTTACCTAAGTTCATCCGGGTCTCGTGGATACCGTTGCCTTCGACAACCGAATCCGGCCTGGCAAAGTAAATATATTCGAACGAGCAAAGCGCCTTAGGCTTGTCGTTGCAGTAGTCCGTATAAGACGTCAGTTCGCCGTCTTCAATCACCACAACTTCACCGGGACGGACGTCTCTGACGAATTCACCACCGACGGCCACAACGGCACAAGACTCGGAACTGATGACATAGCCGTCATCGAGCTTTCCGATACATAAGGGTCTGACACCATAGGGATCTCTCACGCCAATAAGCTTTTGAGGAGTCATAAGTACGAAACTGTAAGCCCCCCGGAGCTTAGACATGGTTTCCAACACTGCTTCTTCCATGGAGGAAGCCTCTAGTCTGGCTTGAATCAGCTGTCCGGACAAAATCTCCGCTTCACTGACCGAGTGGAAGATAACGCCTTTGAGCTCTAATTCTTTACGTAGTCTTGACGCATTGACAATAGCGCCGTCCATACCAAGAGCCAGGGTGCCTTTGATGTGATTAATGGTCATGGGTTGGGCATTGAAGCGGTTGACCTGGATCTTGGTCCCATAGAGGTTCTGACCAATGGCCATCTGCCCCTCGCCTAAACGTCTCAAAGCTTCCTTATCCAAGACATCGGTCGCTAAACCCACGTCTTTATATGTCTTAAACACACCCTGATCATTTACTGCAATACCACAGGTCTCCTGGCCTCTGTGCTGAAGTGCAAAAGCAGCATAATAGGCTAGTTTAGCTACATCCTGCTTCTTCGTTCGAGACACACCGAAAACACCACTCATTCGTTTAATTCCTCTAAACGCTTCTGAAGTTCTTTATCCTGAGCCAAAATCTTCTCTCTCATAGACGCCCTGTCCTGATCCAAGCGTAAGGCCAGGTCCTTATCTTCTACGGATAGAATCTGAATCGCCAACATAGCAGCATTCTTCGCTCCGTTAATAGCCACAGTCGCGACGGGAATCCCCGAAGGCATCTGGACTGTGGATAACAAAGCATCCGTACCGTCAAGTTTGGAGCCGGCCACCGGAATCCCGATTACCGGGAGCGTGGTGGAAGCCGCCATGCTTCCGGCCAAGTGGGCCGCCATTCCGGCAGCACAAATAATAAGACCAAAGCCTCTGTCCCTGGCATTCAGGGCGAAGTCTTTGGCCTCTACAGGGGTCCTATGAGCCGAGAACACATGGACTTCATAAGGAATATCCCATTGGGACAAAAGCTCGGGGCATGCCTTCACCACATCCCAGTCGGACATAGATCCCATAATAATCGCAACCTTTTTCATTGAAACCTCACATATTATTTAACAAATCCGATAGACTAAGCCTCATTATTTTAGTATGTTAGGAGGGTAGTTTCAATGTAGAATTTAACGAAAGGGATATTGCATGTATTACAGAAGAGAAATTAAAGACGGAATCTATCATTTGTCGGGAAACGACCGACGCCTGTCTCGTTTTGAAAATATGTTTACCCTCCCTAAGGGTGTTTCTTATAACTCCTTCCTCATCTTAGACGAGAAAACCTGCCTGATTGACGGCATGGACAATGCGGTTCGCGAAACCTTTGACTCCGGTGTTGCCTCTCTTTTAGACGGCCGTTCTTTAGATTATTTTATCATTCAGCACGTTGAACCCGACCACTGTGCTTCTATTAATGACGTTCTTATGGTCCACCCCGGAGCCAAGCTGGTCATCAGCCGGATTGGTTTAAACCTTCTGAAACAATTCTTCCCTGATGCCGCCAATATGGGTATAGACTATGATGAAATCAGCATTATTGTTAAAGAAGGAGACACCTTAGACTTAGGTGAACATAAGCTTCAGTTTATCGGTGCGCCCAACGTTCACTGGCCCGAAGTGATCATGACCTATGACAAGACCTACAAGGTTCTCTTCTCCGCCGACGCTTTCGGTGCTTTCCGTGCCCCCGACGGCCATATCTATGCCGATCAGGTCGATTACGAGAAGGACTGGCTAGACGAAGCCAGACGTTATTACTTTAATATCGTAGGCCGTCAGGGCAATGCCGTTCAGAAGGTTTTGGACAAGGCCAAAGATTTGGAAATCGAAGCCATCTGCCCCATCCACGGTCTTTGCTACAGAACGCCCGAGACCATCTCTTATATCGTAGAGAAATACGATACCTGGTCTTCTTACGAAGCCGAGACATCCGGTGTGGTTATTGTGTACTCTTCCATGTACGGCAATAACGCCCGCGTTGCCGACACCCTAGCCACTATCTTAAGCGAAGAAGATGTTCAACATATTAAAGTCCACGACGTTTCCGAATCCGAAATCAGTGAAATCATCGCTGACCTCTTCCGTTATTCCAATGCGCTTATCTTCGGTATGAACTACAATACCGAGCTCTTCCCCAAGATGGATGCTTTACTTAGAGAAATCACCATGCTGAATTATCAGAATCGTAAGATTTCTTACATTGCCGCCAAGAGCTGGGGCGGTCGCGGTGTCAACATTGCACAGGATATCCTGTCTTCTTCTAAGGATATGACACAGGTAGGTGACATTGTTACCATCGCCGGTGCCATGGGTCAGGACCAATTGTCCGAGCTGGAAGATTTAGCCAAAGCCATCAAGAAATCCTTATAAGAACGATAGAAATCGGCTCAGATATAAAGACTAAAAAGCCGGAAGTCAAAACTTCCGGCTTTTATTTTGTCTGTAAAATCTGAATCAAGAATAAATTTTCGAACGCTAGTCCTTATTTTTATCCTTATCTTTCTTGTGCTTGTCTTTCTTGTTACTAGCCTTCTTACCCTTGGACTTTTCTTTTTCTTTCTTGGAAGATTTTTTCTTCTTATCTTCCTTTTCTTCCTTGTCTTCTTTATCTTCTTCCATCTGCTCCAAATCTGGCAAAGACTCCGATTCTACAAGTTCCGTTTCCAGGCTTTGCTCTTTTCTTTGAGCCAACTTCTTCTGTCGCTCCTCTTCTAAGATTATGTCTTTTACCTTCATAAGGCGGACAATGTTCTGACGCTCATTTTCTTCCATCTTCATCTCAATCTGATAGATGGTTTCTTCGATTTCAGGAATTAAGACATGTTCCAAAGAATTGACCCGTCTGCGGGTAATTTCCAGCTCATGGGCCATAACCTGGACTTTCTTCTCCAGATTGGCCAATTCCAGCATGGGTTCCAACGCTTTGGACAAGGATTCAAAGGCCTGGTCAATATCGCCCGTGGTCTGAGCCATACCGTAACCTAAGAAGTCCTTTTCTTCTTCCTCTTCGATAGTCTCTAACTGGGGAACTTTAAATTCGGGCATCTGAACAGCCATGACAGACTTTGTTTCCACTTCGACTTCCAAAGGCTCGGTCGATAATTGCATGGACTGTAAGAGGACTTCCGGCTCAATCATGGAGGACGCTATGGCCATGGCATCGGCGGCTCGGCCCAGAAGTAAGTCTACCTCTTCTCTTTTGGCCAAAGTCTCCTCAATTAAAGCCAGGAATGCCTGCATAAGACCATCACGCTTATCCTTCAGTAAGCTGTGGCCTCTTCGGGCAATCTGGAGCTCTTTCTTAAGGTTCATGAGCTCCATGCGGTTGGGAGATACGTGCCTAGCCATTTTAGCCTCTTTTCTCGTCGTAGTATTGGTCGATGTATTCCTGGTCTACTCTTCGAAGTTCTGCCTTAGGTAAGATTTTTAGAAGTTCCCAGCCGATTGCCATGGTCTCTTCAATGGTTCTGGCACCATAGAAAGACTGGTTCAGATATTTTTCTTCAAAGGCGGTCGCAAACTCCGCGTAGATCTTATCAATGTCGGAAAGGGCGGATTCACCCAAGATAGTTGATAACTCTCTGGCGTCTTTACCTCTGGAGTAAGCCGCGAAGAGCTGATTCATGACGTCAGCGTGGTCGGCTCTAGTCTTACCCTCGCCGATACCGTCGTCTTTCAGACGCGACCGGGACGGCAAAACATCAATGGGGGGCTGAATATTTTTCTGGTTCAAAGACCGATCCAAAATAATCTGTCCCTCGGTAATATAACCGGTCAAGTCTGGAACGGGGTGGGTCTTGTCGTCGTCGGGCATGGTCAAAATCGGCATCAGGGTAATGGAACCCTTCTTACCTCTCAGACGGCCGGCTCTTTCGTAAATCGTAGCCAAGTCCGTATAAAGATAACCGGGGTAGCCTCGACGACCGGGGACCTCTTTACGGGCAGCCGAAACTTCACGGAGCGCATCGGCGTAATAGGTCATGTCGGTCAGGATAACCAAGACCTGCATGTCTAAGTCAAAGGCCAAATATTCCGCCGTGGTAAGGGCCATCTTAGGTGTGGCCAGACGCTCGATAGGGGGTTCGTCGGCCAAGTTTAAGAAGAGGACGGTTCTTTCAATAGATCCGGTCCTGGTAAAGTCTTGGATGAAGAAGTTGGCATCCTCGAAAGTAATACCCATGGCCGCAAAGACAACGGCGAACTTCTCGTCATCCCCCAGAACGGTTGCCTGGCGGGCAATCTGGGCGGCTAACTGGTTATGAGGTAAACCGGAACCCGAGAAGATGGGAAGCTTTTGGCCGCGGACCAGGGTGTTTAAGCCGTCTATAGCCGACACGCCGGTCTGAATAAACTCGTTGGGGTAGATTCTGGCAACCGGATTCATGGCCTGGCCGTTTACGTCTCTTCGGTCCGTAGGGATGATTGCCGGTGCTCCATCAATGGGGTTACCCATACCGTCAAATACACGGCCCAGCATATCGGGGGCTACGGAAATCTGCATACCGTGACCTAGGAAGCGGACCTTGGAGTCCACCAGGTTGATACCCATAGAGTTATCAAAGAGCTGGACGATAACATTGTTACCGTCGACTTCCAAAACACGGCAGGCACGGCGCTCACCGTTTACCAGCTCAATCTCACCCAGCTCTTCGGAGGCGACATCATCGACGCCTTCTACCAGCATAAGCGGGCCGGAAATTTCTTCTATTGAACGATATATTTTTTGCATATTATCTTTCCCTTTCCAGGTTAGGGATGACCCGATCCAGTTCATCTATAAGTTCTTCGTAACGTTCTTTGATCCGGTCTTCTTCGACGGTCTTGAAACGACCGATGGCCTCACGGACCGGCAGTTCCTGCATCTGGTCGACCGTAATGCCGCGTTTACCCATATCCTGGGCCAATCTGTAATAGTGCATGATGAGGTCTAAGAGGTAGAACTGCTTATTCAAAGAAGAGTAGGTATCAATCTCGTGATAGGAGTTTTGATGGAGGAAGTCTTCTCTAATGGCCTGCGCGACGTCCATGGTAAGCCTTTCATCAAAGGACAAAGAATCCATACCGACCAAGCGGACAATTTCTTCCAAACGCGATTCTTCATTGAGGACACGAAGCGCCTCGGTCCGGTTCTTAGACCAAGCCCGGTCAATCATATCGTTTAAGTACTCCACCACGTCGTTGGCATAAAGCGAATAGGACGAGTTCCAGTTGATGGCCGGGAAGTGTCGCTGATAGGCCAAAGCCGCATCCAGCTGCCAGAACACCTTAACGATACGTAATGTCGACTGAACAACCGGGTCGGACATATCACCGCCCGGAGGCGATACGGCACCGATAGCGGTCAAGAAGCCTTCTCTGTTGTCTTGACCCAAGCAAGTAACATAACCCGCTCTTTCGTAGAACTGGGCCAAACGAGAACCCAAGTAAGCGGGGTAACCTTCTTCACCGGGCATTTCTTCCAGACGACCGGAAATTTCACGCAAGGCCTCCGCCCAACGTGATGACGAGTCGGCCATGATAGAAACAGAGTAGCCCATGTCTCGGTAGTATTCTGCAATGGTAATACCGGTATAAATAGAAGCTTCACGTGCCGCAACGGGCATGTCGGATGTATTAGCGATAAGGATGGTTCGTTCCATCATGGACTTGCCGGTTCTGGGGTCAGTCAGTTTAGGAAACTGGTTCAAAACCTCGGTCATCTCGTTACCGCGTTCACCGCAACCGATATAAACCACGATGTCGGCATCGGCCCACTTGGCCAGCTGATGCTGAATAACCGTCTTACCGGAACCGAAAGGTCCGGGAACAGCGGCCGTACCGCCCTTGGTTACGGGAAAGAGCGTGTCGATAACTCTTTGGCCGGTAATGAGGGGCTCGTGGGGCGCCTTCTTCCCCTTGTGGGGTCTGGCACGACGCACGGGCCAGCGGTGCTCCATGCTGAAGTCTTGGGTCTTACTGTCTTGTTCCAAAGTATAAATCGTATTGGCCACATGGAAATCGCCTTCGGAGGCAATTTCTTTAATCACCCAGTTACCGCGAATGGTGGGGGGCACCATAATGCGGTGGTTGACTGAGGAAGTCTCTTTCACTTCACCTACGATGTCACCGGGAACGACCTGGTCTCCGACTTTCTTCGTAGGGACAAAGTGCCATTTCTTTTCTTGATTTAAAGCAGGTGAGGAAGAACCGCGGCCGATACGGTCACCGGTTATTTCATAAAGATCTTCCAGAGGTCTCTGGATACCGTCGTACATCTGCCCGATAAGGCCGGGGCCCAGGGCCACGGACAAAGGGTTTTCTGTGGTCACAACCGGTTCGCCCGGCTCAAGGCCGGCCGTCTCTTCATAGACCTGAATAGATGCCTCATCTCCGTGCATCTCAATTATTTCACCGGTAAGGCCCATATTGCCCACCCGGACCACGTCGAACATACGGACGTTCCGCATATCTTGGGCCACCACGAGGGGACCTGCTATGGACTTAATCACACCCTGTGTCGCTTTGTTATCCGCCATAAGTCTCTCCATTCTCTTCATCATCTCTTATCTGTTCTCTGACCTCATCCGATTCGGCCAAAACATCAAAACCGACCGCTCTGAGGACAGATCGTTGTAAATTGGTACGGGCGTAAGCGCCTGCATTGTAGGCTGCCGGTATGGGAATAATAGCCGGCAGGACCTGGTCTTGGTAGCGTTCCAAGATAGAAGCCGAGGCCTGGGCCATAGGCTCCGTAATATATATGATGGCGTAGTTTTTGCTGTCGATCAGACGATAGAGTTCCTGCTGGGCTTCTTCGCCTTCATCTACCGTCACTACCGTAAAGCCTAAGCCTCTGAAAGCAATGACGCTGGCCAAATCTCCGATTACCGCTATTTCATAAGCCATGTGTCATCCCTCCTATAAGCCCATCTCAGGATAAGTAGGCCTGAACATGCCCCGCATCTTCTCGGGATCCAGGTTCCTGCTTAAAATCTGATGGCATATTCTTAGATTCTTTCTTTCCATTTTCTTAGCCAGCCAGTAAGACATGACCGCTACGGCATGCATATTTTCGTGCTTACCGAGCCCAATCAGCTTACAAAGGAGCAAGTCTGAATTAAAACCGTAATTACTGATATCCCGGCCGGTCTCGTAAGGCGGGAAGGACTCAAATGTCTCGGATATAGGAGAGGCATAAAAAAGCTCTTCTATCTCCTCTTCCTTGCCGTAGGCTCGGGAAAAATCTTCCCATGTAATGTAGCCGTGGGGCACCACAACCTTCTCAAAATAGGCTTTGGACCGATTGGATTGACGAAGTCTGAAATAAGATTCAAAATTCGCCTGATCGGCCAGCATCATGACATAGTCTTGTAAAATCGGCTTCATATGCCTGTTAGCCTTATCTTCGGTCAATGCCCACAGCTCTTCGAAATAAAGTCGGTCAGCCAATAGATCCACTTGACTTAAGTCGGCCGCAACTCTGGCTAAGTTCAGCACCTGACAAACGTGATCTTGGAACATGGGCCTTAATTCAAGCTCCATATTTTCTCTTTCCCGCAAGTTCTGTAGGATAAATTCAAACAAGACCTGAGGGTCCGTAGGCGACGTGAAGCGAATAAGAGGTCTTAAGCTCTTGGGTAGGTCTATAGCCTTACCCTCCTGGCTAGTCTCTTCTTCATATAGACCTGCCGTATCGACATTGAGTCTGATGGCCTCTAGCTTCTGATAGCGCAAGATGGCCTTCAGGTTATGATAATCCAAGTCCAAGAGCAAATATAAGTCCAGCTTGGTATCCCCTACCAGTCCGCTCAAAACCCGATCTTGCCTGTCTCGATCACGAAGGATTACGTCCTCAAAGGTTCCTTCGCCTTCATAACCGGCCCGATGCAAGATATCCAAACGTTCGTGGTAAGTCCCCGACTTATCGCTCAGGAAACGGATATCTTCCGGTCCCAGGAAAGCCTCTTCCGCCA
This sequence comes from Oscillospiraceae bacterium, assembly GCA_029983685.1. GTDB lineage: Bacteria > Bacillota > Clostridia > Saccharofermentanales > Fastidiosipilaceae > JASBZA01. Next base: position 36,076 of record JASBZA010000008.1, on the reverse strand, counting down.
CGCGGATTCGGCCCACCACGGAAGCGAAGTCCATATCCTGGGTCAATTCTTTCGGCTCAAAGAGTCTTGGACCTTTTTTCTTATGTTTATGGCCCGATAAACCCACAGCTAATCCTCCTCCGGGGCAAACAAAATCGCCGCCATCATCTCCTGATAGCGCAGCTTATTTTGTTCTAAAAGACCGGGGAAGCTGTAATCTCGGACCGACCTTTTGTATTCCAGGATGAAGCCTCCGGAAAACGCGTCGGTATAGTGGATTTTGGCCACATTGGGATAGGTCTCTTCCATCCATTGCGAAAACCAGGGCTCATCTTTTTTGCCGACCAGGATGCTTTGAGCCGAGTCCGGATTATTACGGTCTTGGCTTAAAGTCCGATCCAGCCACTTTTTATAAAGTTCTTGTCGCTCGGTCGGATTCATAGCATCAAGGCTATCCATAACTTTGGCCAAAGAAGCTTCCATGAGTGCTTGTTTCTGACTCAGCGTCTGCTTCCTTTTGTCCAAAGATGCCATAGCCTGGGCCTGGCGTTCTCTGACCTCGGCTTCACGCTTCTGCCTGGCCTGATTCTCCTGACGGATGGTCATGGCCTCGCCTTGCGCCTGCGCTAAAATCGAATAGGCTTCCTGTTCTGCGTCCGACAGAATCGATTCCACCTGGCGTTTTGTCGCTTCCTCGATATGTTTTTTTAGCCTGTCTGTTCCCTCCATAGTTTGCCTCAATATGTAATTAGGCCAAATTGGAAATCATGATAATGGACAGAACCGATACCAAGAGGGCGAAAATAGCGTAGGTCTCAACCATGGCGGCCAAAATAATAGCTTTGGATTGTTCGCCGGGGTTCTTAGATACCATCACCGCACCGTCGCAAGCGACTTTGGCCTGATGCGTAGCAGATAAGTAACCTACAACTGCCATAGGGATACAGGCTAAGAAGTACAACAAGCCCTGATAAATCGAAAGATTGGCCGTTCCGTTGAAGAATCCGGCAAAGTTCATTACAAAGAACCAAACCAAGAGGCCGTAAATACCCTGTGTACCGGGCAAGGCCTGCAAGATAACCATCTTACCGAACAGCTCGGGCTTCTCGTTCATAATACCAGCCGCGGTAGAACCTACCATACGAACAGCCTTAGCCGACCCCAGACCTGCGATAATAGCGGATAGGACGCCGCCTAAAAGTGCCAGGGTGTTACCTGAAAAAATCTCTTTAACCATAATTCCTCCTGCTTTCTACTGCTTCTAAATTATTAATCTATCTATTCCAACTTACGATAAAACTCGGGAAGAGGCCTCGGCCTTTACTTTATCCTTGTCTTTCGTAAGAACAGAATCTGCGTTATCCGTAACCTTCGTATAAAGACCGTCAAGCTGCAAAGGCGTGTAGTTTCGACCGCCGCCTTCATAGAACTTACCGAAGAACTCCACATAATGGAGCCTGGTGGAGTGGACATAAGCACTAAGTGTCGACAAGGCCAAATTCAAGGCATGGCCCGCGATGAGCACCAGTATCGTAAAGATGGCCTGAGGTCCCTTAAGACCGATCATGTCGGCCATGAGGTTTACCACCATGGCGATAACGCTGGTGGCCAAAGTCAGAGCCAAAATTCTGGTATAAGACAGGATGTCGGACAGCCAGGACGTCACGTCATAGAGGTTTAAAAGACCGCCTAAAATTCTCTTAAAAGGATTCTTCGATCGAACACTCATCAAAATCAAAACCGCCGCTCCGGCAATGCTGACGTACTTAGCCCAAGAGACGCCGATCAGCATCAAAATGATGCCTCCGATAATAAGATACCAGGGCGCCACCACGAATAGGGCATCGTAATGATTACCCTTCCTGAACTTATTGTACACATCGATACCCATGGCCAGGAAAAGGTGGAAGACACCGAATACCATGGACCATGCCATTAGGTCGATGGGCTTGTCCATAGGATTAAACCACAAGACCGGTAAGTCAAAGGCGTCATGCGACATAGTACCCAGAACACCGCCGAAAAAGGACCCGTAAAGAATACCGAAACCGATGGAGAATAGGCCTCCGACCATAAAGACCTGGAGCATGGACTTGAGATTGCCTTCGGCCTTGAACTTATAAAGACCTAAGAGTGTGCCGATTACCAGGAGTAGTCCGTAGCCGACGTCACTGAGCATCGATCCGAAGAAAAAAGCATAGGTCCACATCATAACCCAAGTCGGGTCGGTATCTTCGTAATAGTGGGGTGGGCTAAAGGTAAGGATCGTGGACTCAATGGGCTGATTAAGCGAATGGTTGTCCAGCAAGGTGGGCGGTAAGTCTTCCCCCTTCACCGGGTCTTCGGCCAAAACCAACGCATTAAAACAGCTTTCTATCCTCTCTTTAAGTTCACCGGTTAAATGTGCCGGCACATAGCAAGTTAAAATAGTCAGGTGTCTGGTCTGCGTCAGATTCAAGATAGCCCTTAACTTGGCAATGTCGGCTTCTAAAACGTCATATAAAAGCTGCAAAACCGGAATATGGTCGGCGTAGTTTTTGAATTCTTTCTCGGTCCACTCGGCCTTGTCTTGCACGGCCTGAATTCTGGATTGGATCACCTTATAAGATTTCCTGAAATCCCCTATCTCTTCCCACTTGTTTGTGGCAGGGAAACGAATCAGGTGGGACCGGTTGATGAGGTCTTTGGCCTCCGCATCCGAATGGAAAGGCCAAACTAAGGTAACGGCTAAGTTGCCTTCTTGTTCAAAACAAATTTCACCGGCCAAAGGCACATCCGCCTCGGCCACGGCAACAAAAAACTGTTCGTATTCATCTCTTGATCCGAAATATCCAAAAGTGCTGTGATAGTTCGTCTTGTCCAGCATCTCCGGCAGAGCCAGGTCTTTCCAGTCTTCAATGGCATGGAGCTGCCCCATCAGACGTGCTTCCTCTTCCAAGGCCTGGCGGTGGTCTACCTGGTTACCTTCTATATCTTCTACCAAAGTCAGGAGCTTGAGCTGATCTTCTTCTTCCATGTAGCGGTCCTGAAGCGAGGTCTCGCGCTTGACGGTAAACAAAGGTTTCTTGGTCTCATCGTAAGGTTTTAAGACCTTCAACACTTCCGTAATACGCTGCTGCCAAGTCAAAGACTGCTGAATAAGGTCCTCTAAGGCAGCTTCGGAATAAAGGGCAGACTCACCGGACCTATGCGGTTTACGTAAAACACCCATACGGCTTACATAAGCCTTATTATCTTGCAAGGCAATCCTGTCGTGATCGTAAACGGGACTAATCCGGAGTTCTTGTAAAATCTCATCCAGGTCGCCGTTATCCTCGATATGGGCTAGGCCTCTCTCCTGCAAGTAATTCAGTAGGTCAATCTGGTCTTCTTGTGCCAAAACCAGCTTGAGTTTTTTCATCTTCACTATTGACATGAAGCTAACCTCTGATATCTTCCAAGACCTTCTGAACGGCCAAATCTTGCCTTCTCTGAAGTTCAGGGGATAAGTCTAAACCAGAAGGGTCGGTAGTTTCGGCAAGCTTATCAGATCCATCGGAAGGCTCTACGTTCTCAGGCCTCATATGGCTCATGGAAGACTCGTCCAGGGCTTGGCGTACCAGGTTCTTGGCCTCCTGTTTGGCCTTATTTATCTTCTCTGAAGCTTCACTATTAGCCTGATCAATAATCTTCTCTTGTTCCTCATCCAGCTGCTTAATGAGGTCAATCAATTTGCTATCCACGAAGGCCCTCCTTGTTTTTGAACTCGAATTATTATAACAAAAAATTGTTAAATTTTACGAAACACTTGCACGTTCTTTGGTCCAATCCCATATAATGGAATTGTCTTAGTTTCGTTAGAAGCAGTAGCAGCAGTGTTCGTTTTGGATGTTTAAGTAAAGGAGCTTAAGATGAAAGAATATCGTCCGATTAACGTAGAAGACTTGCCTCTCAACGCATGGAAGGCCATCAACGACAATTGGTTCATCGTTTGTGCCGGCGGCAAGAAGCACCATAATTTTATGACCTGCTCTTGGGGCGCTTTCGGCACACATTGGGATAAGCCTACCGTTACCCTCATGCTAAGGACGCAACGTTATACCAGGGGTTTCGTGGAGAAGAGAGAAAAATTCAGCATCAATATCATGCCCGACACACCCGAGATGAAAGAAATTATGGAGTATGCCGGAACGGTATCGGGCCGGGACGAAGATAAGGCGGAAAAGACCGGCCTTAGCTACAACCGGGTAGACAAGGTGCCTTCCCTGGACCAGGCCCGATATGTTCTAAATTGTGAAGTCATTTACAGAAGTCAGATTGAGAAGGGAAACTTCATGGATGATGACCTCTGTAAGGAACACTATCCCGATAAGGACTACCACTACATTTATATAGGTGAGATTAAACAGGCCTACGAGTTGGTGTAGTGCATAGCACTTATCTCTTCGGCCGTGATGTTCTCCACGATGGCCAAAGCCAGGTCTCTGGCATGCATATAGTCCTCATAGCAGGCTATGCCGTAGTGTGAATGAATGTAGCGGACCGGCACACCTATAACAATGGTCGGAATGCCCTGTCCTGCCAGGTGTAAAACAGAACCGTTGGTTCCGCCGCCGGTTCTTACACCTTCTTGGACGGGGATTCCTTTTTCTTCGGCTATTTTAAGCGCATAGGCCTGAAAGCCCGGATGGGTCAACATGGTCGAGTCGAAGTGACGCAGCATGGGCCCCTTGCCTAATACGGTTTGCTGTTGGGACGGATCTCCGAACGTATCGTCGGCCGGTGCACCCTCGAAACAGATGGCCAAGTCGGCTTTAAGATTTTTCGAAGCAACCTTAATGCCCCTGGTTCCCAATTCTTCCTGCGTACTAAATACGGCCTCAACATTCACGTCTAAGTCTTTGCCCGCCAAAGCCTGCAAGGTCAAGACTTCGGCGGCTACACCGATGCGGCAATCAAAAGCCTTGCCGATAAAGTAGTCTTCTTTTTTGCTGATTCTTTCAAAGGTCACATCGGGCACGACCGGACAAGCCAGACGAATCCCGAAAAGGTCTTTGGTCTCTTCCGCAGAAGTCGAACCCACATCGATCTGCATGTCGGAAATTTCCGGAGCCTTTTTACGTTCATCGGCGCTCATGTAGTGAGGGGGCTTGGACGCAATGACACCCAATAAATATTGGCCGTCTTTATTCCGAACTTTAACCTTCTGAGCCGCTACCGATGTAGGAACGAAGCCGCCCAAGGTCAGGAAATTAATAGATCCGTTGCTGTTGATGCTTTGGACAATAAAACCCACTTCATCCATGTGTGCATCCAGAAGGACCGTAGGCTTGCCTTCTTTATTTTCTTTACGGTTTACATAGAGGTTTAAAACCGAGTCGCCCCGGACTTCTCCTAAATCTTTTACTTCCTCTTTTACCAAGTAATGTACTTCTTCCTCGAAACCCGAGGGGCCGTGGGCATTGGAAAGTTTTTCCAAAAGCGCTATGGTTTTGGCCTTGTCATCGTATTCTTGTGTCATAGGTCTCTCTTTCTATTTTTCTATAATCTGAAAGTTTTCACCTTACAGGTCTTCCATTTTACAAAGGGCGTCCAGCCAGAGCAAGATATCGTCCATAACGCCCGGTGCTTCCGGGTCGGTCAAAAGTTCGTGTCGCGCCTTGGGATAGGCTTTAAGCGAAACATATTGGCTGCCTCCCTGTTGAAACAAGCTGGCCAAATAAGGGCCTACCTTGCCGAACTTACCCAGTGGATCTAAGCCTCCGTAGAGAATCAAGATGGGGCAGTCCGGGTTCATCTTAAGAACGTTTTCTTCTTTTCTTAAAAGTCCCAGTGTATGGACCAGGTCCAGATAAAGTTCAATGGTGGGATGGTCGGGCGCATCTTGAGGAATCCATAAGGTGTGGTTTAAAACACGGATTCCGAAGCGGCCTATGATGCCCGGCCTGTAAGCCTCTTTATGGGTAAATGCCAAGAACTTACCTAAGCCTCGGGCAAAGCGGTATTCGGAACGGGACATATGGCCGTTTCCCATTAAAACCGCACCCTGACAAAGTTCAGGATATTCGATAAGAATGCGTCTGAGAAAAAAAGACCCCATAGAATGTCCAATCATAAAGGCTCGAAGATTCGGATAAGCTTTCATCATATCTTTTTGTAAGGTCAGAATATCGGCCAAAACATAGTCGTCACCTTTCTCAGGTGCAAAAAAGCCCGGAATGCCCTTCTCTCCTACTGTTTTACCGTGGCCCAAGATGTCTTGACCATAGGTCAGATAGCCTCGGTCGGCCAAAAAGCGGCCCAGGCTTTCATAATCTTCCATGGATTGGTTTAAGCCGTGCAAAAGTTGGACCATAGCCTTGGGCGGCCCTTCAGGAAGCCAGGCCCTGGCCGTAACATCGGCCTTTCCCGATAAAGAAGGAAAGGAAAAAGACTCGCTTCTTGCCGCCATAGCCTTCCTCCTAGGCGTTGACCTTGACGGCTCCGCTTGCCAAATTCAGCTTCATCTCTTCCATTAGACCGTAAATTTTCAGATTAACCTTGTGGCGGATATCCATGTGGCGACCATAATCTTCGGTCGTCTTGAAACGCACCTGCCAAATCACAGCATTGCGAGCATAGTCTACGAAATGCACCATGATACCGTCCGAAGCAACCTCGGGGTCTTCTTCCAGTAATTGAATAAGACGGTCGCGGAAATCTTTTAAATTTTCCTCTGTTGTATCTTCCGTGGCCAAGGGCAGCATTAAATTCACCATACGAGAACTTCTCTTGGTACCGTTAATAATCATGGCCGCTCCGAGAATATTGTTGGGCACGGTGACGAAAGAGTCATCCACGGTTCTTACCCGACAGGATCTTAGACCTATAGAGACGACCGTTCCGGATAATTCACCGTTACTGGTCTCGGTCACAATCCAGTCCCCGATTTCAAAAGGCTTGTCCAGCATGATAGCGATACCTGCCACCAGGTTAGAGGCCGTATCCTGAGCCGCCAAGGCCACAATTAAGCCGGTAACGCCCAGGCCTGCCAATAGTCCGTTTAGATTATCAATCCATTCGTTCATAATCAGAAGGATGGCGACCAAGATAATGAGTGTGGATAAGAGGTTTTTGATATAAGACCAGGCAGTCTTATGTGAATCAAACTTGGCATCTTCGACCATGACTTTGGCCATGAAAAAGTCCTGCAAGAAAACATAAAGAATATGCAGGCTGGTCAAGATAAGAGCCGAATTAAAGAGCTTTTGGACTACAGCGTAAAGCGGCGGATTCCAATTAAAAGGCACAAAGGACAAGGCAATCCGATAGGTTAAAAAGAAGATGAACCAGGCTAAGGGCTTAATAACCGTCGGGTTTAAGAGGTCTTTCCGGTCGGGCCGATTTTTCTTATAGGTCCGGTTTACCAATTTGATAAAATTACGGGCAAAGGGCGTCTTTAGAAAATAGAGCGCCAGGGCCAACAGCAAGGCCAGGCCCAATTTCAAAAAGAAACGCACCGGGGCAGTCGTAAAAAAACTTAAGATATCGCTAGCAACGGGCATGTTTGAGTCCTCCTAAAAAAATCCTCCTTATTGTAACCCAAAGAAGGGGGCGGGTTTAAGCCGATAAAAGATAAGCATGCCTTAAGGCGGATCTTACAGTAAAATAAAGCTACTTTTAAGAAAAGGATTTTGGCGCTTTTCCTATGAAATTTTATTTAGATGTTAAGGACTTAAGCCCCGACCAGATCAGGGCCTCGATTCTGGAAGAACCCCACATCCGCTTTGTGTCTTTGGCCGGCGTGGACATGGGCAATAACCATACCGACGAGAAGATTCCGGTCCGGGAGTTTTTGGACGATATGGAAGGCTTTTTAGAGAAGGGCATTCAGACCGACGGATCCTCCGTAGTCCTCCCTAAGATTGCTATGCCCTACGACGCCCGTGTGGATCTTATCCCAGATTGTCAGGTGCGCTGGTATATAGACTATTCCAAATGTCATCGGATGCATAATCCCACCCTGGAAGATGAATGGATCGGCACCTTGGTTATCCCCAGTTTTATTTACCATGACGGCAAGGAAGTGGGATCTCGCGGCGTTTTAAAAAGAGCCGGCCAAGAAGTAGAAAGGCAGATTAAAGCCTTCTTCCAAGCCCATCCGGAGACCTTTCGGTCTATGGGGATTGAGTCACTGGCAGAAATCCACGTCAATCTGGCGACCGAGTTGGAATTTTGGGTAGAGTCCTTGCATGTGACCAAGGACGAGGAAACCCTCTTTATCTCCCAAGAACTCAAAGAACAATATTGGAAGCGCCCGTCCGGTGAGCTTCGTAAGGCCATGGAAGAGTGCCTCATGCTCATGGAAACCTACGACCTCCGCCCCGAAATGGCCCACAAGGAAGTGGGCGGTGTCGGATCCAGGCTGGAAGGGGAAAATGCCTACAGCCACATGGAGCAAATTGAAATCGACTGGTCATATAATGATGCCCTGCAGGCTTTGGACAATGAATTTATTATAAAAAACATGGTCTTGGACGTCTTCAACCGGCACGGTCTGGACGTCACCTTCAAGGCCAAACCCATCGAGGGTGTGGCCGGTTCCGGCGAGCACCACCACTTCAGCTTTACCCTGATTGACAAAAAAGGCAAAAAACATAACCTTTTTGCCCCGGCCCATCCGGAAAAGGACTATCTCAGCCCCTTGGGCTACGGCGCTCTCATGGGTCTGATGAAACACTATAACCTGATTACCCCCTTTATTTCTTCTAATCTGGATGCCTTGAACCGCTTGAAACCCGGCTTTGAAGCCCCGGTCTCCACCGTCTTTTCCATGGGTAAAACCGTGACCAACCCCACCCGTAACCGGTCGGTTCTTTTGTGTGTTATAAGAGACCTCCATGCCCCCCAGTCCTATCGCTTTGAATTAAGAAGTCCTAATCCCGGCTCCAATTCCTATCTCCTGGCGGCGGCTACGCTCTTGGCCATGACAGACGGTATGGCCTACGCTATTGACAAGGAGCCTTCGGACCTCTTGGAAGAGCTCAATAAAAAAGCCGGTGATCCCGGGACCTATCTTAGAAAGGACCGCCAATACCGGGATGAGGACGATATTTACAGCCTCTATACCGAAGCCGAGCGAAACGAGCGCTTCGGCCCCTGTCCCCAGACGGTTTACGATATTTATCTGCTTTTCCGAGAAGAAGACGCTGCGCTCCTTACCCGGGCAGAGGTTTTTACCGACCGTATCATTGAGTCCTATCTAGCCTACATGCTGGATTACTGGCTGCTCGAAGTCAGGGGTCGGCTCATACCGGAAGAAAGTCAGATTTTGAGGTCACTTTGTCCCTTGCACCAAGACGAGCTTGAGGCCGGCCTAGATGAGGCCATATGGAACCAAATCCAAAAAGAAAGACTCCTCCTGATGAAGGATACGCCTTCCAGAAAGAGTCTGATGACCGAATTGTCCGAGGCATGTTTAGATAAGGACCCCGTCCTGGTCAGCCGCCTCCAATACGACCTCCAGCAACGGGTCTCCTCGCTAAAACACGCCTATGTAGGCTATAGGCATAATATTATCAATCTATAAGAGAAGGTCTCTTTCTTTTCCCCGTTTGACCAGCTCTTCAACCATGGGCCAAAGATCCGGCAAATTCTGCCGGATGGGCTCCATCCGGACCAAGACATCTTCGGCCACAACCTTATGCGATTTCCAGTTGACCCCACCGGTATAGGCATGGGCCAAAAGCGGCTGGAGTCGATCCAGGCTGTTGGCAACCTTGGCTTCGGACGTTTGACCCTCCTCAAATTCTTCCCAATAGGCTCTTAGCCTTTGGCCTTCCTCTCCGGGAAGAAGCTTATAAATACGGTCGGCTGCTTTTTCTTCACGGATAGCCTTGCTTTTATAACCTTCTTTGTCATAAGCAAAGGTATCACCGGCATCGATTTCCACGATATCGTGGACCAGGCACATACGGATGACCTTGTCCTTGTCGATACCCTCAGGAAAATGCGGCTCCAAGACCAGGGCCAACATGGCCAAATGCCAGGAATGTTCGGCATCGGTCTCGGTCCTGGATTGGTCCAGCAAAAGTGTCTGCCGGTAGATGGTCTTCATCTTGTCCATTTCGATAATAAAGCGGATACGGTCTCGGTCCTCTTGATGGAGGACATCTAAGGCCCCCTCTAAATATGTCTTATTGTCCATGCTTACTCCTCTAAATCTCTTTTCCACACCGAATAGGACCCGCTGCTGATTTCACCCTTCAAATGGAAGTGGTAAGGGTAAAGGTCCCCTGCCTGGCGTTTAGCCCATTCCAAACGATCTTTCTCCTTCATAGCCTCGGCCTCTTCCCAAGACGGCAGGGGCTTCGATACCAATAAAAAGACCGACCGTTCGGGTACGTATAGGTCTCTTTCTACAATCGGTGCATCGTCCATATCTTCATGGAAATTATAAGGGAAGTCTTGTGATGTGTTCACCACCAGACGCCAGTCCTCTTTGTGCGGCATGAGGGGGAGGTCTACGTGGATACCTTCCCAGCCGGCATTGACGGCCAAATAAATGACCTCATCTTCCAGGCCGCTTTCATCCCGGCCCGCGAACATGACCCCGACATAGTATCCCTCTTGTTTTTCCTCATCAAAATCCCAAGCCCGGGCACTATGGTAGCTGACTTCCGGAATTTCTAAGGCCGGTTTTTGGCCCGAACCGCGCAAGATAGGATGGTGCTTTCTGAAACGAATCATCTTCTGCCAGAAATGAAAGAAGTCCTGATTATCGTCTAACAATGACCAATCTAACCAGGAAACTTCATTATCCTGGCAATAAGGGTTATTGTTACCGTTTTGCGTATTGCCGAATTCATCACCCGACAATAGCATGGGAATACCGACCGAAGATAAGAGGACTACGCAGGCATTAAGGGCCATCCTGGTCCTAAGAGCCTTAATCTCCGGATCATCGGTCTCCCCTTCCACACCACAGTTCCAACTGTTATTAAAGTTCTCTCCGTCGGTATTATTCCAACCATTGGCCAAATTATGCTTTTCGTTATAAGAATAAAGATCTCTTAAAGTAAAACCGTCATGGCAGGTAATGAAGTTGACCGAGGCGTGTTTACCTCTCTTCTCGGGCGGATAGAGGTCTCGGGATCCTGTTATGCGTTTGGCCGCCCATGGCGCCATGCCGGCGTCACCTTTTAAGAAGCAACGCAAATCATCCCGATAACGACCGTTCCACTCGCCCCACCTGGACCAGGACGGGAAAGATCCCACCTGGTAAAGGCCGCCGGCGTCCCAGGCTTCGGCAATAAGCTCGACTTTTTTCAGAATCGGGTCATAGGCCAAAGACTGCAAGAGTGGCGGATCACTCATGGGCGAACCGTCTTCATAGCGACCTAAAATAGACGCCAAGTCAAAGCGAAAACCGTCGATATGGTAAGACGATACCCAATATCTGAGGCACTCTAAAATCAACTGCCGTACGATAGGATGGTTGGCATTCAAGGTATTGCCGCAGCCCGAGAAGTTAAAAAACTTGCCGCCGGGTGTCAGCATATAATAAATGTTGTTATCAAAGCCTCTAAAATTAATATAAGGCCCCTTTTCGCTACCTTCACCGGTATGGTTAAAGACCACGTCCAAAATAATCTCCATACCGTTGTCATGTAGGGCTTTGACTAAGTCTTTTAGTTCTTGGCCTTCTTCGTGGCGGATATCTTCCGCACAATAAGGCAGGTGATAAGAGAAAAAGCCGGCCGGGTTATAGCCCCAGTAGTCCTGTAACGTATTGCCGTCGTGTACCCTAGTATCCACCGTAGGGTCAAAAGAAAAAATGGGCATGAGCTCTACTACATTAACGCCCAACTCTTTAAGATAAGGAATTTTCTCGATGAGGCCTCTAAAGGTCCCCGGCGCTTTTACACCGGAAGACGGATGGGCGGTAAAACCCTTGACATGGAGCTCATAGATGATCATCTCATCTTGTTCTAACCTGGGCGCCACGGTCGTGCCCCAGTCGTAGGTATCGACCGTCACCTGGCCTCGGTAAGGGTAGGCTTCTTCTCGTTTTTCCCGCATAATAATCTTGCGGCAATATGGGTCCACTACACCCTTGGTCCTGTCAAAGTAAAGTCCCCGCCCGGGATTATAGTCTCCATCCAGACGGAAACAATATTCCAAGTCCAAAATGTCCAGCCCGAAGACAATCATGGAGTAGACATCCCCTACCCGGTACTTGTCCGGAAAAGGGATAATAGCAAATGGGTTTTCCTGATTTTTCTTAAAAAGCACCAAATCAATAGCCGTAGCCCCTTCGGAGTGAACCGTAAAGCTCACTCCGCCGGGCAAGGCTACAGCTCCGTTCTGAAGATAAAAACCCGGCCGGATGGGAAAGTCATACCAGATTTCCTGGGGCGAAAGGTTCTTTCCCATCTGCCTGGACCAGGCTTGGTCGATTTCTTCACCGGTCAGGATGTCTCCTTTGTCCCGGTCTAAAGTCCTGCCTAAGTCCAAAATCCTGTCTTCAAAATCCGTATTCATAAAAAGTCTCTCGTTTCGTCGGGCCGGGCTACTGTGCGTTTTTACTCAAATAAGTCCAGGAAAGCCGAGCTCATCTGACGGCTGTGGATTTCTTCCCCCAGCTTATCGGCAAATTCGGCCAAGTCTAAGACCTTGGTCTTCTCTTTATCGCGCAGTCTTAAGGCAACGGTCTTATCTTCCATCTCGCGATCACCGATGACCAGCATGTAAGGAATCCTCTCCACCTGAGCCTGACGTACTTTCCAGCCTGTTTTTTCGTTACGGTCGTCGATATGAACTCTGATGCCATGTTCCTTCAAGACCTTTTCAATCTCTTGGGCATAGGCCAGGTGGCGGTCCGTAATAGGTAGGATTCGAACCTGTTCGGGTGCCAGCCAAGCGGGGAACTTGCCGCCGAAGTGCTCAATCAAGATGGCCATGAAGCGCTCGATAGAACCGTAAACTACACGGTGAATCATAATAGGTCTGTGCTTCTCGCCGTCCTGGCCGACATATTCAGCTTCAAAACGTTGCGGCAACTGGAAGTCCAGCTGGATTGTAGCACATTGCCAAGTTCTGCCTAAAGAATCTTCCAGGTGGAAATCCAGCTTGGGGCCGTAGAAAGCACCGTCACCTTCATTTACAACATAAGGCATATCGATTTCTTTCATGGCGTCTTCCAAAGCTTCAATGGCCATATTCCACTCTTCGTCCGTACCCATGGAGTCTTCCGGTCTGGTCGACAGCTCAACATGGTACACGAAACCGAAGTTCTTATAGACCTCATCGATCAAGCGAATGACGCCTTCAATCTCATCTTTTACCTGGTCGGGTGTCATGAAGATATGGGCATCGTCCTGGTGGAAGGCACGGACACGTGTCAAGCCATGCATTTGGCCGGACTTCTCATGGCGGTGAACCAAGCCGACTTCTGCTAAGCGTAAGGGCAGGTCTCTATAAGAGTGCGGCTCGGAATTATATACCAGAAGGCTGCCGGGGCAATTCATGGGCTTGATGGCAAAGTCCTCGTCATCAATCTTCGTCGTATACATATTGTCTTTATAGTGGTCCCAGTGACCGGACTTCTCCCACAAAGAACGGTTCAGCATAATAGGTGTTTCAATCATCTGATAGCCTTCACGGTCGTGGAGTTCCTGCCAGTACTGCATGAGTCCGTTTTTGATAATCATGCCGTTAGGAAGGAAGAATGGAAAACCCGGTCCCTCATCCATGAGCGTAAAGAGTCGCATCTCCTTACCCAGGCGGCGGTGGTCTCGTTTTTTGGCCTCTTCAATCCGGGCCAGATGCTCATCCAGCTCGGCCTTCTTGGGATAAGACGTACCGTAGATTCTGGTCAGCATCTGCTTATGCTCATCGCCTCTCCAGTAAGCACCGGCTATAGATGTCAGTTTAAGGGCCTTGACCGGCTTCACGTTCATCAAGTGAGGGCCGGCACAAAGATCAATGAATTCACCTTGCTGATAGAAGCTGATGGGCTCACCTTCCGGTAAATCTTCAATCAATTCTACCTTATAAGGCTGGTTCTTCTCTTTAAAATATGCGATAGCCTCTTCTCTGGGCTTTTCGAAACGACTGATTTCGAGCTTTTCTTTAACGATTTTTTTCATCTCTTTCTCGATCTGGTCCAGGTTCTCTTCCAGGAGCGGCTCGGCAAATTCGATGTCATAGTAAAAACCGTCTTTAATAGCAGGTCCTATAGCCAGTTTGGCGTCCGGATACAGTCTTAAGACTGCCTGAGCCAAAATATGGGAACTGGTATGCCAAAAAGCATGACGGCCTTCGGGGTCGTCAAAACTTACAATCTCAACCTCGGCATCGTGGTCTACCACTGTTCTAAGGTCAACCGGCTCGCCGTCCACCTTGCCGGCATGGGCGTTTCTGGCCAGGCCTTCGCTAATGTCTTTGGCAATGTCATAGACCGACATGGGCTTGGCATATTCTTTTACCGACCCGTCTTTTAAAGTAATTTTCATTTTATAATCCTCCCCAATCATTTCGTATTTATTTTTCCTATTCTTCTCCGAGGATTCCTAATAAAAAACCCTCGGGCATTCGGATACGAACTGCCCAAGGGTGCTTATCTTATCTAAACACGGTTCCACCTTGTTCTTTAACTTCATTTACCTTCGTCTCGTGAAGGGGCCGGGACCATTTCACCGAAGTTCTGCTCTTCCAAGCCTTGCTCCCGCTCCCTGGTACCTGCTCCGGAGTGGTAGGAATAATCCTCTTGCTATGAAAGACTTCCAGCCTCAGGTCTTTCTCTCTGGCGATAGGCCTAAGCCTATCTGATAGCCTCTTAGGAAAATCCGTCTCCTTCAACGCTTTGGAGTCATTATGCTACAAATAAAAGGATAAATCCAGCACATCGGTTATGCTAGGCTAAATTTCTCCTCAATTGTTGTAGTATAAAGAATTGGAAGCAAAAACCGGATCCGAGGTCAGGTTGATGCCCAACTCTCGGCAAACCGCATCGTCCATCTTAGAGGGGATAACGGTCGAGTGGGCTTCACAGCCTCGAAGTTCTTTTAGCTGAATCAAAGCCGCTTCGGCCATGGGATTGGTCGCAGCCGAAATACTCAAGGCCAGGAGAATCTCTTTGGCATCCAGGTAATGCATCTTCTGACCGAAAATATTTTCTTTGAGGTAATGGATGGGTTCCAAAATAACCGGTGACAGGAGGTGCAAAGGATCGGCCAAACCGGCTATGCCTTTGGCCGCATTTAAAAGGCAGGCCGCTATGGAGGACATGGAGTTGGAGCCCTTGCCGGTTACAATGGTGCCGTCCGGAAGCTCCAAGGCTGTCGCCTGAGGGGTTTGATTCGCCTCGTAGTGTGTGCCCGGTCTTTCCAGAAGCCTTTGGGCGTATTCTCTGGCCGGCCTTACGACCGACCGGTCTTCTTCAGTCAATTGCATTTCATCCATGAGGAGCTTGGCTCTCTGGGCCACTTCCGCCCCGATATTGCCTTTCTTATAGTCACAGGCCAAATGGAAGGACCTTCTGATAATCTCCTGGTTGGCAGCTGCTTTGCAAACTTCGTCATCCGAAATACAAAAACCGGCCCGGTTGACTCCCATCCCGGTGGGTGAATGGAAGGGGATATCCTCTCCGTAGATTTTTTTCAAAATACGTCTTAAGAGCGGGAACTGGTCGATGTCGCGATTGTAGTTGACTGCCGAAACACCGTAGGTTTCCAAGTGGAAGGGATCGATCATATTGACGTCCATAACGTCTGCCGTAGCCGCTTCGTAAGCCACATTAACCGGGTGTTTCAAAGGAAGGTTCCAGATGGGAAAAGTCTCAAACTTGGAGTAGCCGGCGTTATTGCCTCTTTGGGTTTCGTGGTAAAGCTGGCTCAGACAGGTCCCCAGCTTACCGGAGTTAGGTCCGGGAGCGGTTACCACCACGAGTTTACGGCTGGTGGGAACAAAGGTATTTTGGCCGTAACCCGAAGAGGAAACAATGGTATCAACGTCCAAAGGATAGCCCTCGGTATAGGCATGGGTATAGACTTGAATGTTGCGGCGTTTCAAGCGGTTCACGAAAACTTTGGCCGCGTTTTGGCCGTTGTATCGGGTAATAATAACGCTGTTAACCATAAGCCCCCACTCGCGGAACTCATCGATCATACGGAAAACTTCTTCGTCGTAGGTGATGCCGTAATCTCCGCGCACCCGGTTTTGCTCGATATCGCCGGCATAAACACAAATCAGCACTTCAGCATCGTCCTTAAGTTTCTGCAAAATCTTGACCTTAGCATCGGGATCAAAGCCCGGCAAGACCCGCATGGCATGGAAGTCACCGGCCAATTTACCGCCGAACTCCAGATAAAGCTTATCGAAATCTTCGATTCGTTCACGAATGTAACGACTTTGCTCTTCCACGTACTGGGCATTGTTGAAGCCTATTTTCCCCATAAAACCTGTCCCCTTTCTTTAATAAAAAAACAACCTGTTTATTATAGAATTTTCCCCGAACTTTCGTAGTCCATGATTACACTCTTCTTAAAAATACGCAAAATTTGTTCAGGGCCCCTTATTAGCGGTATAATATACCGAATCTCAGGAAACAATGGAGGTATTCATTATGAAGACGGAATGGTCTTTAAGCAATGGCAAAGCCATTTTCAACTTTACCGAACGCTACTATTCATCCTTTGACCAGGTTTTGGACTCTGAGGCTTTTAGGTCTTTAATCGATCACTTTTTGACCGATGCCGAGGGCCAGGAATATTCTGAAATGTTCCGTCTGATTAAGTTCTACTTCCCGCAGCAAACCCGGGAGGCCAGGATTATGGCGATGACCCGCTTGGCCAAATTACTGACTTCTATGAATATCCTGGAAATCAGCCAGTCTATTCCCGAATTTCACAAAGCCTATGAAGACAGGGCCGCTATCTTACGCCTGGTAGAAGAGATTTATAAGTATTGGCGAAACTTGGAGCGTTATGCCGTCTTCTATGAGACCACGACCTCTGCCGGTTTGGCCACTTCCTCTTTCCAGAATGCCAAAACCCGTTTCGACGAAATGCTCTTGGCACTTTATCGCGAAATCTCCGTAAACGTCGCTTTGGAGAAACCCAACGTTCTTCGCCAGATTAAGGCCGGTACCAATGTCGGCTTGGTCTGCAAGGAATACGTTTGGCCCATTCTCGAAGGTTACGAGAAACTGCGCTCTATCGCTTTTGTTAAGGGCCTTATTTTGGAAACTCCTTTCATTTCTTATCCTAAGCGTAATACCAGAACCGGTGTCTTCCCCGAACTTTTGCAAAATCCGCTCGAACGTATTGGCATTAACGATAACCACTTCTTCTGCTTCCCCTGCTTTGTGGGTGAGTACCTGGCCTTCGTTTATGTCCAAAGAGACTATCTGACCCACGGTGTCTCTTTGGCCAACTTGTTCCAGCTGGCGACCGAAGAGCAAGTCTCCGGCAGAAAGCCCGATTTGATCTACGTTTTCGGCGGCGACAACCACCTGGAAGAACCTGAAGAAGGCTTCTACCACGATGAACGTAACGACATCATGATCGGCTTCGTTTCCCACCACGATTGCTATGACTACTTTGGTTATATGAAGAAGATGATGCTGACCTTACACAACGTCCGCCAGATTTCTAAGGGCAACCTCCCCATCCACGGCGCCATGGTCCACATCGTCCTTAAGAACGGGAAGCAGGCCAATGTCGTCATCATGGGCGACTCCGGTGCCGGCAAGTCCGAAAGTATTGAAGCTTTCCGTGCTTTGGCCAAAGATCACATTTCCGAAATGGACATCATTTTCGACGATATGGGTACCTTCCGTATTGACCCCGAAACCGACCAGGTGCGAGGCTACGGTACAGAGATTGGTGCTTTCGTCCGCCTGGACGACCTGGATTCGGGTTACGCCTTCCAGGAATTAGACCGGTCCATCTTTATGAACCCCGACAAGGTCAACGCCCGCCTCATCACACCTGTTGCGACTTACGACGAAATTATGGAAGGCCTCAAGGTCGATATCTTCGTCTACGCCAATAACTACGATCCGGTAGAAGAAGGCGAGAAAGCCATTAAGATTTTCGAAAACATGGAGGAAGCCTTACCGACCTTCGTCCAAGGCAAGCGTATGGCCAAGGGTACGACCTCCGAGAAGGGTATTACCACGTCTTACTTCGCCAATCCTTTCGGCCCTGTCCAGAAGCAGCAAGAAACCGACGTCTTGATTGACCGCTTCTTCTCTAAGCTTTTCGTAAACAATGTTGTGGTCGGAACCTTGCGAACCCAATTAGGTGTTGCAGACAAGGCACAGGACGGGCCTAAATTGGCCGCTATTGACCTCTTCGATTTAATCAAGAGCTTGCCGGAATAATAATTCCGTCAGACAAAACATTTGCTACAGAAAAAATGGCGAGAAACTTCTCGCCATTTTCTTTTGTTATGAATTGAATGAAGAGAAATCAGGCTTCTGCCTCCGCTTCATCGAAAGCCGGCTCCATACTATCTTCATAATAAGGCAACCAGATGACCGACAGGTTTCTGACTTTAATATCGGACTTCTTGGGACTAATGTGGGTAATTTCTACGGCTTGACCTTCTTCTTCGTAACGGGCGGACAAAGCATCCATTTCCGTCTGCGCTTCTTGATTTAAGCGCTCTAAGTCGGCCTCATAAGTCGCCAGGGTCTCTTCCGCCCTCACCACATCCTGAGCCTGCTGCCTGGATCTTCCGGCAGACCGGGCCGTCATAGAAGCCTTATTCATTGTGGTCTTGGAAAAAGCCTTACGTCCCATCAGGGCATTTAGGACCGTATTGCCGGCATTGACCATGGCCGAAAACGTACTTTGCTTGGCCTGGTCCTTTTCTCTTTGAACCGCCTGATTGGCCTTGCGAACTTTTTCTTCCGCACTTTGAATCTTTTTTTGGTACTTCAGTCTTAAATCATCGACAGCCTTATCCCGAACTTCCCGGACGGCCAGACGGTTTCTGGCCTGAAATTCTTCTAAGGTCTCACCGGGGACTTGGACCAGGCCGGTTAAGGTGTTACGGGCCAAATCGTAGGTCCGGGTCCTATAAAGGTAATCGATTAGGTCCTTCTCCCATTGGGTGAAATTGGTCTTCTTACTAAAGGACGCCAGAACTTCCCGGATGGGAATGGACATTTGGCCTGAACTTAAAAGGCTGTCCGGTTTCAACGAGGCTTTGGCCTCTCTTTCCCAGGATACCTCGATTAGACCTTTTTCCAGTACAGTCGTATGGATTGTTTTCTCCGTCTCCGAGATGCCGGTCTTTTTATCCATAAAGTTCGTCTCGACCAAAGCATATAAGCCGGGATAGTAGGCAAGGGATCGGTTTAAATCAACAGTCTGACTTAAAGGCATATAAACCTGACGAATCCCGTCGGGCAGGCGGGCCTGAAGGGAAATCGGCATGTCTTCTTCTGATACCTTCTCCTGTTTCATAGAAGAAGGAGTATCTATAGCAGGTGCTACGGTATCTTCCGGAGCCGAAGCCGATTTTACCTGTCCTTCAGCAAGTACTTCTGAGTTAGTGGGTTTCTTTTCCAGAAGGTTAATATCTTGCAGTGACAAAGGACCTGGCAAATAAGACATGACCCAGCGCGTCTGAAAAAAGACAGGGCCGGTTTCATGGATATTGTTCATCAAGAAAACACGTGGGGGCAAGGCCGATAAGGCTTTGGATAAGTCTGCCTTGGAAAAGCCCTCACGATCGGTCTTATCAATAGATTCCAAGCCGTCCAGGAGTCTGGCCTTATCTTGTTCGGTTTGCAATCGGCCAATAAACCAGGTACCGATATTAGACAAGCCCTTATAGTCCAGGTCTACCGGGTTTTGACTACTTAAAACCAGGCCCAGACCGTAAGCTCTGGCCTGCTTCAAGAGATTTAGGAGGGGCTTTTTAGACGGCGGATTGGCCACCGGAGGGAAATAACCGAAAATCTCATCCATGTAGAGGATAAGCCTTAGGCTGGACGTACCGGTTTGGTCCCGCATCCAGGACACCACTTCATTTAAGAAAGTCGTTACGAAGAACATCCTTTCCCGATCATCTAAATGGCTGATGGTAAAGACGTTGACACAGGCTTTGCCTTCCGGTGTATAGAGCATGCGACCGAAGTCTAAAGGCGCCCCTTGGGTCCACTTGCTGAACTTAGGGTTGGCCAAAAGATTATTAATTTCTACGGCCAAAGCCTGGCGGGCCTGAGCAGGGAAAAACTCTTCCAAGCTCAAGGCTCCGAACTGTGCGATGCCGGGCTCTTGAATAAGCCTTATCAGTGTAGGAAGGTCTAAAGAATTGCCCTGTTCCCACTGATTCAGCAGAATATGATGTAAGAGAATGTGCTTGGGGCTGGATATGGGGTCTTCGTTCATGCCTAAGAGTCCCAGGAGTGCTTGCACTCTGGATGAGGCATAGTCGTTTAAGGTCTCGGGATCTTCCATGACTCCGTCCGAAGGCCGCTCTAAGGATTTCAATAAAGACAAGGCTTGTCCTCGGCTACTGCCGGGCGTGTAGAGATTGACCTGGGCCTGGTCTCTTAGCTTGGCCAGACGGTCCGGTCCCTGCTCCCAATCGGCCAAACCCTCTCGCCACTTTATGGCCTCCGCTTCGGCTAATTGGTCCGGGCTCATACCCTGCCGGTCTGCTTGCCCCTGACTAACCCAGGGACGGAAGTCTTCACTTTTTAAATCGGGGAACAAAAGTTTCAGATTGCCCATATCGCCTTTGGGGTCAATGATTAATGAAGGGATATGGTCTAATGCCGCTTCTTCCAAAAGCGCAATGCCCAAAGCCGTCTTCCCGCTGCCGGTCATACCTAAGGTAAGCGCATGGGTGGTAAGATCTTTGGAATCATAAAGCAGGTAGCGGTCGGTTCTTTGGCCCGAAGCCAAATCATACTCTTTTCCCAGATAAAAGGATTGGGCACTCTCGTAAACGGACATAGGACCTCCTTAAGGCGTTGTGCTTGTTTGCGTGACGGAACTTTGGCCGCCGGCAGACTCCTGATTTTGGACTAGGCTTTTGTTGGAAACAAAGAGCAGAATCCACACGGCCAAGAGAATAAGAATCAGTACCAGAAGCATGGACCAAACTTTTTTAATCATGGTCTTCCCTCCTTATTTTTAATCAGCTTGTTGGTTTACGGGCTCGGCTTGGTAGACACTGACAGATACCGTATCGGGGTTCCTGAGGCTGACCTCATAAGACAAGATGGAAACGTCTTGGACATTGACATGGACTTCCAGCTCATACACATCAGGCTGTTCGATGGAAGAAAAATCCACAGTCGCCTGGACCTGCTGGCTGTCAATCTTGGTCAGGGTCTCTTCTCTGCATCTTATGGTAACTCGCACCTGGCTTACCGGATTGACATAAGACAGGTCTCTTATTTCCAATTGCTCAACGCCGGTCGCCACCAGGGGCACATCGAAGGTTCTGCTGCGGATGGGGTTGGTCGTTACGCGGACGTAAAGCCAGAGGGCTAAAGACGATACCAAGGCAATAACTAAAATGAGGGCCTTAGATCTCTTAGGATTGGTCGTCACTTCCATATCACTTAGACCGGCCTTGCCTATTCCGCCCTCATCTTCAATAGACTTGATGGTCTCGGCGGCGTTGGAATTAGCGACTTCCTCTTCACGCTTACGCTCTTCTTCAACACTCTTGGTCTTGTCTAAACGTAAGAGCTTACGTAGGTGCCGCGGCAAATAATGGTCTTCCAGGGATTCACCGGGGCTTAAAAGGCGGCGCAAGACGGTCCTCAGGGCATCCGCATGGTCCAGGGTATAGAGTCTTCCTCGGACGGCCAAAGAAATGGTTCCCTTCTCTTCCGAGACAACAATGGCAATGGTATCGCCTATGTCCGATGCACCGATTGCTGCCCTGTGGCGGGTACCCATCTCTTTTTTCACCTGATAGGAATCACTCAAGGGCACATGAACACGGGCCGCATAAATACGGCCGCCCCTGATAATAACCGCCCCGTCATGGGTAGGAGAATTCGTATAAAAAATTTGCCTCAACGCAGTAGAAGTCAGTTCGGCATCCAAAATCACGGCCGTACCGGACTCAACCAAGTCGCCCAGGGCCGTTTGGCGCTCGATAATAATGAGTGCTCCGGTCTTTTCTTCCGCCATGATTTCGCAGGCCACAGCTATGGATTCAATCATATTGTGGTTCTTTTGATTGGCCGAACCGTTGTCGTCACGGGGCGCAAAAAGATTGATGGAATTTTGGCCCACCGACTCTAAAGCACGTCTGAGTTCAGGCTGAAAAATAACAACCAAACCGACAACCAAAATAGAGATGGAGTTTACCAGGGCAAAATTAATGGTCTTAAAGCCCAGCCAGCCTGCAATAACCGTAAAAACAATAAGCCACAGCATGCCTTTCAGAAGTTGCCAAGCTCTGGTTTCAGATAGGAGCTTCAAAATATAATAGATAGCAAAGGTCGTTACCGCCACATCCATGCAGGAGATAAAAATATCCCAAGGGCTGGCGAAAAGGAAGATACCATTACGAAATTCTTCCAACAAGGTCTGAAAAAAATCCGAGAAACTTGCTGTTGCCACAATTACATTGCTCGGTAGAACTGACACTTGCTGCGCTCCTTCCTATCCAGTCCGGCACAAGGCCAAAAGACTAGTCCTCTAATTCCTCAATCTGACCGTCCAGTTCCAATGCTCTTAAATTCGTCAACCAAATCACTCGACCGTTGACTTTAATGAGGCCTTCTTTTTCCATGCGAACCAATTCTCTGGAAAAAGAGGGACGGGGCATGGCCAGGAGTTTGGCAGAAACTTCCTTAGAAACCGGCAATTCTACCTTAGGCGTTGCCTCTGACGTTTTCTTCTGCATAAAGCCGTAACGCCTATCGTCGTCTTCCTCATTATCATAGTGGAGATCTAAAAGATATCGGGTGATTTTTAAACGCAAGTTACGCTGGGACAAGACGTTGATACGCGCATTCTGGTGTAAGACCCTGTCCGACAAAGTTCTCATAAAGTTGTGGCGAATCTCTTCGTCATTTTCCAGCATGGTCATCATGATGTCTTTGGGCAAATACAGCACCTGGGCATTCGACACGGCCTCAATCGAATAGGTGTATTCCGACCTGGCACCGAAGAAGAACTCCTCACCAAAGCTGTCACCGGCTTCCAGTAAATTAACGGTAACGTACTCACCGTCTATAGAATACTTCTGTATGGCCAAAGTCCCGGAGACCACGGAATAGATTCCCTCACAACGATCCCCCTCATTGACCACAATCTCACCCTTCCAATACAAGCGGAGAACGGTCCTAGCACAGTAAGGTTCGAATACAGAGTGATCTATTCCGTCAAAGAGGTCGGTTGCACCGAGGACTTCACAAACTTTTTTCACCTAAGAGGCCTCCTATTTCTATAGTTAAACCCGTCCGGCAACAAGCGCTACGTTTCGGCATAGGCGCTCGTCACCCTTGTTACACATATACCAAGCTATTTTAACATAAGGATAAGCAATTCGGTTAATGCGGAAAAAGTTTTCGTGAAGAAGCGGTGAATTTAAAAGCCGGCTATTTCTCTTAAAGATTTCTCCACCCTTTCCAATACAATCTTTTCAAAACTTTGGTCCATATAGGCCTCCTGGCTAATAAAGAGCTTGTCGTCCAGCGTGACTAAGCCAATAAGACGGGTAAAATTAGAAATAAAAGGTGCAAAAAGATAGACCTCTTCTAATTTAGCAAAGGAAAACTCTTCATCCTCATAAATCCGGCCCATGTCATTAATCTGAAAGCCTGTCCCCTGGCCGGTCAAGCCGTACATGCCCTGTAGAACTTTGGCCGTGGGATTCTCATAAGCATCGTATGCGGCGTAGTAGCCGGAATCGATAAGTCCCGGATGTAATCCCATTAGGATCGATGCGGACTGGTGGACCATGTTGGGCGTATTGAGTTTCTCGATCATGTCGGCTGAAATCTTATCCGCCAGCTCTAACAAATCACGCTTTCCCTTAGGATAGTCCACCTGGATGCCGCCCTGGTAGATACCTATGCCCTCATAGTTTTCAGGTCTGGTAGACACCTGAAAGTGAACCTTATCTGTATCCTGGGTTGCCTTGTAATAGGCAGCGGCAACCAGAGAGGCCAAATGGATGTTACGCAAACGCGCAGTTTCATAAAGGTTTTCTACGACCTCCCCTTCGAGTTTTAGCGTGTTCATAAGAATCGGGTAGGCTTCATGGTAGTTTTTATGCATGCGGTTACGGTCTTCCGGACTGAAGGGCTTGCCTTTTTTCTCCCATTGACGGTTGAGACTTTTCACCCGCATCTTGGATAAAAAAAAGAGTGATTTCTCATCGGGTAAGTCGCTGGTATCCAGTTCTTCATGGGGCACTTTTTCCATCCTGACTTCGGGTTGATCCATCAGGCGGAAAACATCGCGAGCCAAATACAAAATCGACTGGCCATCTCCTCCTAAATAATGAGATGAAATCAGCCAAACCAAGGACTCGCCATCTGTGTAGAGCTTATGCTTCATAAATTGTCCCCGGAAAACATCCATGGGCCAGGCAACCGCTTCTTTGGCCTCTTCCAAGGCAATATCCAGAAGGCTCTCTTCATCTTCGTCATCGGCCGGTTCATAGCGGTCTATCTCAACATCTACCACAGCCTTATCTATGGGTTCATAGTAGGCTTCCTGTTTCTCATCCACCCGGATTTTTTGCTTCAAAAAGGGATGCGCATTCATGGCCTCTTTAATTTTGGCCTTCATGAGATTGGCATCAACCGCTCCTTTAAACGAAAACAGCGTGATAAATTGACTGCCCGGACGGTGCAGATATAAACGATGCTTGCCTAAACTTTGACCCATAAGATGACTCCTTTCGAGCTTCTAACACTGGGAGATATCATAGCACAATGCTTATTGCCGGTTGCTAAAAGCCTCTGCCTTTCCTATAATAACGGAGCTAAAAAATATATGCGGATATGGTGGAATTGGCAGACACGCTGGATTTAGGTTCCAGTGAGGCGACTCGTGCAGGTTCAAGTCCTGTTATCCGCACCAAAAAGACCGCTCTAAAAGGCGGTCTTTTCTTTAGTCGTCTAATTTCAAAACACTCATAAAGGCTTCCTGAGGGATTTCTACACTGCCGACCTGGCGCATCCTCTTCTTACCTTCTTTTTGTTTCTCCAGAAGCTTCTTCTTACGAGTAATATCACCGCCATAACACTTGGATAAAACATCCTTACGGTAGGCTCGAACAGTCTCCCTGGCAATGATTTTGCCTCCGATAGCCGCCTGAATGGGTATTTCGAATTGGTGACGCGGGATAACGTCCTTTAATTTCTCCGCCATAAGTCGGCCACGCTTTTGGGCTTGATCCTTATGCACGATAAAGGATAGGGCATCGACTATCTCGCCGTGAATGAGAATATCGAGTTTGACCAATTCCGCCGGCCTGTAGCATTTAAATTTATAATCTAAGGAGGCATAGCCCCTGGTCCTGGATTTTAAGACATCGAAGAAATTATAGATGACCTCATTTAGAGGCATCTCGTAATGGATTTCCACCAAGGTCTTATCCAGGTAAGTCATATTGAGATAGCTGCCTCTTCTCTCCTGGCAGATTTCCATGATATTTCCCACATAGTCGGTAGGGGTCATAATGGTTACATTCACAATAGGTTCTTCCATATGATCAATTTCGGACGGATCAGGTAGATTGGTCGGATTGGTAATTTCAATCTCTTCTCCATCTGTCGTGAAGACCTTGTAAATAACCGAAGGGGCCGTCGTGATAATGTTTAAGTCAAACTCACGCTCCAGACGCTCCTGTATGATTTCATAGTGAAGAAGCCCTAAAAAACCGCAACGAAAACCGAAACCCAGAGCAGCGGAGCTTTCCGGTTCAAAGGAAAAAGAGGCATCGTTCACCTGGAGTTTTTCCAGAGCATCTTTGAGATTCACATAATCTTGGTTGTCTACCGGATAAATGCCGCAAAAAACCATTTGCTGTGCCTCTTTATATCCGGGCAAAGCGTCTTTAGCCGGATTCGAAACCAGCGTCACCGTGTCCCCGATGGCCGTATCCTTAACATCCTTGATAGAAGCAATGATATAACCGACGTCCCCGGCTTCCAATGTATCCTGCTTGGACAGGCGGCCGGCCTTAAAGTCACCGACTTCGGTCACGGTAAAGACGGCACCGGTATGCATCATGCGAATTTGATCACCTTTTTTCACCTGACCGTCGCGGACTCTTACGTGAACCACCACACCCTGGTACTCATCATACTTGGCGTCAAAAATCAAAGCTCTTAAGGGGCCGTCTTCATCTCCGTTCGGGGGAGGAAGGTATTCAACAATCTTATCCAGTACCTCTTCAATATTGATATTATTTTTGGCAGAAACCAACGGCGCCATATCAGCCTCGATGCCGATGACTTCTTCAATCTCATTACGGACAAATTCCGGACGCGCTGCCGGGAGGTCGATCTTATTAATAACCGGCAAAATCTCTAGTTCATTATCAACAGCCATGTAAACATTGGCCAACGTCTGGGCTTCTACACCTTGAGATGCGTCTACGACAAGAACTGCACCTTCACAAGCAGCCAATGATCTAGACACCTCATAAGAGAAGTCTACGTGTCCGGGAGTGTCAATTAAGTTTAGCTCATAAACTTCTCCATCTTTGGCCTTATAGAGCATCTTAGTAGCCTGGGCCTTAATGGTAATCCCACGCTCACGCTCAATATCCATATTATCCAGCACCTGATCTTGCATCTCACGCTTGGTCAGACTGCCGGTATGTTCAATTAAACGATCCGCCAAAGTGGACTTACCGTGGTCCACATGGGCAATAATGGAAAAATTTCTAATATGTTGCTGCCTCTGACTGCTCAAAGGTTTTGCCTCCTTATGATTGAAATTATCTTGGTATGCCAAACCTGGCGAAGGGATAAATCCTGATGAGGACATGTCCCACGATAGAGTCTCTGGGCACAGGACCAAAGATTCTGGAGTCGGCACTGTAGGCTCTGTTATCGCCCAGAACGTAGACATGGTCTTCATCTAAGGTAAGGGGTCCCTCCCAATCAGCCGGCGCCATCGTATAAGTATCCTCAGGCAAGTAAGTTTCATCCAATTCTTCGTTATTGATATAAACTTTGCCGTCTACAAAGTCGATGGTATCGCCGGGTCTTGCTATAACCCTTTTGACCAGCATCTCATTATGGCGATAGTTAGGTAAGAAGTTAGAATCCACTGTAACAATCGCTCCTCTTGCCGGGAGTGTAAAGTGCGGGCTTACCTTTTCTACCAAAAGTTGATCTTGATTCAAGAGAGAGGGCTCCATCGAAGACCCTACCACAGCACTTCTTTGAATGACAAAGTACGATAAGAGAAGACCTACGATGACAGCAATCAAAATATAACGAATCCAATCCAAGACCTCTATAAGTACACTGGTCTTATCATGGTCCGAATAAATATCCTGCTCTTCCGGCAAGACTTCTCGCCTATCCGGAGCAGGCTCGGTTTCGGGCGTATCCGGAATATAATTTAAGTAAGTAGGCCTAATATGGGGCGCATCCATCTCGATACGGACCGGCCTTACTTCCTGCTTCTCGTTTTGTTCATTTGTTTTATTTTCATTATCTGTCATCTTTGCCTTATTCCTCTTGTGCCTTTTCGGGCTCTGACGTATTCACAGCCAAGCTCAAATCTTCTAATTGCCGGTCCGAAACAAAGCCGGGTGCCCGGGTCATCAGGTCGGCCGAGCTTTGTACCTTGGGGAAGGCAATGACTTCTTTAATATTATCAATGCCCAAAGCCAGCATAACCAAACGGTCTAAGCCGATGGCCAAACCACCATGAGGCGGCACGCCGTATTGGAAGGCTTCCAATAAGAAGGAGAAGTTCTCGTAGGCCTGCTCCTTGCTGAAACCCAAGAGCTCGAACATCTTGTTTTGCAGGTCCTGGTCGTGAATACGGATAGAGCCTCCGCCCAATTCGTAGCCGTTTAAAACGATGTCATAGGCCAACGCTCGGACCTTGCCGGGGTCTTTGTCTAAGAGATCCAAATCCTCTTCGTTCGGCATGGTAAAAGGATGGTGGACGGCCACGAAGCGCTTCTCTTCCTCGTCCCACTCCAGGAGGGGGAAGTCGGTCACCCAGCAAAAGGCGTCGGTTGAAGGATCATAGAGCTCCAACATTTTACCCAAGTGCGATCTAAGCGCACCCAAAGCCGTCTGCACGGTCCTGAAATTGCGGTCTGAAACGATAAGAAGGAGGTCACCGTCCTTAGCTGCTGTTTCCTCTTTAAGCTTAGAAAGAAGTTCATCGTCCATAAACTTCAGGATAGAACCACGCCAGGTCTCTCCGGGAACCAGCCAGGCCAGGCCGCCTGCTCCGTAGTCTTTTACAAAGTCTTGGAGCTTATCAATTTCTTTACGAGTCATGCTACCGGCACCGGGTGCGACGATAAGCTCAACCCTGCCGCCCGCTTCAATCGCCGAGGTAAAGACCTTAAAGTCTGTATCCTTCACCAAGTCCGAAATATCTTGTAATTCCATGCCGAAACGGATATCGGGTTTGTCCGAACCGAATCGCCGCATGGCTTCTTCCCAGGTCAGGCGGGGGAAGGCGTCTTCAACATGTTGTCCTTTGACTTCCACCCACAAAGCCTTCAGATAAGATTCGACCAGGCTCATGACGTCTTCTTGCTTAACGAAAGACATCTCCAAGTCGATTTGTGTAAACTCCGGCTGACGATCGGCTCTTAAGTCTTCGTCGCGGAAGCATTTGGCAATCTGGAAATAGCGATCTACCCCTGACACCATAAGAAGCTGCTTATAGAGCTGAGGGCTTTGCGGCAAGGCAAAGAACTTACCGGGGAAAATTCTGGACGGAACCAGGTAGTCTCTGGCCCCTTCCGGTGTAGACTTACCCAACATGGGGGTCTCAATATCCAAGAAACCTTCCTGGCTGAAAAACTGACGGGTGAAGTTCGTAATATCGGAACGCACATTCAAATTTCTTTGCATAGGAGACCTTCTGAGGTCCAGATAGCGGTGCTTTAGGCGCAAACTCTCTTTAACATCCGATTCTTCTTCAATATAAAACGGCGGCGTCTTGGACTGGCTAAGAATTCTAAGTTCATTGACGTGAATCTCCCAGAGACCGGTCTTCATCTCGGGATTGGGATTTTCTCTTTCACGCATCAAGCCTTTAACAGCCAAAACATATTCGCTTCTGACTTTGGAAGCCTTATCGCGGACCGCTTCCGGGGACTCCTCGTCCACCACCAGCTGCATAATGCCGGATCTGTCTCTTAAACTGATAAAAATAAGGCCACCTAAGTCTCTTTGGACTTGGCACCAGCCCATCAGGGTCACTTCCTGCTCCAGGCTCTCTTCACTCAGGTCGGCACAGAGGGCCGTTCTCTTAAGACCTTCTAATGATTCCATCTCTATCTCCTATTATTTTCCTTAAAGCCTAATTTTTTCCTTATTATAGACTAGTTTCGTCTTAGTCTTCGGCCAAAATCTCTGCCAAGGTATCTATATCATGAAGGCCTACCTCGACCTCTTCCTTGTCACGATCCACCAAACTTCTCAGCATGACTTTTCCCCGGGCCAACTCGTCTTCACCCAAAACCAAAATATAATCCATGTTGTTTTTGCCGGCGTATTTCATCTGAGCTCTAAGCGACCGATCCATCAAATCATACTGGACCGAAATCCCCCGACGACGCAAAGCTTGGGCCAAAGCCTGAGCCTCGGTATGGGCCGCGTCATTTAAGTTTGCAATATAAAGCGTGGTCTCTAAGCTGTGCGGCTTCACCAAGCCTTGGGCTTCCAGCTCCATCAAGAGCCTTTCTTCTCCCATGGCAAAGCCGATACCGGGTGTAGAAGGTCCTCCCAGAGCTTCGACCAGGCCGTCGTAGCGACCGCCGCCGCAGATGGTTCCCTGAGTGCCCACATTCTCGGAAACAAATTCGAAGACGGTCTTGGTGTAGTAATCAAGGCCGCGGACAATTCTAGGGTCTACTTTATAGGAGATGCCCATATCGTCCAGGAGGCCTTTTAACGTGTCAAAGTGGTCTTTACACTCTTCGTCCAAATAGTCCAGAATCAAAGGTGCATCCTTGGTAACGTCTTGGCAAGACTTCTCTTTGCAGTCCAAAACTCTCAACGGATTTTCTTCCATGCGGTTTTGGCAATCCTGACACAACTGATCTTTCTTAGGGCGTAAATAGGCAAGCAGCGCCTCTCGATATTGGGCCCGGCAGTTGGGGCATCCGATGCTGTTAATGTGAAGGGCATAGTCTTTTAAACCCAACTCTTCAAAGTAATGATCCAACATGGCCAAAACTTCCGCATCGATGTGAGGTCCTTTGGCCCCGAAAGCTTCCACTCCCATTTGGTGGAACTCTCTATAACGGCCCTTTTGCACATTCTCGTAACGGAAAGCGGTGATAACATAAAAAAGACGTTGCGGTGAAGTCTTAGACCCCATACCGTTCTCGACATAGGCCCGAACGACACCCGCCGTACCTTCGGGGCGGAGGGTCAAAGACCTGCCTCCCTTATCTTCGAAGGTGTACATCTCCTTCTGAACGACATCGGTGGTCTCCCCCACACCGCGCTGAAATACTTCGCTGTGCTCAAAGGTCGGGATACGAATCTCCTCGTAGCCATAAAGCTTGCATAAATCCTCGAATGTTCTCTCGACATATTGCCAATTTAAGGTGACTTCCGGTAAAAGGTCCTGGGTCCCCTTGGGCGCTTGTTGCTTCATATTGCCTCCCTAGAAATCTCACAGAGTATTGGGCCAAAGGCACGGCTTCAAGCCCAAATCAATTCTTATTATTATAAACCAAGACCGTGCTTTAAGCGACTTACCGGGCCAAATAAGGTAGAATCGATAAGAACAAGAAAGTGATACGGAGGAAGGAAAGTCATGTCTTCTAATATTGCCATGCCGGACAAGTCATACGCTATTTTCGATATGGACGGTACCCTAATCGACTCTATGCCCTATTGGGCTCAATTGCCTGAAGAATATCTCAGATCCATGGGCATCAAAAATATCCCGCCCAATCTTTTCGAGAAAATTTCTACCCAGACCGCTACGGAAGCGGCACAAACTTTCCTGGACCACTTTAGCACCGAGTTCCCCGAATCCGGCATAGCCGAAACGCCTCTTCCCGACGCCAAGACCATCACAGAAGGCATAAACGCCCTCATGGCACACCACTATGCCGAAGATATCCCACTGAAGGCCCATGTCGTCTCTTACCTGGATGCCTGGAAAGAAAAAGGCGGCCGCCTCTGTGTAGCTTCTGCCACAGCCGAACCTTTAATAAGGCTTTGCCTGGGCCGCTTGGACATTCTGTCTTACTTTGATTTCGTCTTATCAACCGAAACCTTGGGCATCCATAAACGTGACGACCGCGTTTTTCAAATGGCTGCTTCAAAATGGGGTGAGTTGCCCGGGAATATAGCCGTTTATGAAGACAGCCTCTTCGCATTAAGGTCTGCCAATTCGGGCGGTTTCTATACCGTCGCTGTCCACGACCGTGTCCAAGAATCCTATTGGCCAACTTTACAAGAAGAAGCTAACCTGGCTATTTACTTAGACTAAATTTAAGAAAGGACTTCCCATGGCTAAGAAAAACACCACCTATTACTGTACGGCCTGCGGCTATGAATCCAGCGGCTGGTTGGGTAAGTGCCCCTCTTGCGGCGGTTGGAATACCTTCGAGGAGAAAATCAATATTCCCAAGGCCAAATCCGGCTCCGGTGCAGGCGTGGGCCAGGGCTGGCTGGGAGACCTCCTGGATGAAGATTCGGCCAAAGAAGAAAGCCTGCTTACTCTGGACAATGTACACGGTGAAGCGGCTAGTTACTTTTCTTCCGGTATAAACGAATTTGATCGTGTTCTGGGAGGAGGATTTGTCCCGGGCTCACTGGTCCTGGTCGGCGGCGATCCCGGCATAGGTAAATCCACCTTACTCTTACAAGCATCGGCTCATGCCAAAACCACCGGCCCCATCCTCTATATTTGCGGGGAAGAGTCACCTCAGCAGGTCAAACTTCGGTCCGACCGCCTACAAATTAAAGATTCCGGCATCAAGCTGAGCACCGAAGTGGTCTTCGAAAAGTTGGCCGTCATTATAAGCAAGCTAAAACCGCGCCTGGTCGTTGCCGACTCTATCCAAACGCTATACTCCGACCAAACCGGTTCGGCCCCCGGCACACCAAACCAGATTCGGGACGTGGCGGCCGGCTTTCTTCGCCTGGCTAAAAAACTGGGCACCACCATTATCTTGGTCGGCCATGTCACCAAAACCGGAAATTTGGCAGGCCCCAGAATTCTCGAACACATGGTGGATACGGTGCTGTATTTTGAAGGCGACAAGTACTCGTCTCTTCGCTTAGTCCGTGCGGTCAAAAACCGTTTCGGCCCTACCAATGAGGTTGCCTTATTCGAAATGGGCGAACGAGGTCTTATGCCGGTCGAAAACCCATCCGAAGCCCTGCTCGAATCCATGCCGCAACAGGTACCGGGGTCGGCTCTGAGTGTCATCGTAGAAGGGACCAGACCTCTCGTTATAGAGATTCAGGCTCTCTTAAACACTACGTCTTACCCCAGCCCGCTTCGTATGGCACAGGGGCTGGACCGTAATCGCGTCTCTATGCTCATGGCACTGTTAGAAAAGCAAACTAATATGACCCTGACCAATATGGATACCTTTATTAATGTTGTATCGGGCCTTCAAGCTGACGATCCGGCGACCGACCTGGCTTTGTTAGCCGCAATAACATCCTCCTACAAAAATCTTCCCGTTCGCGCCAAAACGCTTTTTTGTGGTGAAGTAGGACTTACCGGAGAAATTCGGCCTGTCTCAAGACTGTCCGATCGTTTAAAAGAAGCTTCAAACCTTAATTTCGAATATATATTTCTGCCCGGATCTGCCAAGCGAGAAGTCCAGAAACTAGACTTAGCGTCCGGATTGGAAGTCATATTTGTAGATCAAGTCCAAGAAGCTTTGGACATTTGTTTCTAGGAGGCATTATGGATCCATTAAATCCTGAAGTTCATATCCTAATTGCCGCAGCCGGTCGCGGTAAACGCATGGGAGCTGATACCAATAAGTTATTTCTAAAGTTAGCCGATAAGCCGCTTATTGTATGGACCGTTGAAAAGGCCGTGCGTTTTATCCGAAGCTTAGACGACCCCAAGCTAGGCCATATCCATCTTATTTGCCATCCTGAAGAAATAGAAAGCATGAATAAAATAATGGAGAGTCATGGTCTTCAGCATTCCGTCGAAAGCTATATCCCGGGCGGCAGAACCAGGCGGGAATCGGTTTTTCTGGCACTCCAATCGCTTCATCATGAAGGCGTTTCTCCGAAGAGTTTGGTCCTGGTCCAAGACGGTGCCAGGTGCTTAGGACCTTTAGAAGTCTGGCAAGACGCTTACCGAACGGCTTTAGAAAAAGGAGCCGCATGTCCGGCCCTCCCTATCCATGACACCCTCCGCCTGGAAGACAAGTCCAACTCCGAAAAAGGCCTACTGGGCCAAACCGTAGACCGAGAAAATCTCTATCGCATACAAACGCCTCAGGCCTTTCATTTCAATACTCTCTATGACGCCAATCTTAAAGTAGCAGAAAAGATTCGCCAAAATCCTGACACAGAATCACTTTATACGGATGACGTCCGCATTGCCCAAGAGATCGGTATTGAAGTTTTCCGGTCAGAAGGTTCCATGTTAAATTTCAAATTGACCAGGCCGGAAGATTTAGCATTGGGAGAATTACTTGTCAGGTCTGATACACAGCTATAATTTCGGATTTTCGATTCATAAGAAATGATGCTAAGCCTATCCTTGTATTCTAAAAAAAGTTCTAGATAAAATAATCTCAAGCTGTTAGACTTATTCTATATTATAGAAAAGAAGGATAATGACACTCTATGAAAAAAACTATTGCTTTTATTGCTATCTTGCTGGCCTTGATGGTTCTGGCAATTTTAGGTAAAGTCTTCAAATTTTTGGCAGCTACGACCTTTAAAGTCCTTATGATTATCTTGGTCGTAGTATTAATCGTTTATGTTTTGGCCAAGGTCATTTTGTCAAAAAAAGAATAGCTAAGACGGTAAGCCATGCCGACAATTAACGCTTATGTCGATTTCTGTCCCGGATGGGCAATCCAGGCAAATTCTTATGGGATTCACACATCTGAAAGCTATGTCCTAATTGACCCGGTAGCGAGCCCTGACAAGATAGAAACCAATCTTGCCGATAAAGTCCGGATGCTGGTGTCAACCCACGGTCATTTTGATCATAACCTGTCTGCAGAGGCATGGCTAAAGCACCGGCCCGACATCTCTTTTTATATGAGTCAGGCCGACAGCAACATGGCACAAGATGAGACCAAAAACGTCTCGGCTCTATTCGGCATGCCCATAATTTACCCTGAGCCCAATAAGTCTCTTGTTGAAGGTCAATGCCTGACGTTGGACAAAGAACTGAATTTAGAAGTTTTCTCATGTCCCGGTCACAGTCCAGGCTCGGTTCTCTTGCTTTTAAAAAATAGTCATGAGCATATTGCGCTTTTTACAGGTGATGTGGTGTTCCAAGACGCCATCGGAAGAACCGATTTGCCCGGAGCTTCCCAAGAAGAAATGGCGCATTCTTTGGCTAAACTAAAAAACCTAGCCAAAAAGTTAAACTTTCAGCCGAATCTTCCTGTATTATCCGGACACGGTCCCGACACCACTTGGGCAACGCTACTTCAGATGAATCCCTGGTTATAAGTTCACTACAACCCCTTCTAAGCGCGATTTTTCGGCCGCGAAGCAAATAAGATGGCTCTGGAGAGAAACCTCTGCCGAAGAGAGCGTGTCTACACTGGCATTCTGTACGGCTTGGACAAAATCTTTCATAAGATAGTAATCACCACCGCCATGGCCATAATTGTTCGCATCATCTTGACCTTTTGGTTCGATTTCCATAGGGTCTTCATTGTCAAAGCGGTGTAGGACTATTTTGTTGGTATTCATATCGGCTGAAATCTGACCCTCTGTACCGGTAATTTTAATTTGTCTGGCCCGGTCGGTCGTAAAGGCTGTCATGGTAAAGCTGGCTACCGCACCTTGGTCAAATTCTAAGTTAACCACTTGCCTGTCGACAACATCATTATCACATCGATAAACACAACGGCCGTAGGGACCTTCTTTTAACGCCTTCAAGCGGCCTTCATAGCTCAAATCGGTGGTAATGGTATCCGTCGGCCATTTAATGTTGTCGGTCAGATAGATTTTCTGAGCAGCATAAGGGCAACTATTCTCATGCGGACAGCCGTCTATACACCTTTCCGGAGCGCCTTTGGGCGCATGATCCCTATTAAAATGTTTTAGACTTCCGAAACTGGAAACCTTGGTGCATCTTTGGCCCGAAAGCCAAAGTAAAATATCCATATCATGGCAGCTTTTCTGTAATATCATAGGGCTGGTTTCTTTACTATTACGCCAATTACCTCTAACGAAGCTATGTGCATGATGCCAATAGCCTACGTTCTCGATAGCCGTCAGACTGGCCACTTCTCCGATTTTACCATCATCAATGAGGGCTTTAATGGTGCCGTAAAAGGGCGTATAGCGTAATACGTGGCAGATGCTTAAAACCTTTCCGGCCTCTTTAGCTGCCCGAGCTATAGCAATACACTCCTCTTCCTTATTGCTCATGGGTTTTTCTAAAAGCACATGGTAGCCTTGCTTAAGGGCTTTCAGGCCGGGCTCGGTATGCACGTCATCCAACGTACATATTAGGGCAATATCAGCTATTTTAGGCCGGTCTAAAAGCGCCTCCCATGTATCAAAGGCTAAATCTTTGTCGATGTTATACTCGCGACAAACTAAGGCTCGACGATCAGCTTGAGGTTCGGCCACGGCAACGATTTTCAGTTGATCCGGATGCTCTTTGGCATAGCGGGCATAAATTTGTCCTCTTGCTCCGGCTCCCATTAGAATTGCGGTTAATGGTTTCATACTTGCCTCCTAGAATAATGTTGTAAGTTGAAACAGTTTATGAAACGAAAACAACTTGCG
>JASBZA010000007.1 GCA_029983685.1 Oscillospiraceae bacterium | reverse complement strand
CAGTTTTCAAGGTTCTTTCTATGTAAAAAGTCTATTGACTATTTACCGCTGGACTCGTAAATTTAATCTCTCTTAAGGAAAGCGAAGTTTAGAGCTCTTGGAATCATCTCTATATCCATGGTAGCCATCTCAAAGATTCTTCCGTCATAATTAGCTAAAATAGGCCGGTCTTCCAAACTTCTAATCTGCCCTTTAGAAAAAGAAAAAGCATGAAGCTTAGGGTGAGGCATGTGAGTCCCCTTTTTATATTTATTAATTAAAGGTAAGAATTCTGTAAGGCTCAAATGTTCGGCGACCAGAAACTCTCCCAATCCATCATCTGTAAAGGCCCAAGGTGTGGGATGAAAGCCCGACCCGTAGTATGCTCCGTTGGCCAGGACCAGAAGTGACGCATCGGTCTCCCCTTTCATTACAAGGCCTTCTTTATTTTCTAAGTCATAGGCAATACGGTAGGATTTCTTTCTAAAGAGTGTTCTCAAAACAGCCAAAGGATAAGCCAAGCTTCCTAAACCTTTCCATTTGTCCAAAAATTTATAAGCTTGATCCAAAACCACAGTGTCATAACCCATGGAAATAACATTCAGAGAATAAATACCGTTAAAGCGCATGAGATCAATTTTCCCCATATGAGGTTGTGGAGTTTTTTTCACAAGGTCTATGATCTGTGTCTTACTAAGGAGCTTGGTACCGTATAAGTGTCTGGCAAAATCATTGCCGGTTCCCAAAGGAATCAGGCCCATGGCCGTCTCAGTTCCGTAGAGGGCTCCGGCGACTTCGCTGGCCGCCCCGTCCCCTCCCATGATATAAACAATACCATTAGCTCCGTGAAGTGTGGCCCATTCTTTGGCCAAATCAGAAACATGATTTTCATGTCGACTGTATTGTATATCCGGCAAGGAGTACGAATTAAAAACGTCTTTTACAATCTTTTCGAAAAGTGTCTTATCCTCATAACTTCCGGATTTGGCACTGATAATAAAGCGTATGGCAAAGTCTTTCATTTTGGTCCTTTATGTGAATTTTTCTATATTATAGTCTATACTTAATCGTAATTGTCTCAAGATAGAGGAAGTACTTTCATGTATACAGAATTAACACAAAATCCCGTAAAAAATACACTTAAAGTCGCTTGGCCGGCTATGGTAGAAAGTTTCTTTGTAACTATGGCCGGTATTATTGATACGATTATGGTTTCTGAACTAGGTCCCTATGCTATTTCGTCCATCGGCCTAACGAACCAGCCGAAGTTTTTGGGTTTAACCTTGTTCTTTTGTCTCAATACGGCGGTCGCCGCCTTCTCTGCCAGACGTAAGGGCCAGGAAGACAAGAATGGCGCCAATGACGTCTTTATCACTTCTATCATCTACGCCCTCATCTTGACCGTTATGCTTTCTATTGTTTTCGTCTATTTCGCCGATGACCTTATGCGTTTGGTCGGCAGTAATGCCGATACACATGAAACCGCCACGTCTTACTTCAAAATCGTTATGGGTGGCATGTTCTTTAACGTTATGACCATGTTGATTAACTCGGCCTTGCGTGGTATCGGCAATACAAGAGTAGCCATGACCTCCAACGTCATCGGCACCATAATCAATATATCTTGCAACTTCGTTCTTATTAAGGGTCGCTGGGGCTTTCCTGCTCTGGGTGTAACCGGTGCTGCCGTAGCTACGGTCCTTAGTACTGTCGTATCTTTAATCGTATGTATTATTGCAGTCATGAATCCTGATGCTTTTATTAGTGTCCCTTATATTAAGTTAGAAAAGATTCGCCCGACTTGGAAAACGGCCAAGGCCCTTATTAAATTTCAGAATACTACTTTGATTCAATTTATCGGTTTCCGCATCGGTTTTATGGTAACCGCTGTTATGGCTGCCAAACTTGGTACCGATGATTTTGCTATACACATGGTCGGCATGAATTTATTGAGTTTAGGCTTTGCTTTCGGTGACGGCCTTCGTATTGCCACGGTCAGCCTGACCGGCCAGAGCCTGGGAGCCGGTTTGCCGGACCTGGCCAAGCGTTACGGCAAGATTGCCCAAGTCATCGGCTTTATCCTCTCCTTTATCCTGGCCATCGTCATGCT
Organism: Oscillospiraceae bacterium; assembly: GCA_029983685.1. Lineage (GTDB taxonomy): Bacteria > Bacillota > Clostridia > Saccharofermentanales > Fastidiosipilaceae > JASBZA01. Next base: position 94,006 of record JASBZA010000007.1, on the reverse strand, counting down.
GCTGTTTGGGGAGGATATCTTCATACTATTCTTCCGCAGCGACCAACCAGCCGATCTTAACTCTGTCGGCCGTATGATTACCTACTTCATCATGGTCGTAGTGGTCTTCCAGGTTTCTCAAGTCATCAACAGCGGCGCTCTACAGGCCGCCGGAGACTTACGCTATAACAATATTGTCTCCTTGGTATCCGTCGGTATCATCCGCACCTTTGTTACCTATGTCCTGGTCTCTAAATTAGGTTGGGGTCTTAAGGGCATCTGGTTCGGTGTGGTTGCTGACCAGTTTTCACGCTGCATTGCCCTAGGTTGGCGTTTCCTAACGTATGACTTCCATAAAGCCAAGAAGTTATAAGGGCTGGTAGAAATATCCAAGCAAGAAAAAAGGCAAGTGACCCAAATGAAGTCACCTGCCTTTTTAGTTTCTATGAAAACTTCCCTAAATTTAGAGTGTCACACCGGTCTTAAAAATCGCCATGTCGTGGAAACCGTTTTTCTCGGCATTAACCTTCTCGCCCGAAGCGACTTTGAAGATATAGTCCGCGAAGTCCTCACCCAGACTGTCCATATTTTCATCCGCTTCCAAAAGTCTTCCGGCATCAAAGTCAATCCAGTTCCGTTTCAGATCATAGATACCCGTATTGGACGAAATCTTAATGGTCGGCACAGGCGAAGCAAAGGGTGTGCCCCTGCCGGTCGTAAAGAGCACAATCTGTGCACCCGAAAGGACCAAAGCAGTCGAAGCCACCAAGTCGTTGCCCGGAGCCTGTAAGAGGTTTAAACCCTTATGCTGTACGGGTTCACCGTAGTCCAGGACACCGTAAATCTGCGAGTAGCCGGCCTTTTGGATACAGCCCAGAGACTTGTCTTCCAGGGTGGTAATCCCCCCTGCCTTATTGCCGGGTGAAGGGTTCTCGTAAATCTCCTGGTCATGGTCGATGAAGTACTGCTTGAAGTCGTTAATCAAAGAAACGGTATCTTCATAGATTTCTTCATTATCGGCCCGATTCATCAAGATCTGCTCCGCACCGAACATTTCAGGTACCTCGGTCAGGATAGTCGTCCCGCCTCTAGCTACCAGGTAATCCGAGAAATGGCCTACCAAAGGATTGGCCGTAATGCCGGACAGACCATCCGATCCTCCGCACTTAAGTCCAACAATAAGTTCAGAAGAATCCACTTCTTCTCTTTCAAAAGACTTGGCATAATCAGCTAGCTCTTCAACCAATTCCATGGCAGACACGAATTCATCATGCACTTCCTGTGCAATCAGCGTCCGAATCTTCTTAGGGTCAATCCCTTCCAAGTAAGGCTCCATGACCTTGAGGTTGGAGTTTTCACAGCCCAGCCCCATGAGGAGAACACCCCCGCAGTTGGGGTGTTTGGCCAAGGCGGCCAAAGCCTTACGAGTCACTTCCTGGTCATCTCCCATCTGCGAGCAACCGTAAGGATGCGGGAAAGCCACGATGTTTTCCAAACTGCCGCCGATTAAGTGTTTGGACTTTTCGGCGACCTGCTGGATGATGTTGTTGACACAGCCTACAGTAGGTAGAATCCAAATTTCGTTGCGGACACCCACCTTACCGTCGGGTCTTCTGTAGCCCATAAAGCTTCTGTGAGGCTTTTCCACAGCAGGGATGCTTTCCTTATCATAAGAATAGCTGATAAGGTCCTGCAGACCTGTTTTCACATTATGAGTGTGGACATGTTCACCTTGCTTCACAGCCCGGGTCAAAAAACCTATAGGCATACCGTACTTGATGACGGGGGCTCCTTCTTTGAGATCTTCCAAGGCAAACTTATGGCCCTTGGGAATGTCTTCTTTCAACTCAAAAGGCTCCATGCCGTCCAAATGAATCGCATGCCCGGCTTTAAGGTCCGTAAGGGCCACGGCCACCACGTCTTTGGGGTTAATTCTGATAAATTCTTTCATCGGTCACCTCTTTTAAGCTTGGCCTAAAACGTCTTGATAAGCCTTTTCCATACCTTCTTCCTGAATAAGTTTGTAGTAATACTCGACCATATCCTTCATGTCGGACAAGTTGACCTTCCAGTAGTCGGTTTTGGTCAGAATAGCGTCGATCGAAGCCTCCTTCATGAAGTCCACAACTTCCGGCATGTCTTTGACCTGGTCGGTTCTGTAGAAAGCAATGAGCGAAGCCAGGGACATGACCAGGCCCTTGGGGTAGGTGCCGAATTGCTCCTTATGCTCCAGTATGGTCGGCAAGACACGAGTCTCAAACTTGGATACGGTATTGAGGACAATGGAGTCCAGACGATGGTGGACAAAGGGGTTCTCAAAACGCTCTTCCACGTCCTTGGCAAACTGGATATCTTCCGGGTTGCTGCCCAAGGTAGGTACCACTTCTTCGAAGAGGACATGATCCAGATAGGGTCTGACCAGGCTGTTTTCCATACACTGGCCTACGGTTTCCATGCCGTAAAGAAGGGCACCGGTTACCATGGAGGTATGGCCGCCGTTCAGTATACGAACCTTACGTTTCTTATAAGGCTTTACATCGGGGGTCCATACTACGTTGAGACCGGCCTTTTGTAAGGGTAATTCATCCTCATGGTCACCCTCGATAACCCAGAGATAGAAAGCCTCTGCTGTATCTATCAACTGGTCTGAGAAAATTACTCTATCTTCAAATTCAGCTAGCTGGTCTCTGGGATATCCGGTCGTGATACGGTCGACCAAAGTATTACAAAAGACATTCTCTTCTTCAATCCAAGTCTTGAAATCATCGCCTAATTCCCAGAGGTCGGCGTATTGGAGGATGTACTTTTTGAGGTAGAAAGCGTTGTCGTCAATCAATTCACAGGGCAAGAAGATAAAGCCCGGCAAGCCCAGTTCGAAACGCTTGGCCAAAAGCTGTGTGACTTTGGCCGGGAAAGACTTGGCCGGGCGGTCATCTTGCTTTTCCGTTCCGATATATTCGATACCCGCTTCGGTCGTGTTGGATACGATAAAGCGCATGTCGGGATTCTCAGCTAGAGCCAGGTAAGCATCGAAGTCCTTATAAGCATCAATGCCGCGTGAAATGGACTCGATAAGCTCCATAGAATCGACCTTTTCACCCTTCTCTACCCCTCTTAAGAAGAGATGGTATTTGCCTTCCTGGTCGTTAAGCTTAGAAACCATACCGTTTTCCAAAGGCTGGACTACGACGACCTTGCCGTCAAAGAGGTCTTTCTTGTTCATGACATCAATAAAATAGTCTACAAAGGCGCGAAGGAAATTGCCTTCACCAAATTGAATAATACGTTCTTTCATGGCAACTATCTCCTTTTTCTTGTCATAAACCTAGGCTTTGAGGCCCATATAGCGTATAGCGTTGTTGTAAGAAATGTCTTGGACCACCTGGCCCAGGAATTCCAAATCATTGGGATACATACCTTCTTCTACCCAAGTTCCCAGCATATTGCAGAGAATGCGACGGAAATACTCGTGACGTGTATAAGACAGGAAAGACCTGGAGTCGGTCAACATACCGACGAAGTTAGAAAGAACACCTAAGGAGGCCAAAGTCTTCATCTGCTTCTCCATGCCGGCCTTCGTATCGTTAAACCACCAGGCAGAACCGTGTTGAATCTGGCCAGGTACTTCCGTTCCCTGGAAAGCACCGATGGCGGCACCGATCATGGCATCGTCATTGGGGTTTAAGGAGTAGATGATGGTCTTGGGCAGCTTACCGTTTTTCTCTTTCAATAAGTCCAGAATCTGTACAAGCTTCTCGGAATTATCGCGGGTAGAGATAGTATCAAAACCGGTATCCGGGCCTAATTGTTTGAACCGTTCGGTGTTGACCGAGCGGATTGCACCGAAGTGGTACTGCATAACCCAACCTCTTCTGGCATATTCTTTGCCGCAGTATGTCAAAATAGAAGTAATATAAGCCTCAGTCTCTTTCACTGAAGGAACTTCCCCTACCAGAACTTTGGCCAAAGCGGCTTCTGCCAGAACTTCGTCATCCAGGCAGGGGATATAGTCCAAGCCGTGGTCGGAAGCCACACAGCCCATGTCGTCAAAGAACTGAATTCTCTTGCCCAGGGCGGTCTTGACATCGTCCAAGGTTTTAATCTCGACACCGGCCGCTTCACCTAACTTAAGAAGGTAGTCTTTGAAGCCCTCTTTATGGACATTAACCGCCTTATCGGGACGGAATGCCGGCAAGACCACGGTTTTGAAAGTGTCGTCTGCGGCAATCTTCTTGTGCCACTCCAAGTTATCGATGGGGTCGTCGGTCGTGCAGATGTGGGTTACGCCGGAAGCTTCGATAATCTTACGGACCGTGAAACCGGACTGAAGTTTCTTATTGCAAATCTCCCAAATTTCGTCGGCATTCTTCTCGTTAAGCGGCAAATCGCAATCGAAATAACGCTTGAGCTCCAAGTGGGTCCAGTGGTAGAGAGGATTGCCGATAGCGTAGGGCAAGGCTTTGGCAAAGGCATCGAACTTCTCCTTAGCGGTGGAATCTCCGGTAATATACTTCTCATCGACGCCCATAGCGCGGATCATACGCCACTTATAGTGGTCACCGCCCAACCAAACCTCGGTGATATTCTCGAACGCCTTATCCTCAAAAATCTCCTGCGGGCTGACATGGCAGTGGTAGTCGATAATAGGCATCTTGGCCGCATAGTCGTGGTAAAGCGTCTTAGCGGTATCATTCATCAACAAAAAGTCTTCATCCATAAATTGCTTCATTTTTCTAACCTCCGAAATTTTCCATAATGCTACTGATATTTTCATCCTTGGCTGCTTCGATTAAGAAGTCCAAGTAAGGTTTCTTCTGGGCCAAAGTAAACAAATGGCTGTAATCCATTCTACCTGTTCCGGCCGGCAAGTCGCGTTTCTTCCCGTCCTCTATCTTGTAGTCCTTAACATGAACAGCTGCCAGACGATTCCCTAAATGCTTCAAAAAATCTTCCCACATAGCCGGGCCAGCTGCTTCATCCGTAGGATCTAAAAGATTTACAGGATCATATATGACCTGGAGATTTCGCCCGGGATAAGCTTCCAGAAGCTTTTCCATCTTCTCTCTATTATAGATGGTATGGCCGTAAACCGGCTCGATGGCAACGACAATGCCCAGTTTTTCCGCCTGGTCCAAAATTACGCCCAGATTTTCTTTCACCGCCTGAAAAGCTTCTTCATAATGGGGATCGTCCGGCATGATTTTGCCCGTCTCCGTACCCACAACCTTAAAGTCGGCATAGTGCGCTAGGAGCAGGTGGTCTTTATAGCAGTTCAAGGTCTCTTCTCTACTAGGTCCCCTGTCACTTAAATCAAAGTAAGAACCCAAAATAGCCACGTCTAAAGCGTGGCTATCTAAGGCCTGTCTTAAATAGCGCCCGTAGCCGGGGCTAAGCATGTCTCTTGTGAAATTCAGAGACTTAGTAGGAGCAAGTTGTATGCTGTGAAAACCCTGAGCCTGAACTTTGGCCAAAGCTTCTTCAAAACTCTGGGCATCCACATCGTGTAGTCTTCTTCCTAAATGCATGAAAAACTTACCTCCTATTCTTCTTGAGCGGTCTCTTTTATCTCCCAAATTAAACCTGCAGTGTCCTCTTCTCCTATATTCTCCAGATGCTCACCGTCTGTCTCATAGGCCCCTATGGTTACATTGCGACAAGTCAACGATTGGACATTCTTGAGGAATAAAACTTGTGAAGAATCCCACTCTTCCCCGTCCATCATGGCAGGCTGGTTTCCTTCGCGCTTATCGAGAGCCACCATATCGATGTGGACGTTTTTCATGACAATCTCTTCAATGGGACGTTCCGGCAAGCCGTAGGCAAATATGCCGGCCAAAGTCGCATCCTTGACTTCTATATTTTTAAAGGAAAACCTTCTTAAAGTCGGCAAGTCGATCGGACTGGCTCCGATATCTTCTTTGTTCTGGACATAGTCCGAATGGCCGTCCGGATCACAGAAGTAAAACATATTTAAGACGAAGGGGGCCATGACCCGGTTCATCTGAATGTTGTCAAAGGAAATCTTATCCACAACGGACAATTCTCCCCTGCCTCTTCTGGTCTTAATCCTAAGTCCTCGGTCGGTATCCTGGAAGATACACTGAGAAACCTTTACGTCCCGGACACCTCCGGCAATCTCACTACCTAAAGTAACACCGCCGTGGCCGTGCTCCATGAAGCAGTTACGAATACGGATTTTTTCCGAAGGGATGCCCAACTGTTGGGCCATGTAGATTTTGCCGGACTTAATCGCAATGCAGTCATCCCCCAAAGAGAAGTGGCAACCGACGATTTCTACGTCGCGGCAGGACTCGGGATTGATACCGTCGGTGTTAGGTGAATCCCAGGGATTCTCAATAGAAGCATTGATGAACTTAAGCTTTCTGGATTCCATAGGATGGATGGTCCAGGAAGGCGAGTTCTTAATCTTAATACCGACAACGGCAACATCCTTCACCCGACGCATGAAGATGGTCCTAGGCCGCCAGGCACCGTCTTTTTCTTTGGGCTTGGACCAGAATCCGGACTTAGAGGCATTGGCCTCGATAACACCTTCACCGTAGATGTTGACGTCTTCTACATCCAGCAAGGTGAAAAGACCGGCATAACAGTCCAAAGGATTACCTTCCCAACTTCCCAGATAATACTCTCCGCCTTGATAATCGCGGGTCAGGCCGGGCAAGATGGCACGCTCTCTGGTACTCTCGATGGCCTGAAGTCGGGCACCTTTTTGGATTTCTAAGTTGGTATGACTCTTAAAGAAAAGCGAATGGAAAATATAATCACCCGGCGGAATCACCACGCGGCCCTTCCTGGGACAGGCATAAAGGGCTGCCTGAATGGCCTGGGTATCATTGGCCTTGCCGTCACCTTTGGCCCCGAAATCCTTAACATTAAGCGTATAGGACTCGCGCTTGGTCGTGACATAGGTTAATTCTTGCCAATCCCCGCCCTTCAACACCAGCTGGTAAGAGGTATCCGGCAAGAGGTCATAGAGCGTTACCACATTGGTGTCCGCAGTCTTAACTTCTTCACCGTTGAGGAAGATGGTGTAAGGCTCGGAGGTCCGGTAAGCTAAATCATTCTGAATTTCAAAGCTAACAGAGCGACTGGTCTTGTGTAAAATCTCTAACATATGAAACTCCTTCTTCTTTAGTCTACTGTTTCCTTTAGTCTACTACTCTTTAGGCTTCGCTTTCCGTTCTTAAGAGCTCAGAATAGGCCATCATGAAGGCTCCCATGCCCTTGTGATCATCAGCCACAATGGGTTCGGACAGGTAGTATTCGGCCGATCCGTCTCTTTTATCTCCGGGGCCCAGGCCGGATACCTCAACCATAGAGGTCAACGTAAAGTGGTCGCCGGACTTCACCAAGAAAGTGTCGTGGACGGTTTCCAGCATGGCTTTTCCTATGGGAAGATAAATATCGGGATTAATCATCTTGAGTCGGCAGGCTTTCAAAATGGAATAGGCTACCAGGAGCGAACCCGACGTTTCAATATAGTTACCGTCTAAATCAGGGAGAGCTACCAGGTCATAGAAAAGGCCGGTCTCTTCATCTCTATAGGGCATCAGGCCTTCAATGGCTTCTTGGAACAAGGGTACCAGCGCTTCACGCATTTCGAATACCATTTCCGCCATTTCTTCATAGGTATCGACAATACCGACCAGGTACCAGCCGATGGCCCTAAGCCAGAAGTTAGGCGAAAGGCCGGTTTCGCTGTCGGCCCAAGGCTGGACACGCTTCTCATCATAGGCGTGCATGTAAAGCTTCTTATCTTCGACGAAGAGATGCTTTCTGACATTCATGAATTGGTCTTTAATATCACGGTAGTTTTCTTTCTTGCCGAAACGGGTGTCGTAGGCGGCATAGAAAGGCTGGCCCATATAAAGGCCGTCCAGCCAAACCTGATAAGGATAAATCTGCTTGTGCCAAAAATTCCCCATCTCGCAACGCGGCTGATTTTCTAACTGATGACGCAGGGTTTCGACGGCCGTCTGAAACTTCTCTTCTTCCGGAAGCCAATCCATGGCGGCCATTACAACGCGGCCCGGCTGGATTGAATCGATATTGTAGTCTTTTTCCTTGTAGCCCTTGATTTTGCCTTCTTCAGAAATAAAGTCATTCAGGTAATTCAGGACAAAGTCTTTGTACTTTTCTTCACCGGTCACTTGGTAGAGATAGACGGCTCCTTGTAAAACACATCCGTCTTCGTAATTCCATTTTTCCTTGGCCGGAACAAAGTGCTCCAGCGAGTAGTCAATATAGGAGTCGTAGTTCATAAGTCACCTCTTCATTTTCATAATTCGCCTTCGTTTCTTGCATACGTTTGCATAGATATGTAAAAAATCAAATACCTACTGGTATAATCCCAAAAGCCTAATGCTTTGTCAAGAAAAAACCTCCCGAAAGCGGCCTTTCCTGAAAACCTTTGCTCTTAGAAAGCCTCACGGGAAATGCCCCGGACTTTGAGCTCTTCTATCTGTTCTTTGAGCCAGTCCCGGGCCTCGGGATAGGCCAGGCAGGCCTCCCTAGTCCAGTCCTCTAGAAGCTTCCCGGTCGTAAGTGAAAGATCCTTTTGTCTTAGCGCATCCTCCCCTAAATGATCCGGCAAGAGGTCCGGCTCGGCTCCTCCACCTGTGATATTGCCTCTTAACTCGGCCCCATAAGCCGTCTCGCCCTGGCCGTAAATGGCGTAATCCGCACCGTAGTTATCGACAGACACACACTCTTCCACCAGGACCGATGGATTCGAGTTAGATGTAATGCCGTCCGCATCGTTGGCAAAAGAGAAGGACCGGCTTAGTTTATGCGGAATCGGTAGACCCTCGCCGCCCAATTTAAAACCGTTCCCGTCGGCCCAGAATTTCCCGCTAAAGTCATGACCGTTATAGGCGGTCAGGCAATAGCGGATTTCCACCGCCCCGGGTATGCCGACACAAAGTTTGGAAAAGAGGTCCCAGCCGTCGTCGATATTGTTATAGGAAAGACAAGCTTCAAATAGGTTTGCTTCGCCGCAAGCGATTTTGGCGGCAAAACCGTCGGCGTTGTTCTGACCCGGATCCTTATTATCGCAAGACAAGCAAAAACGCACCCGGTTATGGGCCGGCCAAAGGTCTCTTTCCAGGGTTTCTTTGGCACTGATTTGAAGGCCTGTATTGCCGTTGGACCTAACTTCCGTAAATTGTACAAGGTTGTGTGACCCGCCTATCTGAAGGCCGGCCAAGTCCGGTCCAGAATGCTCTATGACCAGGTTTTCTAAGGACCAGTAGGAGGCATCGAGGATAAAGGGGCCACCCCGGCCGGAAAAGTCCAGGACCGCCTTACCATCCGGGCAAGACAGATGAATCCGTGCATGAGGCCCACCGTCCAAACCGTAAGGGACTTCTATTGGCTTATCCAAAGCGTAAGTAGCGGCCTTAAGCAGAATATGTGCCCCGGGATAGGCCCTATAAATGGCCGTTTGTAAGTCTAAGGGTGCCTTCTTGGTCCCTAAACCGTCGGGTCGGCCTTGGGGATAGGGTGCCACAAAGATTCGATCATCGGCAAAAGACAGAGGCTCTAAGACTTCGATTTCAAAGTCAAAAACTGTTTCTTCAGGCCCCCTGACTTTTAAACTATAAGTCCCCTTGTCAAGCCTAATATGGCCCAAGTCTTCCGGGCCGGCATAAAAGATTTCCCTTGCTTTAAGTTCCAAAGTTTTCTCTGCTAAGTTTAGGCCGGACAAGTCTTCTAAAGCCAGGTCAAAGTGCCCGTCCTTATTACTTAGAAGGGGCAAGGTCCATTCAGAGCCTTCAACATAAATCTTTCGTAAGAGGCAAAGGTCGGGCCTAGGTCCGGGCAACTCATAGGGGCCTTCTTCAATGCGTTTGGCCAGGTGGTCCGGTGTCGGACCCTCTTGTCTCAAGTCTGCCTTTAGAACGGTAATCTTGCAGGCCCTGGCCGTGGCAAAACCTAAATAGAAATACTCCTGATCCAAGCGCGATAGAAGATCCATAGCGGGGAAATGCGATTGGAGCCAGGTCTCTTCTTCATTCTTATATAAAAGGTGGACACCGTCGGGATTTTTCACCAAGGCCAAATCAAAGATTTGCCCAGGACGAACTTTTGCCGGCTGGGACGAAAAACTGCTTTCGTAGAATCTGCCTCGCTCATTGCGGTTCAAACGGACGTCATCGAGTCCCAAATCCCAGACATAACGGTAACCGACCGTATCTTTAACCCTCCGCCCGGTCCGGTCGCGGAAGGAAGTCACCAGAAGGCCGGCGGAATTACTCATAAAGGTTCGGTCCGACACCTTATCTTCTCCCAAGGCATCTCTTAGGATTAAGCCGAAACCGTCTTGGCCGTCCGGATCCTCACTAATAAAGTCCAGGCGCACTTTGGCCTCCAAGGAGAAGTAAGCCGTATGCTTAGGTATGCGTTGGTAATAGTAAGAAATACCGTCAAATAAGGGTGTAAACTTGCCGCCTTTTTGCCGAATCTCTCCCGACGGCTCGATAAGCCCGGCCTGGAGAACCAGACCTTCGGAGCTTTCTTCGTAAAAATTGGTCTTTTCATCCGTAGATAGGCCGAAATAGCTAAAGTTCCAAGGTCCGGGTGAAAGATGAGACTGCATGTCGTACTCCTTCTATTCATTAAATCAGACTGAATGTCTTAAGGATAAAGATAAAGAAAAACAAGGTTAAAGAGCATAGGGCTGAGTTATAGGCCAAAAGCTGGCCGGCTAATTCATCGTCCGCTCCCATTTCCTGGGCCATGGCGTAAGAAGCGACGGCCACGGGACTGGCGCTAAGCGCTAAATAAGCCACTAAGATTTCGCCTCTAAAGCCCAGCAGAATTGCTCCTCCTAAGAAAAGCAAGGGAGTCAGGATCAGGCGGTTAAAGACACCCATAAAGAGTTGCTTCTTGTAACGAGCCGACGCACGGAAATCAAAGCGCAGACCCAAAATAACCAGGGCTAGAGGCGAGGCGATGGCGGCCATGCCGCTAACGGGACGCATCAAGAAATCCGGTAAGGGGCCTATGGTGAACTTCAGCAGAAGGGCAAATAATGAGGACATAATCATGGGATTGGTGAGTATACCTTTAAGTATGTTCAAAGGGTTGGCCTTCTTTTCGCCGTAGACCTGCAGGACGATAACGGCATAAACATTAAAGAGGGGCACAATCACGGCAATAAGGACTTCCGTAACACCGCTGGTGACACCGCCCAAAATCATCTGACTTAAGGGTAAACCGAAAAGGACAAAGTTACTGCGGATAGCGTTCTGAATCAATACGCTACGCTTACGCTGGTCCGGTTCCCAGAAATGATAGAAGATCCAGAAGACCAAGAAAAGCAGAGATACCATGCCGGCCGCATAGGCCAAAATCGGGCCCATGTTGACCCCAGACATATCCGCTCCCATGATATTTTTAAAAATAGACATGGGGATAAAAATCTTAAAAATCAGGGTATTGACCTGACCCAGGGCCTTGGGGTCGGCCATCTTGGTCTTTTTAATAAAGACACCCACCAACATATAGACCAAAAGGGGAAATACCGTTTGAAAAGCGAACAATAAATCTTGCACCGGAGACTCCTAACTACTTAAAACTTAGAATTTCAATACTACAAAACTAGGACTCTAAAGGCCAGTAATAGTAGCCTTTAAAGACGTCATAATAGCGTTCTACCTGGTTCTCCAAATGGCAACTGACCGCATCGTCCAAGAAACGCACTTCCGCATGGAGAAAGCCCAGCTCCTCATCCAAGACCTGGACCAGGATGTAAATACGGTCGGGACCGGTTTGTTCCCAGCTCACAAAGGCTCTATGGTCTTTGCCGGCCAAGCGGACTTCGTTTTGAATACCGCGTTTCAAAACATAAGACAAATCGTCTTTGCCGTGATAGGCCAAACTTAAAGTTTCCCCTTTTACTGCAATGTCCAAGAGTCCTTTCTCATTTCCCAGGTCCGTTTTGTAGCTTCCTTGTCGTTCTATTGTTTTGGACCACTCGGTATCTCCCTGAGCCTTCATCAACTGTAAAGAATCCTCCCAGGCCAAATCATGGATATCGGAGGCTAGGCCCGAATCTAAGTAGGCCCTAAGGTCCTCCGTCTCGATTTTGTCCAAAATACAGCTTTGGAAAGTATCGAAAATCAACTGTCCCTGGCCCTTATACTTCTGGAAATTAGCATTTAAAACCAGAAGCAGGTCCAAATCCTCCACATAAATACCGAACTGGCCGCCCATACCATTCGTCCACCAACCTCGGGCGTGGCGCCACAGCTGATAACCGTAGCCATGACTCTCGGCCGGGAAGCCCAAGTGCATCTGTGTATCGACATGTTTTTTTACTGCTTCTTTCACCAAGTTCGGAGAAAGAATGGTCCGGCCTTTATAAATACCGTCTTGGGCCAAAATCGCATTAAAAAGATACATATCTTCCAAGGTCGCCATAAGGCCCGATCCGCCCATGGAATGCCCTTCCGGGTCTTCGATAATATAGGCCTCGTCGCTAAAACCGACCTCTTTTAAGCCACGGGACCTTAAAAAGTCCAGAAGCTTTTGGCCGGTCATTTTTTCTACCAGATTGCATAGGGTATGAGAAGAAGACGTATCGTAGCAAAAATGGCTGCCCGGCATATGGTCTCCTTTAATCTTAAAGAAGGAATCGACCCAAGGGTCCTGATCATTAATCTTATAGGTCGTCTGCCGATGGCTGGTCTCCATCAAGAGCATGTCACGAATGGTAAGTTGTGAGGTAAAAAAATCCGTCTCATCGGCCAGGTCCGGATAATAGTCTATTATCTTATCATCCAAAGTGATTTTACCGTCTTCTACCAGGCACATCAGGGCCATGGCGGTATAGGTCTTGGTGACGGAGAATTGACGGTGGAGGTCAGAAGGGTCCAACTCTCTGGCGTGCGCCTTAAAAAAGGCCTCTTCTCCTCTTCCCAAGGCTATGGCATGGACATTTAAGTCTTGTCGGTTTATTTCTCCTATAAAATCATCCCAAACTTGTCTAAGCTGCTGCATAAAAAGTCCCTTTCTAATTAAGACCTTGACCGGCCTGGATACTTTGCATTTTAGCAAAAAGTCCCTTCCGGGCCATGAGTTCGTCATAGGTCCCTTCTTCGACGATTCTGCCTTGGTCCAGCACACAAATTTTATCGGCTTTACGGATAGTTGAAATCCTGTGGGCCACAATAAAGGAAGTTCGCCCCTGAATCAGGTGATCAAGCGATTCCAAGACTTGTTTTTCCGAAATACTGTCCAAAGCCGACGTGGCTTCATCAAAAATAATCAAACGCGGATTCCTAATTAGGGCCCGGGCGATGGCGATGCGCTGCCTTTGGCCGCCCGAAAGATTGGAACCGCCCTCGTGAATATAGGTGTCCAAGCCGTCTTCCAAAGAAGCCACAAAATGCTCTAAAGAAGATGCCTTAATGACCCGGTCCAAGGCTTCATCGGTCACGTGTGGGTTGCCGTAAGTGATATTTTCGCGGAGCGTGGCGGAAAACAAGATAGGATCTTGCGGCACCACGGAAATCTGTTTTCTAAAGGAGCGGAAATCCAGCTCTTCGCTGTCGATTCCGTCAATCCATAAGCGCCCTTGGTCGGCTTTGAGAAAACCGATTAAAAGATTCATTATCGTAGACTTGCCGGACCCCGATTCTCCTACGAAGGCAACGCTTTGGCCGGGTTTGACGTCTAAGTTAAGATCTTGAATGGTAGGATCCGATTCCCCCGGATAGGTGAAGGATAAGTCTTCGAAGCGGATTTGACCTTGCAGGCGGTCCAGGGCTTTCTTGCCTTCATATTCTTCCACGTCGCCCGAACTAAACAATTCGGTCAGACTGCGGATGGATTCGAAACCTTTGGCCATCAGGGGGACCAGAGCGATAAGCGCGGTAACCTGGTTTACCAGGGTTGTAAAGTAGGACTGGTAGAGGACCAAATTGCCTACCGGAATCCGACCTTGGATGCTGAGATAGGCCGAAAAGCCCAGCGTCAGGAGCTGAAAGCATTGGAAAATAGCCCAGGAGACGGAGCCGAAATTGGCCTGGATAATATCCAGCCGGTAACCCTCTTGAGCCACGCTGTCGGCCTGTTTCTTGATTCTCTCCGTTTCCACCTTTTCCAGAGCGTGAGCCCTGGTTACCGTAATCATCTCTTCCATTTCGGCAAAATCAGCCGAGGTCTTCTCCATCTCGCGGCGGAAGGCCTGATTCTTTTCTTCAATCGGTCTTCGGAAGGCTCGAATCAGGAGTGAGGCAAAGGGGATGGTCACCAGGAAGAAAACGAAGATGGTCAGATTGGACTTAGCCGTGACGATTAAGGCAACCATGATATTTATCCCGATGTTTAGTGTGTTTTGGACCAGTTGCTCGGACAGGGTTTGAACCGCCTCCACATCCCGAATCATCTTGGACTGGAGCCTACCGGACTGCATGGAATGGTGGTATGGAATACTCAGGAGTTGGAGTTTTTCTACAATGGCCAGGCGTAATTTAGATTCGACCGAACGCAAGGCTCTGGATCTGAAATGCACATGAAGATAATTAAAAGGGATATTTAACAGGACTAGTAGCAGAAGGACCAGCAAGGACCTGATAATTCCCGGCCAGGCTTGGGCCCCATGGAGGGTCAGATTAGTAATGATGCGGGAAATAATAATGGGCATGACCCAGGCCGCACTATGCTTAACGATGTAAGATAAGCCCGACAGGACAATTCTTAGGTACTGACCTTTGAAAATGCCGGCCATAATTTTGCCGGGACGACCGGCATGGTTTTGAAATATCTCTATAATCGTTTCAGCTTCCGACCTGTTTTCGTCCTGAAGCTTTCTTTTCCTCTTATTTTCTGCCATCTTTCTCTTTCTAATTTTCATGTCGCTCAGTCTAAGAATTCCATACTAAAAGACGGGAAAGTCGCCCAATCTTCCAGGTAGGCGAAGGGGCCCACACCGGGTCCGGTAAAGCGTTTCCCCATTCTGACCCCTTCATCGGCCAAAAGTCGGCTCTTCATCCGATAGGCCCATTGACAGTCCTCTTGGCTGATTTTGAAACAGAAATCAAAGCCTTTTTGCTCTACTTCAAAGCAAATAGACTTCCTTGTTTTTTGTAACAGAGGCCCTTCAACCAAGCTTTGCTCGTTTCCTTCTCGGACCAGAAGCCCCACTTGATAGGCTTGGTCTCTTTTTTCTACATGGAGATATATCCAGGCATTCTCATCATAGTAAAGAAGTAAGCCAACCGATCCGCCTGTTTTTTCCGGCCAAAGAGCGGTCAATTCAATACCTTGCTTTAACCCCATTAAGCGATGCTGCAAAATAGGCTCAGCGAGGGGGCAGTCCGGCAGGTCTTGGGAAGCTTTAAGAGACAGGCCTTGCTCATCCAGCCGATAAAATGCTGTCCCTCCCCGCCTGATAAAATACCAATCCGGATCTAAAGTCTTTTGGCCGAAGCCGTCTACTAGCAAATGCTCTTCTATCAAACAGCCTGGCTCAGACTCCTTTAGGCTTGTCCGGCCTAGACTAGGCATCGCCTGGAGCATGGAAGGTCCTCGACGCTTATTTACAATCGGCCAGCCGTCTTGAGTCCAACAAATTGGGTCCAAGAAAGTTTCGCGTCCCAGAGCCGATAAACCGGGCTCGATTTGCCTGGAAGCTAAATAAAGCATGTACCACCGGCCGTCCGGCGTTTCTATCGCTTTGCCGTGCCCGGCTCTTTGGACCAGGGCGCTTGGGTCTTCTTGTTTCAAGATTGGATTATAAGGACAGGCTTCATAAGGTCCCATGAGTTGTCTCGACCTGGCCACATTGATATGGTGGCCCATACCGGTTCCGCCTTCGGCCATAAAAAGATAATAGAAACCATCTTTCTTCAGAAGATGCGGTGCTTCAGTGGCTCTCTTACTGTCTCCGTAATAAAGAAGACGGGTCGGAGAAAGACGCCGGCTTAAGTCGGGGCTGACTTCAAATATACGGCAGCCTCGGTTCAAAAGCATGTAGCGCCTGTCACCTTCCGTGAAGATAGAAGGGTCTATGCCGTCTTCTTCCAAGAAGTCGGGACCTTCATAAGGCCCCTGGGGCTGAGCCGATCTGAAAACGGCCTGGCGGCGCATTGGAACATGGTCGTCATTATAACGAAGGGTTACAACCACATAGAAACAACCGTCATAGTAGGAGATATCAGGTGCCCAAAAGCCTCTGCCCGAATCAAAACCGGCGAAGTTCAAACGGGTCGGATCCTCTAAGACATGGCCTATGGTTTTCCAGTGAACTAAGTCTTTGGAATGCGAAATAGGAAGACCCGGGAAATGTATAAAGGAAGAATTCACCATATAGTAATCCTCCCCTACTCGCACCAGCGAAGGGTCGGGCGAAAGGCCTGATCGGACCGGATTTTTATAGGAGGACTCAATGGACAAAGCGGCTTTAGCGCATAAGAAATCTCCGATGTCCTTAAAACCTAACTTATAAGCATATTCAGCTGCCGTAAGACCATCTAAATCTGCTCGAACAGGATCTAAGCCGATTCTCTCCACTCCGTAACGGACCGCTTCTAAAGAACCGGACTTTATAAGCGGAAATAAAAAGCTTCGCCCTTTCTGATCCGCTACGTTCATATCGGCCCTGGAATACTCAACCGTCCAGCGAATAAGATCCATATTGCCTCTGACCGCCACATAGTAAGACCAGGGTCTGCCCTCGGGGTCCTTAGCACGCATGATCAGGGGGTCTTGGGCCATATAGGTCCGGATTTTTTCTAAATCACCCTTTTCTAGGATATGCCGAATCTGCTTGGGGTCATGCAGAGCCATTACGCTAAACGCCTTGCCGAAAAATCTCTGAACAAGGCCTTGCCTGTGTTCTGTGATCCTTTACTGACAGCGTAAAGACCCACTCTGGCCCCTGTCCAGGTATGGGAGGTCAGGACTTCTTCCGCCTCAAGATAAATCTTCTTTTCTTCTACCCGGTAATAGAAGCGGGCCGAGACCTCTCCTCTTTGATTTTTCGGCCGAACATCCAAGCCCATACATAGCTCGGGACCCTTCCAAGTTCTTCTCTCGATTATCGTCTCTTCGTCCTTGTCGTCGGCTCTGACCAGGCTTAAGACATAAGCATCCGCTTCTTTTTCTAAGCGAAGCGACATATAAGATGCACCCAGGATAACCAGACCTGCCGCATTGTCTTCGGCCAAAGCCCGACCGTCCAGGCTGACTTCAAAATTTTGCTCAGGCGAAAGAAGCTTCTGAGACAAGACTTGAGGCCTATTCCATAAGTTATAGGAAGCATCTGAGCTAATATTCAAAGCATAAAGCTCCAGACCGGGCTTTTCTTCATCCCCTAAACGGTAGGCACTCTGAGGCGGATTGGCCGACCACTGCCACTGAAGCCCTAAAGCGGGACCGGCAAAACTATCGGAAGCTTGGAGGCTTAATGAAACCCGGTCCTCGTCGTACTTTCCGGTCGGAATAAGACCTCCTTCTACCGGCTCAGCATTTTTCCCCATTAAGGGCCAATCCTCTTCCCATAAGACCGGTTGAAGAAGGCAAATTCTGCCGTAGGCACCCTTGTCTTGAAAGTGGATAAAATACGCCTTGGAGGCAAAGTCTTCTACCAAGCCACCCTGATGTGGGCCATTAACTGAACTTTGGCCCTGGTGGAGTACTTCTTTAATTTCATAAGGACCCAGAAGAGACTTGGACCGCATAGCCAGCTGCCAGCCTGTAACGACACCTCCTGCCGGGGCCAAAATATAATAATAACCGTTTCGCTTGTATAGCTTTGGACCTTCTATCGTGAATTGTTCCGGATGACCATCAAATAGAAGCTTATCTGGTCCATCATAAGGCAGGCCGTTTTTTTGGAATTGGAAAACGCCTAGTACACTCTTAAAACCGATTCGACTCTTGGCATAGGCATGTACCACATAGGCGTCACCATTCTCCTCCCAAATAGGACAAGGGTCAATAAGGCCCTTGCCGGCCTTGATTAAAATAGGTTCGGACCAAGGTCCCTCCGGATCTGTGGCCCACACGGCAAAGATGCCTTCATCCGGCATACCATAAAAAATCCAAACTTTATCATCGTGGACACGTATAGCAGGTGCCCAGACACCGCATGAAAAGCGTGGGGAATCGTAGCCTTTTTCGGGAATTTTGTCCAAAGCATAACCGATCAATTCCCAATCCACCAGATTTTTGGATTTCAAGATGGGTAGACCCGGCGTATACTGAAAACTGGATGCTGTTAGGTAAAAAGCATCGCCCCACCGAATAAGGTCCGGGTCAGAATAATCAGCAAAAATAATAGGATTCTTATAGGTCCCATCACCCTGATTGGGCATCCATAAATTATCCCGAGCGTTTTTTATATTTCTATCAGAATCTTGTCGCATATTTACTTCTCCAAAAAGTTTTTGTAATCCAGATCATCACACGCCACTATGGACTCATGTAAGAGTGCACGATAAGGCCCTCCCAGATTCCATAGGCCTTTGGCCAGTAAAGAAGCAAATACCAAGGCACCACAAGGTCTTAAATGGGTATTGTCATTTAATCCTTGTAGATAATTGGGATAAAGCCCTGCTTCAAAATTCATATAAAAACGTTTAGATTTTTCAATCCCGTAGCTTTCTACGAGTTTCTTTGAAAGCGCCGTTAGGTCAATTAAAGGTACATCCAAAGATGCAGCCAAATCCCTCATAGCTGACGGATAGTCTTCGTGGGTATTCATAAGTTCACCATCCGAAGCCTCTCTCCTGACAATGGGCGTCACTAGTACAGGAAAAGCTTTCTTATTCCTTGCCACATTGACAAACTTGGTTAGATTGTCCTGATAGCTGCCATATGCTGAAGTATAGCGGGTTGGATCTTCTTTTTTCTTATCGTTATGGCCGAATTGGATGAGAAAGATATCCTCTTCTTCTAAGGCGAAATAAGCCTCTACCATTCTTTGTTCGTCAATAAAGGATTTGGTAGAACGGCCGTTCACGGCTAAATTTAAAAGACCTATCTCTTTTTTCAGAAAACGCGGCAAGGCCTGGCCCATACCGGTCTGCGGATACGTCTTAAAACTATTAAAGGCGACGGTGGAATCGCCGGCCCAAACTATCTTGGTCATCTTTTGTGTTACCTTTCTATTTGAATCTTCAAGCTGCATAGGAAAAGCCGGTTGCCTCAGTTTTCTATTCCGAAACAACCAGCTTTATTACAAGATAAGTCCTCTTGACTAGAATTTATAAAACCTATCCGTTTAGTTCTTTATAAGAAGCGGTAAACTCATCAATCATCTGCTGACCGCCCTGGTCTAACCACTTCTGATTCTCAGCCTTGACATCGTCCATGGTCAAATCACCCATAACATACTTATAGAAAGCATCCTTAGGCAATTTCTCAATCTGACTGTAAAGCGTATCGTAGGTCTTGCTCTGGAGCGGAGGCGATACGTCATAAACAGCATGGGCTTCGTTACCCAGAATCATCTTATTGGATTCTTGGACCATGGGGTTATCGTTATCAAACTCGTAAGTAACTAATTCGTTGATACGGCTGCCGCTTAAAGCCTGTACTTCTTGCTTCCACTTCTCCTGGTCTAAGTTAATGACCTTATTACCTTCCATCTTATAATGGACGCCCTCGATACCATTGGTCATCAAGAGGAAGCCTTCCTTGGAAGACATATCATCTAAGAACTGGAGAATACGCTTCAAAGCAGCTTCATCCTTTACCTCGGATTTCGGCATAGCATAGACGCCACCAACACCATTGTTAGTATCGGATAAAGAACGAACCTCTTTACCGTCGATATGCATATCGTTGACCAGAGCCCACTTCATCTCACCCTCTAAGCCTAGATCAACAGCCAGGTTATAGTAGTTTCTCGCATCGTAAAGACCGGTAATCACAATACCGCCCTTACCTTGAGCCGCTGCTTGCTTCTGGTCATTCTTCTCCATAACAGCAAAGTCAGAGTTAATCACACCGGCTTCATAGAACTTCTTGTAAAGCTCCATAGCCTGATAATAACCATCGTGCAAGAACCAAGGCTCTACTTTTCCCTCTTCGGTCACGCCCCATTTATTAGGAGCACCGTACCAGCCTGCAACCTGACGGAAAGAGACATTCCAGGATTCGTTACGCTCAATCAGAGCATAGGTGTCGTTCTGGCCATTACCGTCCGGGTCATCATTAACGAAAGCCATGGCTACCTTTTCTAACTCTTCCACTGTGTGAGGAACTTCCAGCCCCAGCTTATCCAGCCAATCCTGACGGATAACTAAACCATAACGTGCTACAGGTTTTACAATGGGTACACCTGATAACATGCCATTAACTTTGACTGAATCAAGTCTTTCTTGGCTGGTTTCAGCCAGGTGAGGATAGTCCTTAATATAAGATTCCACATCCCAGAAGATACCGGATCCTAAAGCGGCACGCTGTGTCGCATTGGTCAAACGGTTCATCGTAACAATGTCTGCCATGCTGCCACCTGCCAAAGCAGCGTTCATACGCTCATCAACGGTAGCGGCAGGAATCCACTGGAAGGTCAAATTGACGTTAGCAAACTTGTTAATCGCATCGATGACCTCATCAGACGGCGGGGAATCGGTGTGAAGAACCGACATCCAGGAGATATCGATCATATCACGGTCCACATTGGCGCTTGCCTCACCACCATCTGTTTCGGATCCGCTTGCGGAAGCTTCAACAGTCGTCTTCGTAGTATTGGAAGACTCAGACTCTTTGGTCTTACCGGTGTCAGAGCCCTTATTGCAAGCCGTCAAGAGCAAGCTAAAGGCCATGATCCCAGCAAGGGCTTTACCTACGAACTGAAATTTTCTTTTGTTCATCTTTTTCCTCCTAATTGTTTATTCCAACACGGCTACGGAAATGAATAAACTCCGACACCGTGAAGAATGTTTAGTATACGCCGTCTTCTCCAACACGCTTGGCCAGGCGGTTAGCCAAGATCACCAGGATTAAGCCTACAATGGACTTGAAGAAACCGACTGCGGTAGAGAAGCTGAGCTGACCATTTGTAATACCGGCGGTATAAACAAAGGTGTCGAAGATTTCAGCTACACCGCGATTCAGCGAGTTGAGCATGACGTAAACGTGCTCGAAACCTAATTCCAAAACGTCACCAATCTTCAGGATCAACATGGTAATGATGGTAGGACGAATGCTAGGCAAGGTCACATGCCAAATCATCTGCATCCTGGAAGCACCGTCCAGGTCCGCTGCCTCATAGAGTTGCTGGTCTACATTGGTCAAAGAGGCCAAATAGACAATACTGCCCCAGCCTGCGCCCTTCCAAATTTCCTGGATAATGTAGAGAGGCCTAAACCACTTGGGATCTGTCAAGAAAGGAATCTTGTTTCCACCCCTTGAAGCTATGACATTGTTAATAGCGCCCCCCTCTGTAGTAAGTAAAACATAGAAAATCGAAACAACAATGACCCAGCTGATAAAGTGAGGTAGGTAGACGATGGTCTGCACACTCTTCTTAAAGCGTGTATTTCGGACTTCGTTTAAGGCAATAGCCAAAATGATAGAGGCCGGGAAAGCAAACACCAAGTTCAAACCGAAAAGGACCAAAGTGTTTCGCATCAGCATGGCAAAGTCACCTGAGCTAAAGAAGCGTCTGAAGTGTTCCAAGCCTACCCACTGACTGCCTTTAATACCCAGGAAGGGGAAATAGTTCTGAAAGGCAATAACCAGGCCGCCCATGGGAGCATATTTGAAAATCAGGAAATAGAGTAAGCCCGGCAGAATCATCAGATATAAGAGCCAGTTCTGTTTAAACTCGTTTGCCAAGCGGCCCTTTTTCTTTATGGGTTTAACCTTTTTGACCTTCTGGACTTTTTTAACTTTATTGTCGGTTGCGGATGTCATAGCAATCTCTCCTTCTTCTAGCCTTTGCCTTTAGCCCTTAACAGACCCTAACATGGCACCGTGGATGAAGTAGCGCTGGATGAAGGGGTAGACCAACAAGATGGGAAGCGTGGCCACAACGATGACGGCCATACGAACGGATTGTGAAGGGGGAACCACTTCTACCGAACCGGTGTCAAAGTCACTTCCGGAAGACATCAGGACAATCTGGCGTAAGAGCACCTGGATAGGCCACTTCTTCGTATCGGTCAGATAGAGGATAGCGGATCTATAGGTGTTCCAGTAGGTAACGGCGTAAAAGAGACCGATGGTAGCAAAACTGGCTTTAGATAAGGGCAGCATGACCCGGCCGAAGATTTGCAGGTGGTTGGCTCCATCAATTTTAGCTGCTTCCTCTAACGAAGGAGAAATCCCCTGGAAGAAGTTTCGCATAATTATCATATTATAGGCACTTACTGTACTAGGTATAATCAAAGCCCAAAGGGTATTGGTAAGTTTCAGATTACTGACGATTAGAAAGCTTGGAATCATACCGCCGCTAAACAGCATGGTAAAGAGAACCAGGAAATTCAGAACGCGGCGACCATAAAGATAAGTTCTGGAAAGGCCATAGGCCATAAGAGATGTGACTAAGAGGCTTAGTGCAGTTCCTACCACGGTCACAAAAACCGAAACTCCAATAGCCCTGGTAACAGTCGGTGTAGAAAAAACATAACGGTAAGCCGAAAGAGAAAAACTATGAGGGATTATAATGAAATCTCTTAGGAGCACTTCCTTAGTTGTTGCAAAAGAAGTTCCGATGACATTTAAGAATGGAATCAAACATGCCAAAGCGAAAAGTGTTAGAAAGAGTCCATTGATAAACTGGAAGACATAACCCATTGGTGTCAGCTTTATTTTCTGCACATAGGTAAGCTCCGCTTGAGGTTTTTCCTTCTTTTTTCTTCTCACTTTTGTCGCATCTACATTTTCCATGCTCATGTCCTCACAATTAATGATATCGTTTGCAATGATTCGTAAAAAATATTGAAACTGTCGGCTTTTGTAGTTTAACATAGAACAAGTTTAATATGTACTGTGCATGTTCTACAGGTTTTCAGTCGATCCATTGTTATCAAGCACAAAATGCGCTTATTTCGTGCTGCTATTTCTGCTTGTCCAAAAACTAAAGGTTACTTTTAAAGCGTGTATCGTCGGAATAATTCTCATTAAAGCAGGACAATGATAAGATAGTTTAAGGAAAGATTCAAGACTAAAAACGAGAATTCGTAAAAAGTTTACCGTTTTATGAAGACGTTTGCTAAAAAGAAAGGTGGTCCTTTTATGGAAGAAACGATTTACATCGGCTCTGACAAAAGTTGTAAGACCCTAACAGAGGCTTTAAGTCGCATAAAAGAGAAACAAAAAAATGCGAAGAAAGAGCCCAATAAAATCTACTGCCTGCTCCTCTCCCCCGGCCTCTATCGCGAGAAGCTTTCTCTGGATTTAGACCATATCATTATTAAAGGTACGGGCCAAAAGCCTGAAGATACCAGAATCGTTTGGCAGGACGGTGCCGAAGATTTGGATAGCCGGGGTGAAAAGCTCGGGACCTTCCGAACCCCTACCTTATATATAGACGGCAAGACTCTGATTCTGGAAAATCTCAGTATCGAAAATCTGGCAGGACCGGGTAAAGCAGTAGGCCAGGCCATCGCTTTGGCCTTAAATGTACAACGTGCCCTCATTAAAGACTGCGTCCTTATCGGTGACCAGGATACGCTCTTCTTGGCTCCTCTGCCGGAAAAGGCCATACAAAAAAAAGGCTTTTTAGGCAGCGAAGCTTGGAGCAAGCGGGAAGAAAACGCCAATATTTTCTATCGGTGCAAAATTGAAGGCGGTGTAGACTTTATCTTCGGAAGCGGTGCCGCCTATTTCGAAGAATGCCTTATAAAAGCCGGCCGAGGCTATGTTACGGCTGCCTCTACGCCTCCCGGAGCAACTTACGGCTTTATCTTCCATGCCTGCCGGGTGGAAAATCGCGATTTCATAGAAGAGCCCCATTATTATCTGGGGCGTCCTTGGCGAGACCACGCTAAAACAGCCTTTCTTAAGTCTTATTTAGATAAGGGCCTGTATTCTCAAGGCTGGCACGACTGGAACAAAGAAGAATCCCGGGAAAAGTCATGCTATGAAGAATGGGCTAATGAAGGGCCGGGTAGCCAAAATTCCGAAAGAGTGGCCTGGGCCGACCGCTTAGATGCAATGCCGGAAGCCTATCAATTAGAAAATTATATAGACTATTTCGATTTTCCTGCCGGACAAAGGAACGAGGTACTGTCCTAATTTAAATCCAGGACAGAAGATCTTTCAATCAAGGGGGCGTTCAAATAAATCGTCTTGGTCGGAGCTTCAAAAGGATCCGAAGATTCCACTCGGTCTAATAAGAGCCTACAGGCTTCTTGGGCCAGATTATACATATTCCTATCCACCGTGGTGAGGTCCATAGACGTATAGATGGCCCGGTTCCAGTTATCGAAACCGACAATCGACAGGTCTTTGGGGATGGTCTTACCTTGCTCCGTCATGTAGCGCTCGACACCGAAGGCCATGTCGTCATTAAAAGATAAAAGCGCTGTAGGTTCTTTGGCCAAAATCTCCGCCGCCAAGCCATAACCACTCTCAAAACGGTAAGTACCTTCCCAGAATTGGAAATCTTTCTCGGATAAGCCGTGATTTTGGACCGACTCCACCCAACCTTGGTGGCGCTGCTTGGTCGAATACAGATGAGAGGGGCCTTCTAACACTGCAATTTTGCGGTGTCCCTTCTCCAAAAGATAATCCATAGCCGTCCGAACCGCTTCTCTTTCATTGGTCAGGACTGCGTCCATGGGAAAGGGCGGCGTCCGGTTGACGATAACCTGGGGAATATGTTTTTTTCTGGCTTCTTCCATAAAGGCCTTGTCCTCATCTCTTTGCGAAATCAGGATGATACCGTCCAAAAAGCTGGGGTTGAGGCTGCCGGGCACATGAAAATCAATACCCTTAACCACCACATTGTACTTGTTCCGGACCACATCATAGACACCGGTCAAAACACTGTGTAGGACCACAGGAGAAGACATGTTGTTAATTGTAGAAAAATAGACCCCCAGCATATTCGATCGCCGGGTCTTGAGGTTTACCGCCGAGGTATTGGGAACGTAGCCCAGCTCTTCAGCTGTTTTCAAAACCAGTTTCTTCGTATCCGCATTAACCGTGTCTAAATCGTTAAGTGCTCTGGAAACGGTAGAATAAGATACCCCGGCCTTCTTTGCTATATCTTTGATCGTAACTGCCATGACTCGTGATTCCTCTTCTGTGCTTTGGCTAATAATACCCCCTGGGGCCTACTTAGTCCAATAACTTATACGTGGCATTCTCCTCCGAGAAAGTACCGATATTATAGAGAAACATCAAATCATCGGGTTCATAGCGGTCTAGGATGTCGGCCAAAGCCTCTTTCACATAGCGCAAATCTAAGACAATAATTTGCCTGTAGTCCATAGTTAAGAAAGGCACAAAGGCGTTGGCATAGGAATCTTTGACCAAAAGAAGCGTTCCCCGATCCGCGTTTTCATTAGCTGTTTTAATTTGTAACAGGTCTCGGTTAGGGCCCAGGAAATATTCGTAAGCATCGGTGGAAGTCAAAGCTTCTTTTTTATAAAGACCTTGATCTAGTTGATTGCCTTGACCGTCATAAACTTGGACCTGGTCTAAGTCGGGCCAAGTAAAAGCGTCCAGCTTGTCGCCGGGAATGGTCCTGGCCGGAGCCTTCTGATAAGTAGTCCCGTGAAAGTCTTGGCTCAGCACCTGAGCTTGGCCGAATATTTCTAAATCCCGGTTCAGACTTTCTTTTTCGCCCAAAGCCATTTTATAAATCTTATAGGCTTCCAAAGCCCCTTTCTGGGTCCAATGATGGTCGGTCTTAAAATAAAGGTCTTGCTGATTACTGCCGCGAAGGCCTTCCAAGAGATCCGGATAGAGAAGGTCGTCTCTTTGGTGTTTGCTCCTTAAGGCAGCCATCCCCTCCGCCTGGTCTGCTTCGACAGCTCTGTAAGGGAGTCTATTCGGATAGACGCCGGCTTGTGTAGGCGCAATAAGATAAGTAATTCGAGCCTCGGGTTTTTGCTTGAGGAATTGTTCCGAGAAGGCATCCATATCCAGCAAGTTCCGATCCAGTTTTTGCCAATCGAGTTGGGTTCTCTTCTCAATCAGACTATCGTCTTTGGCGAAATAAACCCTGGAATTATCGAACTTACCGATAGCCTTTTGAAACTCGGCCTTTAAGGCCAAAGCCTGACTTCTTAAAGGGAACTGGTCAGACAAATAAGCCTCATAGTCGGCCTGGTAGATCCCTTCACCGACTTTAGATAAGCTGAAGACGGGTCGTTTGGCCAAGGGTCTTCTCTCTACAGCGGAAAAATCCCGTTCCTTAGAAAGGACGGTCCATAAACCCAAGCCCAAGAGAACCAGAAGGAAGAGGACGGCTCCAAAAGACGCTGCCTTGGCAGGCGGGGTCTCTTGCTTCTGCGGTATTTCTTTACTTTGATTTTTCTTCATCCGCAAGGTCCTCCTCTAAAATTGAAAATACAAAAAGGATGCAAAACTTTGGTCAATGATATAGGCCATACTTAAGATAAAAAGTCCTGCTGTCAAAACGAAACGAATGGCTCGGATGGGCTTTTTTTGAGACAAAGAGGAATTCCGGTAGCTATCCTGAAGCTTCTTCCCTAGCCCGAAAGCAAGGATCAAGCCCAAGACCAGGACTAAACCGTAATTTAACAGGGTGTAAAGTGCGTAGCTGCCGCCCGCACCTTTTGACCCGAATAGCCTTGCCACAAAATCGAACAGTTCCGTTTTCTTAGGGAAGGCAAATAGCACCCAGCCCATGGAAACCAGAAAGAAAGTTAGGAGGCGCTGTAAAAAAACAGGCATTTTTTCCAATACTTTGGCCAGGGAGAACTTCTCCAGCAAAAGTAAAATTCCGTAATAAAGCCCCCATAAGAGGAAGTTCAAGCTTGACCCGTGCCAAAGACCGGTCAAGGCCCACACAATGAGTATGTTTAAGATTTGGCGCCCCTTGCCTTTGCGGTTACCGCCCAGGGGAATGTAGACATAGTCACGGAAAAAGGACGACAAACTCATATGCCAACGCCGCCAGAAATCCGTAATGTTTTTTGCCAGATAGGGTAAATTAAAGTTCTCCGGAGCCGGTAGGCCGTACATTTGACTGAGCCCTATGGCCATGTGGCTGTAGGAGGCAAAGTCCAGATAGAGATAAAGGCTATAAAGTAAGACCATGAGCCAAGCTTCATAAGCTCCGCTCCCTCTGTAACTAAGAAGATCCAATCTGGCTTGGGCCAAAGGATCCGCGATGAGAACTTTAATAAAGAGACCTGGGATAAAACGTCGGAGGCCGGGTAGCACATCGGAAAATTGCGGCTGCCAGCTCTGCAGTGCCTTCGTAAAAGCATCATAACGAGCGATGGGACCCGATATAAGTTGAGGGAAGAAAACAATATATAGACTGTAATCTAGTAATGAAACAACTCTCTCATCATGGGCCTGATCTATCACAGCCGATATCAGTCGGAAGACAAAAAAAGACAGGCCCAGAGGCAAACGGTCTAAGCCGTATTTACCCCAGATAAGGGCCGCCAAATCCAGCACAATAAGAAAAAAACGTAAGACTTTGGCCGGACTCTTCTTTAACTTAGGAGAAAAATAAAGTCCTATATAGTTTATGCATAAGAGAGCCGGTAAAAGCAGGAAGAATTTAGCTTCTCCCCATGCATAAAAAATAAAACTAAGCGCTATGAGATAAACTTTTCCCACAGGCTTAGAACCTAGGCGTAGTAAATAAAAGAGGCCTAGGTTCAGAGGAAAAAATAGCAGCAGAAAAATAGGGGTGTTAAAGGCCATGGACTATTGTTGGTCTTTAATCCACTGGTCGATGACGGTTTCTACTTTCTCGTTCTGAGCCGAGATAACACTGAAAACGTAGGGGCCTACCCTCTTCAGGACAGGTGCTTCCAGGTTCTTAAGTTCTTCGGGCGTGTAATTACCGAAACTGGTCTTGAGGTATTCATAACGCTCTTTCATAGCCTTCTCGACTTCTTCAGCTTTGGCCTCATCAACGGCCTCAAAAAGGCAAATCTCTTCGGCGACCATACCGCCTCCGGCAATGACAAGGTGATTATTGAGCCAGCTGCTGTCTACCTGGTCCACATAACGGTTCCAGATTTTATCGTCCAGAGGCTTAAGGTCCGGGTCTTTAAACTCGACTTGCGTCATCAACTGCTGACCCAAACTGTCTAAGTCTAAGCCGGGTTTCAATGTAGCGTCCTTAGATCCGCAGGCCGATAAGAAAAACACGAAGCTCAATACGAGCGCTATTAAGGCATTTTTGCGTGTGGTTTTAGCAAACATAGGCTACCTCCCTTGTTTCAATTTATTATGCCACATGGGTTTGAATATAGTATTGCCATTTTTCAACATATTCTCGATCATAATGAATACCGTCAGCGGAGACGCCATCGGGTATGGCGCCGGACTGATCCACCAGAGCCGGGGTGGGATTCAGGAAATAGATTCCCTCTTCCGCGCTCAGCTGGGCAAGGCGGGCGTTGAACATTTTAATATTGGCGTTACTCAAATAGTCACTGCCGTCTTGCGAATGGTCCGTCGGCAAGATAGCCTCTACATAAATAGAAGCAGCACCATGTGAAGCCTTAACCGATTCAATAACGTTCTTATAGTAAGTAATAAAGTTATCGACAGGCCAGCCTAATTCATTAATACCGAAAGAAAGATAGATATCTTTATAGGCTCCGGACCGATTGGTCATGTATTGGTCGGCCGTTATATCCTGACCGTTAATGCGAATAGCCTGGTCGAAATAATCCGACACGTCCAGGCCTTTGCCGGCTACATAGTCGGCATCATAAAGCGAACCGTACAGCATGAGGCCCTGTGTTCTGGATCCGCCGACAAAGACGGCATCTTTAAAGTAAGAAGCGTCCTTGGGGTCGGACAAGGGAGGTTCATTGGCATAAGCTCCCTCAGCAGGTGCTGCTGTGCTGGGAGCTTGGCTGGGCTTCTCGGTCGGCGCGGCCGTTGTTTCTGAAGTTGTCGGTGCCGTTGTCGTAGCCGATGTAGTCGGCACGGTCGTCGTTTCACGAGTCGTCTCCGTCGGTTGCGTTGTTTCCGATGTATTTGCCGGGCTCGAACTTGTAGTCATCTCCGAAGAAACGGTACTTGTGGTGGTTGAACTTTTCTCGGTCGTAGGCTCCGTAAAAGGCGGGGCTATTTTCTGACAAGAAACCAAAAGGAAAAGACAGACCAGAAAAAGGCCCAGACTCTTTATAAAAATAGTTGTGTTCTTTCTAAGCATATAAGCTTCTCCAATCCGTTAGCAAGTGTTAATTATAATCTTCTCACTAACGCTCATGCAAGAATTTTACCCGGATTTAAGGCTCGATGCCGAATAGTTTCAGACTGTTTTCCATTGTTTGCCTGGCCAAATTCTCTTCGCTCATACCTCTGGCTTGGGCAATTTTTTGGCCTATAAAAGGCAGGAAAGAAGGCTCATTGGTAGAACCTCTCTTAGGGACAGGGGCCAGATAGGGACAATCGGTTTCTAAAACCAGGCGGTCCAAAGGGATAGCCGATGCCACGGCCAAATTTTCTTTGCCGTTCTTAAAGGTAACCGGCCCATCAAAGCCCAGATAAAAACCCAAGTCTAATAACTTATCGGCCAAATCCAGGTCTGAAGAATAGCAATGAAAAACGCCGGGCAAATCTCTTAATTTGCCCTTTTCTTTCTTAGTCTTCACTAAATCATAGATATCTCGGTCAGCGTCTCGGGCATGGATGACCACCGGGAGATCCAAGGCATAAGCCAAGTCCATTTGTCCGCAAAATGCCCGGGCCTGAACCTCATCCGAGCGCCTGTCATCGAAATGGTAATCCAAACCGATTTCACCTATGGCGACCACCCGGGGCTCACGTGCCAGACGAGTCAAGGTCTCAGCTGCTTCCTCGTTCCAGCTATCCGCACCATGAGGATGAATACCGATAACGGCATAAAGACCGTCACGGTCGCGGCTCAAATCTACCGCTCGCACAGAAGAAGGCAGGTCATAGGCGACCAGGTTCATTCGCTTGACACCGGCCACTTTGGCCCTGGCGATATAAGCATCCAAGTCCTCAGTAAAAGGCCGGTCGTTCAAGTGGGTATGCGTATCAAAGTACATGTAATATTTTTGCTCCGTTTTGTCTTAAGTAATCGTCGCACCGGCCGGCATGGAGTCATCGACTTCCAACAGGGCCAAGCGGCCATCTGGATCCTCGGACGACAGAATCATGCCTTGCGACATGACACCACGGATTTTGCGGGCCTTGAGATTGGCCAGGTAGACGACCTTGCGTCCCACTAAATCCTCCGGACGATAGGCCATGGCAATACCCGAGACAACGGTTCGGGGCTCTTCTTCGCCAATATCCAGGCTGAACTCTAAGAGTTTGTCGGCCTTCTCAACTTTCTTGCAGCTAAGGACTTGGGCCACAACGAATTCCATGGCTTCAAACTGGTCGTAGACGATTTCTTCTTTATGCTTAGCCGGCTCCGCTTTCTTTGCCTCCGCCTCGGCCTTGGCTTTGGCCTGGGCCATGTGCTTAGCTAACTCACCGTCCAACCAGGCAATCTCTTCTTTCATATCCAAGCGTGGAAACAAAGGCTCTCCCGGTAAAATCGGCTCGGCAGTCTTGAAGTCCGCAAAAGATGTATCCCAGCGATGGGCCGGGTCCACATGGAGCCTGTCCAAAATGGCTTCGGATGTCTCCGGCATGAAGGGTGTCAGTAAAACACCGACCAGGCGCAAGGCTTCCAAGAGATTCGCCAAGACCCTTGCCAGGCGGGCGGCATCTTCGGGTCTTTCGTCTTTTTGTTTACCCAAAACCCAGGGTTGGGTCTCATCAATATATTTGTTGCAGCGGCCGATAAACTTCCAGATAGAGGCCAGGGCAAAACTAAATTGCATGGCTTCCAGATATTGGTCGACTTCTTGTGCTGTTTCTTTGGCCAAAGCTTCAATCTCGGCGTCTAACGGATCGGCTTTTCTTTCGTCGGGCAGAGAACCCTCAAAATATTTATGAACCATGGCCGTGGTGCGGCTTAGGAGGTTTCCTAGGTCGTTGGCCAAATCCGAATTAATCCGCTCAACCAGAGCTTCATTGGTGAAGTTACCGTCATGGCCGAAGGGCACTTCTCTTAAGAGGAAATACCGCAAGCTGTCCACACCGTAGCGTTCACTCAAGACCACTGGGTCCACGACATTGCCTTTGGACTTGGACATCTTGGAGTCATTCAATAAGAGCCAGCCGTGGGCAAAGACATGCTTGGGCAGAGGTAAATCCAGGGCCAGCAAAATAGCGGGCCAAATAATAGTGTGGAAGCGGACGATTTCTTTGGCCATGAGATGAATATCTGCAGGCCAGTAATGTGAGAAGTCGCCGTCCTGATCTTCCGGATAGCCCAGAGCCGTAATATAGTTCGACAAAGCGTCAATCCAGACATAAATGACGTGCTTGGGGTTAAAAGGAACCTGTACCCCCCAATCAAAAGATGTCCTGGAAACGGCAATATCTTCCAGGCCCTGGTCCAAGAAAGACATCATCTCCTTACGAGAGGATTCCGGCTGGAGGAAGTCAGTCCGCTCTTGAAAGAGTTTCTTCAAAGCCTCTTCATACTTACTTAAACGGAAAAAGTAAGATTCTTCTTTGGTCAAAGTCACAGGACCGCCACAGTCAGGGCACTTGCCTTCGTTTAGTTGGGCCTCGGTCCAGAAGGCCTCACAGGACGTGCAATACCAGCCTTCATAAGCCCCCAGGTAGATATCATCTTGGTCGTAAAGCTTTTGGAAAATCTCTTGGACAGCCTTTTCGTGATGAGCGTCAGTCGTGCGGATGAAGCGGTCGTAGCTGATATTCATCAAAGACCATAGGTCCTTAATACCCACTGCCATTTTGTCGACATAGGCCTGAGGCTCCATGCCCACCTCTTTCGCCACATCCTGAATTTTCTGGCCATGTTCGTCCATACCGGTCAGGAACATGACGTCCTTACCCTTGAGGCGCTGATAGCGGGCCAAAGTATCGGCCGCTACCGTGGAATAAGCGTGGCCTATATGAAGCTTATCGCTGGGATAGTAGATAGGGGTAGTAATATAAAACCTTTCCCGGTCCGTAGAATCCGAATCTGCCGTAAGATCTGCTTCACCGATTTGGGTCATCGTAATTGATTTAATCCTCTGCTCTTCAATAGGACGGTCCGACCAGTCGGTAGGTGTCGTGGCAATTTCGTCCAAGACGTCCAAGCCGGAAGTCAAGCGGCCGAAGGCGGCATAGTCTCCGTCTAAGTGCGGGGCATCCTGATGCATGATGAAGAACTGCGAACCGGCCGAGTCAGGATCCATGGCTCTGGCCATAGACAGTACGCCCCTGGTATGGGCCAGGTCATTGGGAAAGCCATTTGATCTAAACTCGCCCTTAATCTGATAACCCGGTCCGCCCGTGCCGGTACCGTCGGGACAACCACCCTGAATCATAAAACCGTTGATGACACGGTGGAAGATTAAGCCGTCATAAAAGCCTTCTTTTATCAGCTTCACAAAGTTCTCACAGGTCTCCGGTGCATATTGAGGCAAGAGTTCGAAGTTCATGGTCTTGCCGGATTCCATGGTAATTATTCCTTTATAGGCCATCCATCTTCCTCCTTAGTGTTTCTTAGGTTGACACAAAATCTGATGCTTGAGGTCCCACAATTTCTGTGACAAGTCTACATAATAAATATGAGGGTTATCCAGACGAGTCACAGAGGGCCACAAGGTCTTCATCTGTTCTTTAGAATAGTCTCTTATTTCTTCAATCGTAGGCAGGTCATAGACCAGCTTCCCTCCCTGAAAAATAGGTTTCAGTAATGGAACCAGGGTATAGTCCATAACGGTCTGGCGCTTCCAGGTTGCTTCGGGATCGAAGAGTTCATAGGGGTGGTCCGAATTAATTTTTTCATCGGCCAACGTAATCAGGTCGGCTACGGCTTTGCCTGTCTTATTATCGATAAAGCGGTAAAGTGACTTAGAGCCGGGATTGGTAATTTTAACGACCGAATCAGAAATCTTCATACGAGGTTCAATCTTACCGTCTTCGTCCTCTACAGCAGACAGTTTATAAACGCCACCGAAAACCGGTTCACTCTTGGATGTAATGAGCCTTTCGCCTACACCAAAGGAATCCACTTTGGCCCCTTGGATTAAGATTTCGCGGATGATGTATTCGTCTAGAGAGTTACTGATTACAATATTGCAATCTTCTAAACCCGCTTCGTCCAAAACCTTGCGGCATGCCTGGCTTAGATAAGTAATATCGCCGGAGTCAATACGGACACCCTTAAGCCTCTTACCCATAGGTTCCAATACCTCTTTGGCCGTACGTATAGCATTGGGAAGACCGGACTCTAATACATTATAAGTATCAATCAAAAGAACCGTGTTATCCGGATAGGATTCGGCATAGGCCTTAAAGGATTCGAATTCCGAATCGTGTAGCTGAACAAAGCTGTGGGCCATGGTCCCGGACAAGGGGATGCCGAAAATCTCGCCGGCCAGGGTACATGACGTAGACGCTACGCCGCCGATATAGGCTGCTCTGGCTCCGAGAACGGACGCATCAGACCCTTGTGCTCTCCTGGCACCGAACTCCATAACGGGACGGCCGGCTGCCTGGCTCACGATACGCGACGACTTGGTCGCAATAAGGGATTGGTGGTTAATGGTAAGAAGGAGCATAGTCTCAATAATCTGAGCTTGAATAATAGGACCTCTGACCTTCAAGATAGGCTCACCTTGGAAAATCGGTGTACCTTCGGGGATGGCCCAAATATCGCAGGAAAACTCCATGTCTCTCAGATAGGCCAAAAAGTCCTCCGAGAAATCACCGGTCTGCCTTAAGAACTCCAGGTCTTCCTCAGTAAAATGCAGATTTTCCACATAGCTGATGGCCTGCTCTAAGCCTGCCATAATGGCATAGCCTCCGCCGTCCGGTACCTTGCGAAAGAAGATGTCGAAGTAAGCGATGGTGTCCTTGAGGCCCTGGTTAAAATAGGCCTGGGACATGGTCAGTTCGTAGTAGTCGGTCAACATGGTCTTGTTTTGGCTAATATGTTTATATTCCATATTAATTTCCTTTCCGTTCTCTCCTCGAGTAAAAAGTCATATCTTGATAATTATAGCACTAATTAGGCTTAGGCTTAATAATACACCCTTTCTAGGAAAAGGCCCTTGGCTTCCAGGGTCTTACCGGCTTTCTTGCGGTCTTTGGACGCAATGATAGCTTCTATTTCGGAAGCATTAATTTTTCCCAGACCGACATAAAGTAACGTACCGGCAATGATGCGGACCATGTTGTAGAGGAAAGCGTCTCCGTGAATCCTAATTTGAATCAGGCCGTCTTGCGGGATTTCTATATGCAAATCATAGATGGTTCGGACGGTGGTTTTGGCCTGTGAGCCGGTCGCCATAAAACCCGCAAAATCATGGGTGCCGATAAAATGCTTACAAGCTTCTTGCATAGCTCCCAAGTCCAAATCACGGGGTTCATGGTAGGTGTAAGGACTTAGAAGGGCCGACCTGTACGGCTTATTCCATACTTGGTAAAAATAAGACTTACCTTTGGCCGAAAAACGGGCATGAAAAGTTTCATTGACTTCTATAGCTTCTTTCACGGCTATATCTGAAGGCAAAAAAGGAATCAGGGCCAGCGGCAGTTTGTCCAATGGTACCGGGCAGGCACCGTTAAAGTGACTGACATGATTTAGAGCGTGAACACCGGCATCGGTCCGGGAACAACCAATAAGCTTAACCGGACGCTTCAAAAGCTCGGACAAGGCCTTCTCCAAGGCCGCCTGGACTGTAAGGGCGTTATCCTGGTACTGCCAGCCCGCATAACGGGTCCCCCTGTACTCTGTGACCAGTTTAATACGCCTGTGTTCTTGTTGTGCTGTCAAATTTCTATCCTTTCGGGCTTTCATTAAAGCAGAAATTGAATGAGCAAGACGCCGGTCATAAAGAGGAGAGCCACAATCAGGAAGACGATATCACGGGTTTGGAGCTTGAGGGGTTTATATTTGGTTCTTTCCATGTCTCCCCTATAGCATCTGGACTCCATGGCCACGGCCAAATCTTCAGCCCTTTTAATAGCGGAAACAAAGAGCGGGATTAAAATGGTGACCATACCCTTGATACGGTCGAAAAATTTCCCCGTATCATAGTTCGCTCCCCTAGCCGATTGAGCTTTCATAATCTTGTCGGCTTCATCGGCTAAAGTCGGAATAAAGCGAAGCGCTATCGAAATCATCATGGCTATATCGTGGACCGGCACCTTGACGACCTTAAGCGGGCTCAGCAAAGATTCGATGGAATCAGCCAACAGTAAAGAGGTAGTCGTCAAGGTCATCAGCAAGGATGAGCCTATTACCAGGAGTATAAGGCGAGACATCATCAAGAAGCCTGTTATAAGACCCTCTCTGGTGATTTGCAAAGGGCCCAGACGGGCCAAAACATCACCCGGGACTGAAAAGATATTAATGATAAAGGCAAAGATGGAGAAAAAGATAACAGGGCGAACCTGCTTTAGGATGGTAAGTGCATCAATTCGAGAAATCAGGATAAGGACCAAAATGCCCAAAGCATAAACACCCAAAGATAAGGGCTTATCCAGAAAAAAGATGCCAATCATAAAAACCAGAGACAAGGACAACTTGATTCTGGGATCTATTTTATGTAATAGCGAATTCCCCGGATAGTAATTGCCCAGAGTCAAACTATTCATTTAGAACCTCCTCTAGAAGCTCCTCGGAGTGCCTCTTGGCAAATACGGTAAAGCAAATCTTCCGGTCTAAAAAGCCTATTATCCAACTCCGGAAAAATCCCCTTCCTGATTCGGTCAGCGAAAAGCATGACCTGGGGGACGGATAAGTCATTTTCCGTAACCAGACGACTGTCGGAAAATATCTTGTCGACTGTGTCCAGCGCCTGCAAGCGGCCTTGCTTCAAGACCATAATGCGGTCTGCCAAACGGGCCAGGTCATCCATAGAATGCGACACGAAAATAATGCTGACCCCTTTGGCCTGGAGTGCCTTCAAGGTCGTAAAAATCTCATCTCGGCCCTGGGGATCCAAACCCGCGGCCGGTTCGTCCAATATCAATATCTCCGGCTTCATGGCCAAAATTCCGGCAATGGCTACTCGCCGCATCTGGCCTCCGGATAATTCAAAAGGAGACCGGTCGGTCTCTATGTCTTGAAGACCAACCATGGCCAAGGCGTCCAAAGAGCTCTGCCTGGCTTCTTCTTCGGACATCCCTAAGCGCTTGGGTCCGTACGATACGTCATCCAGAATGGTCTCGGCAAAAAGCTGCTGTTCGGGGTATTGGAATACCATGCCGACCTTCTTACGGATGGCGGGGATATTTTCTTTTTTCGTGGCGTCTAGGCCCAAAACTTCAATGGACCCTTCCTGGACCGGAATCAGACCGTTCAAGTGCTGAATCAAGGTAGACTTGCCCGACCCGGTATGGCCCGCAATGCCCAAAAACTCCGCTTTTTTCAAGTCAAAGCTGATATCGTGGATGGCATGTATCTGGTCTAAGCGGCCTCGGTGGTACACATGGCTTAAATTCTTAACCTTCAGTACGGCCTCTTCTTCGGAATCCACTTGCTGGATTTTCGCATAGAGTGCTTTGTGACTTAATATATCAGACCGGTCTTTGTAAGCTTCCAAATTTTTCAGATCTTGTGCGCTGAGGCCGGTTAAAATGTCTTTTATATACTCAGAGGCTCGTTCGGGACTTTCGATATCCTTAACACGAATATCTTTCTTGAGATACTTGGCCAAAGACAAGGTCACTTCCACATAGGCCGGAACGTCCAGCCCCAGAGACTTAATTAAGTCGGCTTCATAAAAGACCTCGGAGGGTTTACCGGATAAAACCACCCGGCCTTCATGCATGACCAAGACATGGTCCGCGTGTAAGACCTCATCCATGTGGTGGGTCACATTGATAATGCTGATATTTTCTTCTTGCCGCATCCGCTCCAGCAAGTCCAGAAGTTCATTCCGACTTCTAGGGTCCAGCATAGAGGTCGCTTCATCTAAGATAATGCAAGACGGCTGCATGGCAAAGACACCGGCAACCGCTAGTTTCTGCTTTTGGCCGCCGGAAAGATCGGCCGGCTGGCTCTCTCTATAATCCCATAAACCTACTTGCTCCAAACTCATCTGAACTCTTTGGACCATGAGGTCACCGGGAACACCCAAATTCTCCAAACCGAAAGCAACATCTTCTTCTACGGTGGTTGCCACAATCTGATTGTCGGGATTTTGGAAAACCATGCCCAACTGAGAGCGGATAGGCCAAATATCTTCTTCCTTGCGGGTATCCATATCTAAAACCAGGACCCGGCCTTCGCTGGGCAACAAGAGGCCGTTCAGGAGCCTGGACAAGGTAGACTTGCCCGATCCGTTGCGACCTAAAATAGCCAGGTGCTGGCCCGGTTCCAGTTTAAAAGAAACCGCCTTGACCGCATCCAAAGCCTCCGGTGTGCCCATGTCATAGGTATAGGACACTTCCGATACATTAATTAAAGTATTAGCCCTATCCAAATCAAAGATCTCCCTATCCTTTGAGATTAAAAAAAGGGCCAGGAGAAACACCTGACCCAGTCTTCTAAGCCAAAAAGATCACGTGCCTTAGATAAGTTCCAAGCGACACTTCAAGGCAGCGTCTCCTCTTCTGGTCTCCAAAGGAATAATACGGGTATAACCGCCCTTGCGATCCACATAGCGAGGGGCTACATCATTGAACAGGACGTTGGTAGGATTAATAACCTGACCATTCTCATCCTTGGTTTTGACCAGCCACTGCATAGCCTTACGTCTGGCTTGCAGACGGGAAGGATCGTCTACCTGGACATCTTCGGTCTTGAGCTCGCGGTCTACCTTGTAGAAGGTATTACCGGCCTTGGAAGTCTCTTCCTTCAAAACCTTTTTGCCCTTGGCGTCTAACTTAGCCTTCGAGGTCAAAATTTCTTTTGTCGTAAAATTATCGTGCTCCCGGACAGCATCAGTAATGAGCTGCTCGGCAATTTTCTGCACTTCTTTAGCCCGGGTAACGGTAGTCTCGACGTGGCCCGCCACAATCAGCTGGGTCGTCAAGTTTCTTAAAACACTCAGTCTGTGACTGGTCTTAAAACCTAATTTGCGGTGTCCAGACATAAATTTCCTCCTGTAACGTTTCTAAACTATTCTTCTCATTAAAGGCCTAGTTTAAAGACCTATTCTTCCGAAGATTCGGCCAAAGAGAGGCCCATTTCTTCTAACTTGCCGGTGACTTCTTCCAAAGACTTCTTGCCCAGGTTACGGACCTTCATCATGTCTTCTTCTGTACGCTCTACCAGGTCGCCAATGGTGTTAATGTTGGCTCTCTTAAGGCAGTTATAAGTCCTGACCGAGAAGTCCATATCTTCGATGACCATATCGTAGGTCTCGTCGTATTCTTCTTCCTCTTCAGGCTCCTCGAGCTGCTCTTCACCCAGAGCACTTAAATCCGTAAACAAGGTCAAGTGGTCAATGAGGATTTTTGAAGCTTGGCTCAAGCCTTCTTCGGCGGTGACGGTAGCATCCGTCATTACTTCCAAAGTCAGCTTGTCGTAATCGGTATTCTGGCCGACACGGGTGTTCTCGACGCTGTAATTCACCTTCACAATGGGGGTGAAAATGGAATCAATCGGAATGATACCGATAGACTGCTTAGCGGTCTTGTTTTGTTCAGCCGTATTGTAGCCGTGACCGGTATTTACCGTGAACTCCATGAAAACTCTGTTTTCGCCGTTCAGGGTGCAAATGACGTGTTCGGGATTCATAATCTCGACTTCTTCGTCATGTACAATATCACCGGCGGTCAACACACCGCTTGTACCCTCTTCGCTGTTTAAATAAATTGTTTTAGGACCATCTTGGTGCATCTTCACGCGGATTCCCTTGAGGTTCAGGATGATCTCGGTCATATCCTCGATTACACCCTTAACCGTAGAAAACTCGTGATAAATGCCATCCACACGGACGGCTGTAATAGCGGCGCCCTTGAGCGAGGAGAGTAAAACTCTTCTCAGAGAATTACCCAGGGTAATACCGTATCCGCGCTCCAGAGGCTCTACTACAAATTTCCCGTAAGATTTGTCTTCGGAAGTTTCTGCTGTCTTAATATCAGCCTTCGTAAATTCTGTCATTTTTACCTCCCAGGTGAGTTGTCACAAATGTGTACAAAAACAATAGTCCTGAAAGATATGGTTAACGTGAGTAAAGCTCAACAATCATACGTTCTTCTACTTCGACGTCCACATCTTCTCTATTGGGGACTTGTAATACCTTACCGACCTTCTGGTCTTGGTCTAAACTCAACCACTGGGGTACCGTACGGTTGAACTCCATATTCTTGAAACGGTTAAGATTCTTAGCCGAATCGGTCAGTTCAATCGTATCGCCGGCGGACAAGGTCATAGAAGGAATATTAGCCTTCTTGCCGTTCACCTTGAAATGGCCGTGGGTGACCAATTGTCTGGCTTCTGCTCTGGACTCGCCGAAACCAAGTCTGTAAACAACATTGTCATAACGCAGTTCGAGTAAACGCAGTAAGTTGATACCGGAGTTGCCCTTCTGACGATCAGCCTTAGTATAGAGGTTTCTGAATTGCTTCTCTTGCAAGCCGTAGAAACGCTTGGTCTTCTGCTTTTCGCGCAACTGCAAGCCGTATTCGGATTGCTTGCGTCTTCTGCCGGCACCATGTTGGCCGGGTACGGTAGCTCTTTTAGAAAGGGCGCATTTGCTGGAGTAGCAGCGGTTACCCTTCAAAAACAGTTTCTGCCCTTCTCTGCGGCATTGGCGGCAGCGGGCTTCAGTATATCTAGCCATATATGATTTCTCCTCCTATTAAATTCTTCTCTTTTTAGGAGGTCTGCAACCGTTATGAGGAAGGGGTGTTACGTCTTTAAGCATAGTAACTTCTAAGCCTACAGTGCCTAAAGCACGAATAGCCGACTCACGGCCGGAACCTGGTCCCTTAACATAAACTTCAACAGAACGCAGACCTTGCTCCATAGCAGCAGCTGCTGCCTGTTCACAAGCCAATTGGGCAGCAAAGGGTGTTCCCTTACGAGAACCTCTCATGCCTTGAGCACCTGCACTTGACCATGCGATAACATTACCGTCTGCATCAGTAAACGTTACGATCGTGTTATTAAAAGTTGCATGAATGTGCACTGCACCGCGGTCAACGTTCTTACGTTGTCTTCTTCTCTGTCTGGATTTTTGTTTTGCCTTAACCATAATTGAATATCAACCCCCTACTTCTTCTTGTTAGCCATGGTTCTCTTAGGGCCTTTACGTGTTCTGGCATTTGTCTTGGTTCTTTGGCCTCTTACCGGCAAACCGCTCTTATGCCTTCTGCCCCTATAAGAATTGATCTCAACCAGGCGCTTGATATTCATGGCAACCTCACGACGTAGGTCACCTTCAATTCTGTGATTCTCATCTAATTCGTTACGAATCTGCGTAATCTGCTCATCGGTTAAATCCCTAACCCGAGTATCGGGGTCAATAGCACAAGCGGTCAGGACTTCATTCGAGACGGAAGGTCCGACCCCATAAATATAAGTAAGTGCAATCTCGACACGCTTATTATCGGGAATGTCAACACCTGCAATACGAGCCATCCATTTACCTCCAAAGTTCAAAAGTTTGTCGTTTCGTCTTATGTCCCGGTCTGTTGTTAAGCCGAGGACTTAAAGTAAGCTACTTATCTTAGATATAAGAGCAAGTTATATAGAAATAAGCACTTAGTCTTCGCATAAACTAAAGGACATAAATCAGCCGCGTCCCTTAAGTCATGCTTTATACCTGTCAGGTTAGATAGAAGTGACTAGCCCTGCCTCTGTTTGTGTTTTGGGTCCTTGCAAATAACCATGACCCGACCTTTACGGCGAATCACACGGCATTTTTCGCACATGGGTTTCACTGAAGAACGAACTTTCATCTTGATACCTCCACACAATTTTCACATAGTAAACATAGCTCTAATACTAGAGCACATGCTGAGATATTCTATCATAATGCAGAATTGATGCAAGTTTAAATATAGAATACTGTGATTTTGCTTAATAAATATGGTTTTTTATTTGGATCTCCAGGTGATCCTGCCACGATCCAAGTCATAAGGCGACAATTCTAGTGTTACTCGGTCACCTTGTAAGATTTTAATATAGTTTTGTCTGAGTTTACCGGAGATGTGCGCCAACACAATATGGCCATTCTCCAGTTTCACTTTGAAATTAGCATTGGGAAGGACTTCCTCAACAATACCTTCCACTTCAATCATGTCTTCCTTAGCCATGGATTACCTCCTAAATTGTTAAAGTCATGAGCTTGGGGCCGTCTTTTGTAATTGCAATGGTGTTTTCATAATGAGCGGAAGGCATTTTGTCTTGCATGGTTACAGTCCATCCATCTCTTTGAATCTCTACATGCCTGGAACCCATGGCAATCATGGGCTCAATGCAGAAAACCATACCCTCTTGTAAGCGTGGTCCGCGCTTAGGTCTGCCGAAGTTCGGCACATCAGGTGACTCATGCATATCACGACCTATACCGTGGCCGGTAAACTCCCGGATAACGCTGTACCCTTGAGCTTCCGCATAAGTTTGTACGGCATGGCCGACATCACCAACTCGGTTACCGACTTCAGCCATCTTAAAACCTTCCCAGAAAGATTGCTCCGTCGCCTGAACCAGGCGTTCTTTTTCTTCACTAATCTGTCCTATGGGGAAAGTTCTGGCTGCGTCGGCCATCCAGCCTTCCTTCTCGATTACGATGTCGAAGGTAACAATCTGCCCTTCTTCCAAATGCACATGTGCCGAGGGGATACCATGTACCAACTGGGTATCAATAGATATACAAGAAGCGGCCGGAAAAGGCGGATCACCGTAACCGATGGTAGGACAAGAAGCCTTATGTTTTTTAGCAATGCTTAAGACCAAGTGGTCCAGTTCCAAAGTCGATATGCCCGGCTTGGCCTTCTCTTCCAAAACGGCGAAGACTTCTTCTACAATCTTGCCGGCTTCTCTGATTTTAGCAATTTCATCGTGAGATTTAATCGTAATCATTAGTCCAACACTTCTTTTACTTGTGCCAGGGTCTCGTCCAAACTCGCCGAGTTGTCCACAGTTTTTAAGATATTTTCTTGCTCATAGTAAGAAATCAGCGGAGCAGTCTTCTCTTCATAGGTCTTCAAACGATTCTTCACGGTCTCTTCGCTGTCGTCTTCACGCTGAATCAGCTTGCCGCCGCAAGTATCACAGGTACCCTCGACTTCCGGCTTCTTATAATAAATATTGTAAGTATCGCCGCAAGACTCGCATACTCTTCTGCCTGCCAAACGCT
Source organism: Oscillospiraceae bacterium (assembly GCA_029983685.1). GTDB lineage: Bacteria > Bacillota > Clostridia > Saccharofermentanales > Fastidiosipilaceae > JASBZA01. Next base: position 51,563 of record JASBZA010000007.1, on the reverse strand, counting down.
TCAGGATAATCTCGTCCGGCACATAAACATTTAAAGCGACATCAAGCTTAGCTTTTTTGTTTTCTAAAATCTCGGCCAAAGCCCTTGCCTGGTCCAATGTTCTGGGATAACCGTCTAAAATGAAGCCGTCAGCGACGTCCTCTTGGTTTAAACGATCTTCTACCAAGCGATTGGTCAAGTCGTCGGGAACCAAATCTCCTTTATTAAGATAAGACTCTACTTCCTGTCCCAAAGCGGTTTTGTTTTTAATGTTCTGTCTGAAAATATCACCGGTTGAGATGTGGGGTAAGTGATAACGACTGCTGATTTCCTGTGCTACGGTGCCCTTGCCGGTACCCGGTGGGCCTAACAAAATTAGATTCATTTATATTCCTTTCTTTATCCTAAAAAAGACATAAAGCCTAAGGCCTTCCCTTGATTAGGAAAGTTCTTAGACTTTATGTAATGTTTCTAAAGGGTATTACAGACACGATACATCATGCCTAGCTTAAGAAGCCCTTATAGTGTTTCATCATCATTTGAGAATCCAGCTGAGTAACCAGGTCTTTAACAACACCTACGATAATGATGACGGAGGTACCGCCCATCCAGATAGCGGAGGTATCGGTCAAGGTTCCGATCAACATAGGAGTCAAGGTCACAATAATTAAGAACAGAGCGTCAAACCAGTTCAGTCTGCCGGCTGTCTTGCTGATAAATTCGGCTGTAGGTCTGCCCGGTCTGATACCGGGGATATAGCCACCGTTCTTCTGCAGGTTATTGGAAATCTCAATTGGGTTAAACTGAATCATCGAGTAGAAGAAAGTGAAACCCAAAATTAAGAAAGCCATGATGATGTAGTAAAGCGGATTCTTGCCCAAATTACGGAAGAAGCTTACTACAGGTCCCGTACTGGTCGGGAAGAAGAACGAGATGATAATAGCCGGGACTTGTGAGATGGACATTGCGAAAATTACGGGAAGAACACCGGACTGGTTTACCTTAATAGGTAAATAGGTATTCTGACCACCGTATTGTTTTCTGCCCACAACACGTCTCGAGTACTGTACGGGGATTCTTCTCTCACCGGACTGAACAAAAATAACGAAAATGAGTAGAGCTAAAGCTGCTGCTACGAAAAGTAAAAGGAAGAGCGTCGCCAGAAAAGGCCCCCACTGATTAACGTTCCAACCTCTGACGGTCAACCAGAGATTCTGCAGCATCTGAGGCATTCTGGATACGATACCTACGAAAATCAGAACGGAAATACCGTTACCGATTCCCTTATCGTTAATTTGTTCACCCATCCAGGTCACTAAACAGGTACCGGCGGTAAAGCTGAAAATGACCATGATGGCAGTCAGTGCCGTAGGGATCCTGCTTGTGCCGGCTACTCTTGTGGAGTACCAGAAAGCGAAGGACTGTAAAACAGCCAGACCGACCATGGTGTAGCGTGTGATTTTCTGAATCTTCTTACGACCGGTCTCACCTTCTTTGGCCATGTTCTCCAGGGCGGGAATCGCAACGGTCAAAAGCTGCAAAATAATGGAAGCATTAATGTAAGGCTGAACTCCCAAGGCAAAAATGGAGACGGAAGTTAGGGCACCTCCGGAAATAATATCCATCATTTGCCCTAACTGACCAAAATTACGGATGAGATTCGTAAAGGCATAACGGTCAATACCCGGCACAGGAATATGGCTCCCGACGCGGAAGAGCACGATAATAAAAATCGTGTAAAGCAGGCGCTTACGTAGTTCTTCTGCCTTCCAGGCATTCCTTAATGTGCCAACCATACTGTTTGCCATTACTATACCTCCTCGGCCTTGCCTCCGGCGTTCTCGATGGCTTCTTTGGCCGAAGCTGTAAACTTAGCTGCTTGGACCGTAAGTTTGCGGTTAAATTCGCCGCCACCGCCGATAACCTTCATGCCATCATTCTTCTTGGGGAACTTCAAGATATTAGCTTCTTGGATGCTGTCCAGTGTGACAACGGTGCCGTCTTCAAAAGCCTGCAGCTTGCCCAGAGGGATTTCTACATAGGCCTTGGCGAAACTATTGTTGTTAAATCCGCGCTTAGGCAGTCTGCGGAACAAAGGAGTCTGGCCACCTTCGAAGCCCCAGCGGCTAGCGTAACCGGATCTGGATTTCTGGCCCTTATGGCCGCGGCCGGCGGTTTTACCCAAGCCGGAACCGGCGCCTCGACCTCTACGAGTCGCTTTCTTAGTAGCGCCCGGATTAGGTGTTAAATTGTTTAATTTCATTATGAGCCTACCTTCCCACTACACTTCTTCACATGATACCAGATAAGAAACTTGTCTTACCATACCTTTGATTGCAGGTGTATCTTCGTGCTCAACGCTGTCACCGATTTTACGTAAACCGAGAGCGTTGACGGTTCTTCTATGTTTTTGGTTGCTGCTGTTCGTACTTCTTACCAATGTTATTTTTAATTTTGCCATAAGTCGATTCCTTTCTGCTTGACCTAGAGGATTTCCTCAGGGTTCTTGCCACGGATCTTGGCAACTTCGTCTACCGACTTCATAGCCTTGAGTCCTTCGAAAGTAGCGTTAACAACATTGTTGGGGTTGTTGGTACCTAAAGACTTGGTACGAACATCCTTAATACCGGCCAGCTCCATAACCGCACGAACCGGACCGCCGGCGATAACACCGGTACCGGGCTTAGCGGGCATGATCAAAACTTCACCGGCTCCGAAACGACCCACGTAAGAATGGGGAACGGTGGTTCCGTCTATAGGTACTTCAATCATGTTGCGCTTGGCTTCTTCTTTGGCCTTGCGAATTGCTTCGGGAATTTCAATAGATTTACCGGTACCCTTGCCGACTTTGCCGTGACCGTCACCTACGACGACAACAGCGGAGAAACGGATATTACGGCCACCTTTTACGGTTTTAGCAACACGGCCGATATGGATAACGCGGTCCATCAATTCATCTTGACCCTGACGTGGTTGATTATCTCTTGCCATTCTCTAGTGTCCTCCTCTTAAAATTCCAGACCGGCTTCACGAGCACCGTCGGCCAGAGCGGAAACTCTGCCGTGGTACTTATAGCCCGAACGGTCAAAGACAACCTCTTTGATATCTTTTTCCAGGGCGCGTTCACCTATAAGTTTGCCGACTTCTTTGGCCATAGCTACCTTAGACTCTACTTCCTTGCCGGCAAGTTCCTTGTCCAAGGAAGTTGCACTGACCAGGGTTACCCCGTGGACATCATCAATGATTTGGGCGGAAATATTGCGGTTGCTACGGAATACGCATAAGCGAGGTCTGGCCGTAGTGCCGCTGATCTTTTTGCGAACACGTAAATGTCTTCTTTGACGTTCTTTGTTTCTGTTAACTTGTTTAATCATACATTAGCCTCCTTCCCTTATGCGCCGGCTCCGGTCTTGCCTTCCTTACGACGTAGGACTTCGTCCTCATACTTAATACCCTTAGCGTGGTAGACGTCAGGGATACGGAAAGCTCTGATCTTAGCAGCCACTTCTCCTACCATATGTTTGTCAGCACCCTTTACCACGATTTCGGTCTGAGAAGGTGTCTCAATCGTGATACCTTCGGGGGCTTCCATCTCGATCGGGTGAGAGTAGCCGATGTTTAAGACAAGTTTCTTGCCTTGCATCTGGGCTCTGAAACCCACACCGTTAATAAGCAATTTTTTCTGATAGCCTTCCTTGAGACCGACCACCATATTTTGGATCAAAGATCTGTAAAGACCATGCAGGGCCCTAACGGCCTTATCTTCCCCGTCGCGTGACAGATGGATGACTTTATTCTCGTCCATCTCAACGGTAATGCGGGGATCTACTTCTTGACTCAACTCTTCTTTCCCGTTCGATACGGTTACGAGATTATCTTCGATTTTAACCTCGATGCCTTCCGGGACAGTAATAGGCTTAAGTCCTATACGTGACATAACTTTCCTCCTGCTCTTAAGATTGCGAATTTCGGCTGAAGCTCAAAGGTCTTAATTTAGCCGAAATCCTTTTCAGAGTGTGCCTTGGGGCTTACCAGACGTAAGCCAGCACCTCGCCGCCGATACGGTTCTCACGGCAAGCCTTATCTGTCATCAGGCCCTTAGAGGTCGAGACAATGGCGATACCTAAACCGTCCAATACTCTGGGCATATCGGAAGCCGAAGAGTAAATTCTCAAACCGGGCTTCGAGATGCGCTTGATACCTGCGATAGCAGGCTTGTGGTTAACATACTTCAGTTCAATACGAACGATATCCTGAATATCATGTTCAATGACCTGGACATTCTTGATGTAGCCTTCTTCCAAAAGCACATCAGCCACTCCCTTAATTAAACCGGAGGCGGGGATGTCAACGGTCTCGTGATGGGCGCCGGACGCATTACGAATACGCGTCAGCATATCTGCGATTCTATCTGTTACTGGCATTCTCTATACCTCCTTACCAGCTGGCCTTACGCAGGCCGGGGATCTCACCCTTGTAGGCTAATTCGCGGAAGCATACACGGCAAATGCCATATTTACGCATATAGGATCTGGGACGCCCACAAATCTTGCAACGATTGTGCTGTCTGGTGGAGTATTTAGCCGGTCTTTCGCTTCTGATAATCTGTGATTTTTTTGCCATACTATCCTCCTATCTCACAAAGGGCATGCCGAACAAGGTCAAGAGCTCTCTGGCTTCCTCATCAGTATGGGCAGTCGTAACGATTGTAATGTCGAGTCCTCTAACCTTATCGATGGAATCATAATCGATTTCGGGGAAGATCAACTGTTCCTTCATACCTACGGAGTAGTTGCCTCTACCGTCGAAAGAGTTGACGGAAAGCCCGCGGAAGTCACGGACACGGGGAACAGCCACACTCATGAAACGATCCAAGAACTCATACATCTTGTCGCCTCTTAAGGTTACCTTGGTACCGATCTTCATGCCTTCTCTCAGCTTAAAGTTAGCAATAGACTTTTTGGCGGTGGTGATAACGGCTTTTTGGCCGGTAATGATGCCTAAGTCTCTGGCGGCATTCTCGACACTCTTGCTGTTCTCGTGGTCCCCTACACCCATGTTCAACACGATTTTCTCCAGCTTAGGGATCTGCATAGGAGACTTGTAGTTGAACTTCTCTTGCATAGCGGGAGCGATTTCGTTCTGATATTTATCTCTTAATCTAGCCATACTATCTTATGCTCCTACTCTTTTGCTTTCGTGATGACATCAATGTCTTCACCGGACTTCTTGGAGTAACGAACCTTGTCGCCTTGGTCGTTCATTCTCACACCGGTCTTGGTGGGAACACCGGTCTTAGGATCGACCAGCATAACGTTAGAAGCATGAATGGGCGCTTCTTCCTCGATGCGGCCGCCGACTTCACCCATTCTTCTGGGCTTCACATGACGGGTTACCATATTGACACCTTCAACCAATACGCGGTTGGTCTTAGGATATACTTCCAAAACCTTACCGGTCTTAGCCCTATCCTTGCCGGAGAGGACGTAAACCATATCGTCTTTTTTTACATGAACTTTGCTCATTATGTCCTCCTATAATACTTCCGGGGCCAAAGATAAAATTCTTGTATAGCCGCCTTCACGCAATTCTCTTGCCATTGGGCCAAAGATACGGGTACCTCTGGGGTTCTTGTCATCTCTGATGATAACGCAAGCATTGTCGTCAAACTTGATATAAGAACCGTCTTGGCGTCTGACACCTGTCTTCGTTCTAACAATGACTGCCTTAACAACTTCGCCTTTTTTGACCATACCACCGGGAGCGGCTTCCTGAACGGAACATACAATAACGTCACCGATGTTAGCCGATCTGCGCTTGGATCCACCTAACAACTTAATGCACTTAACAGTACGTGCTCCGGTATTATCGGCAGTCTGAAGGATTGATTCAACTTGTATCATGTATCTTCCTCCTGCTCTTACTTAGCTTTCTCTACAATTTCGACCAAGCGCCAGTGCTTTTCCTTGCTCAAAGGCCTGGTCTCCATGATCCGGACCCTATCACCTACTTGGCATTCATTGTTCTCATCATGTGCCTTCAGCTTAAAGGTTCTCTTAACATATTTCTTGTACAGGGGGTGCTTAGTAGGTTCTACTACAGCAACGACAATAGTCTTGTCCATCTTGTCGGATACGACGATGCCCACTTGTGTCCTACGTAAATTTCTTGCTTCTTGCATGTCTTACCCCCTATGCCTGCTTCTCAGCTTGGATTTCTAGCTCTCTGATGATGGTTTTCACACGGGCGATGTCACGCTTGGTGTCACGCAGCTGAATAGGATTCTCCAACCTGTGGGTAGCGTGTTGAAAACGCAATTTAAAGAGTTCGTCTTGGAGAGAGACCAGTTCTTGATTCAGTTCTTCGACAGACTTCTGTCTGAGTTCGCTAGTTTTCATTTATGCTCTCCTCTCCTTTTTTAACTATTTTGGTCTTAACAGGCAGCTTATAAGAAGCTAACTGTAAAGCTCTTTTGGCTTCTGCTTCCGGAACACCGGCGACTTCAAACATCACACGGCCCGGTTTTACGACTGCTACCCAATACTCGGGTGAACCTTTACCTTTACCCATACGAACTTCAGCAGGTTTCTTCGTAACGGGCTTGTCCGGGAAGATCTTGATCCAAACCTTACCGCCTCTACGTAATCTACGGTTGATGGCAATACGGGCGGCCTCGATCTGCTTACTCTCAACCCAGCAAGGTTCCATAGCAACCAGGCCAAAATCGCCGTAAGTTACTTCGTTACCGCGGGTAGCCTTACCCTTCATACGACCTCTGTGGACTCTTCTGTACTTAACTCTTTTCGGGAGTAACATTAATTTGCACCTCCGTCTCGATTATTTCTAGCGCGATTATTCGGCGCTCTGCGGCGACCTCTGTTGTCATTGCGGTTGGCCAAAGCTTCCTGCTCCATGCCCTTCAAGACTTCGCCCTTATAGATCCAAACCTTACAGCCGATACGACCGTAGGTAGTCTTAGCTTCTGCGAAACCATAATCAATGTCAGCTCTTAAAGTCTGCAGAGGAATGGTTCCTTCATGATAATGCTCGGTTCTGGCCATTTCAGCACCGCCCAAACGGCCGCTGGTCTGGCACTTGATACCCTTAACACCGGCCTTCATGGCTCTGGAAATGCTCTGTTTCATGGCTCTACGGAAAGAAATTCTTCTTTCTAACTGAGAAGCAATGTTCTCGGCTACGAGCTGAGCAACAGTGTCCGGGTTACCGGCTTCGTTAACGTTGATAAAGAAATCCTTCTTGAATTTCTTGTATAACTTTTGCTTAAGCTCTTCGATACCGGCACCTTGACGGCCGATGATCATACCGGGCTTGCCGGTGAAGATGGTGATGGTGGTCTTCTCATCACCCTTACGCTCGATATAGATTTCGGAAATGCCGGTGTCATAGAGCTCTTCTTTGATGAAGTTTCTAATGGCATTGTCTTCTACTAAATACTTAGAGAAGTCCTTCTTATCGGCGTACCATTTTGTATTCCAATCTTTAATAACACCTACACGTAAACCATGCGGATTAACTTTTTGACCCATGCTGTGAACCCCCTATTCTCTTTCCTTAACGACCAACTTGATATTGCTTGTTCTCTTCAGAATAGGAGTTGCACTCCCCTTACCTCTGGGACGATATCTCTTATAGACGATACCCTTGCCCAGTTGGCACTCAGCAACATAAAGGTCATCGGGATTCAAGCCGTTATTGTTTACCGCATTAGCTGTAGCAGACTCTAACAGCTTAAGCAGAGGCTCACTGGCGGCCTTGTCGGTATAGCGCAGGATAGCCAAAGCTTCGTTTACGTCCTTACCTCTAATCTGATCCAAAACGATTTGAACCTTACGAGGAGCAACACGGATGTTATCTACCTTAGCCACACCACGGTCCTTACCGATGCCTAAAGCCTTCTTTTGCTTCTTGGTCAAAATGGGGAGGCGGTTGGACTTGGTTCTGTTTTCCTCTTGGTACATAGCCAAGACTTCTGCTCGGTTCTCTTGTAAGTATGAAATGCTGAATTTATTCTTAGCCAAAGTCTTATCCTCCTTCCTTAGATTCTGGAATCGGCACCCTTGCCGTGTCCTCTAAATGTTCTGGTCAAAGCGAATTCTCCCAGTTTGTGGCCTACCATATCTTCCGTAATGTAGACCGGTACGTGTTTTCTTCCGTCATGAACGGCGATGGTATGACCTACCATCTCAGGGAAGATCGTCGAGGCTCTGGACCAAGTCTTGACAACTTTCTTCTCATTGTTGGCATTCATCTGCTCGATACGCTTCATGAGGGATTCTTCTACATAAAAACCTTTTTTAGTTGAGCGACTCATTCCTTACCTCCCTTGCTTCCTTCTGCTGACAATGTACTTATCGGACTTCTTGTTCTTCTTCCTGGTCTTGTAACCCAGAGTCTTCTGACCCCAAGGTGTAACAGGAGAGGGACGACCGATAGGTGACTTACCTTCACCACCACCGTGGGGGTGGTCAACAGGGTTCATAACCACACCACGGACGGTAGGACGAATACCCTTATGACGGGTCTTACCGGCCTTACCGACACGGACGTTTTCGTGTTCTCTGTTGCCTACGGCTCCGATTGTGGCCCGGCAGTTTAAGTGGACCAGGCGGACCTCACCCGAAGGGAGGCGGACCGAGGCAAACTTGCCTTCTTTAGCGGTCAACTGAGCACTGGCGCCGGCACTCTTAACCATCTGGGCACCATAGCCCGGCTTTAATTCGATGTTGTGAATAACGGAACCGACCGGGATTTGGCTTAATTCTTTGCTGTTGCCGACTTTGATTTCGGCTTCGTCACCGCTCATCACCTGATCACCTACCTTGAGGCCTTCGGGTGCGATGATGTAACGCTTCTCGCCGTCTACATATTGGATAAGAGCCAAATAAGCGGTTCTGTTGGGATCATATTCCAGAGCTACTACTTTGGCCGGAATATTATCCTTATCGTTTCTCTTCCAATCAATTAATCTAATCTTATTTTTGTTCCCACCGCCAATGTGACGAACCGTGATTCTGCCGTAGTTGTTTCTGCCGGCAGTCTTCTTACGGGGAACCAGGAGATTTTTCTCCGGTGCCTTCTTCGTTAAGACTGAGTAGTCTGCCACAGACATCAGTCTTCTAGCGGGAGATGTAGGTTTGTAATTCTTTACTGGCATGTTATCTCTCCTTCTCTACTCGTGTCACTATTGGCCTATGCCCAATTCCTCGATAGAGGTCTTGTATTTGCGGTCGACACTGACTTCCTTACCGCCTTCACCTAAGTAGGTCTCCTGGCCGGGCTCCAAGTCGATGGTGACCATAGCCTTCTTGATAGAAGGGGTGTGGCCCTTGGTGTAGCCCATTCTCTTCTCTTTACCGCGAACATTGATGGTATTAACCTTCAAAACTTTTACACCGAAAAGTTTTTCTACAGCCTGACGAATCTCCGGCTTGGTCGCATCCTTAGCAACTTCGAAGGTGTATACACCATCTGCTAAACCGTCAGTCGAATGCTCTGTAATAATAGGTTTAATGATAATTTCTTGTGGCGATTTCATTAAGCGTAAACCTCCTCAATCTTATCGGCACCGGCCTTGGTCATGACAAAGGTGTCATACTTCAGCAGGTCAAAAACATTAATTGCATTGTAGGTAGTAAGCCTTACACCCTTAAGATTTCTGGCGGATAAGACCGTGTTCTCATCGTTCTTATCGACTACTACCAAAACGGAATCCTGAATCTTGAGATTCTCTAAAACCTTAGCGAAGTCCTTGGTCTTAGGTTGGTCAAACTTCAGTTCATCCAAAACCACGACCTTGTTGTTCGTAAGTTTGTTGCTCAAGACAGACTTGATAGCCAAACGACGTTGCTTCTTATTGACCTTCTGCTTGTAGCTTCTGGGCACCGGACCAAAAGACACACCGCCGCCTACCCAAATTGGTGATCTGGTAGAACCGTGTCTGGCACGACCTGTACCCTTTTGGCGCCAAGGCTTCTTGCCTCCGCCTCTGACTTCGGCTCTGGTCTTGGTTTTAGCGGTTCCCTGACGACGATTGGCTAATTGAGCCTTAAGTACTTGTAAAACGACGTCTTCATTGGGCTCGATGGCAAAAATGGCATCACTTAATTCGTAATCGCCTACAACTTTGCCTTCTTGGTTATATAAATCAATTTTAGCCATTGTTTTCCTCCTTAAGCCTTAGCCACTTTATTGACTTTTACAGAATCTGTAATGGTCACCAAGTTGCCGTTAGAACCGGGGATGGCACCTTTTACAGCCAGAATATTACGTTCCCCGTCTACGAAGGCTACATCTAAGTTCAATACGGAAATCATCTTGTTACCCATCTGACCGGGCATCTTCTTACCCTTACGTACTCTACTGGGGGTAGCAGACGATCCCATAGAACCCACTCGTCTGTGATATTTAGAACCGTGAGCTTCCAAACCGCCCTTTTGGCCGTGACGTTTAACGTTACCTTGGAAACCCTTACCTTTAGACTTGCCGCGAACATCGACAGCGTCCCCTACTTGGAACATATCGGCTAAGTTAATTTCCTGACCGATCTCGTATTGATCTAAATCGTCGACTCTGAATTCGGCTAAGTTACGGAAAGTTGCGGTTTGAGCCTTTTCGAACTGACCCTTCTGGGGTTTGTTGAGCTTGTTCTCTTTCACCTCTTCGTAGGCTACTTGGATGGCCTGGTAGCCGTCTTTCTCCATCGTCTTCTTAGAGATTACGGTCACGGGACCGCAAGCAATAACGGTAACAGGGATTACCTTGCCCGCCTCGTCGAAGATCTGGGTCATACCGGCTTTTCTGCCTAACATGAATTTACTCATCTTCTTCATATCCTCTCTTTGGTTATTGGTTCACTACTTCTGGTGAACATTGACCACCGTTCCAATAAAGGAAACGGCTTACAGCTTAATCTCGATGTTTACACCTGCCGGCATGTCAAGCTTCATAAGAGCTTCTACCGTTTTCTGGTTAGGTGCCAAAATATCAATCAGGCGCTTATGTGTACGCATTTCGAACTGCTCTCTGGAGTCCTTATGCTTATGGGGAGATCTCAAAATCGTTACAATCTCCTTGTCGGTCGGCAAAGGGATAGGTCCTGAAATACTTGCACCCGTACGTTTTGCCGTCTCCGCAATTCTCTCGGCAGAACTATCCAATACCTTGTGATCATAAGCCTTTAATCTGATACGAATCTTTTGATTGCTAGCCATTCTCTTTTCTTCCTCCTTGTTTTGCTGCTACAGGTTATTACCTTACCGGGCGTTTCTTGTCTGCCCATCATAAAACCCGTTCAAGACTCTTCCTAAAGAAGTCCTCCCGGGTTCATGCCGGCTCAACCGACATCCGCTGCCCACCAGGTTCTACCTGTCGTCATGTCTCTTAGGACCTAACTAATCCGCTGAAGTTACCCACCATCACTATGCAGCTGTCACAGTGGCAATCTCCAACTTCCTTTTCTGCATGATTTTTGAACATGCCGAGCTATTGTATATGAATTTTTACATTAGTTCAAGGGCCAAATTCGCCTATTTACGGACTTTTGGCCTTATTTTTCTATTTTTGTGCAATTAACGAGCGAATTTCATCTACGCTGAAAACATAATCCGTATTGCAGAATTCGCAGTGTACTTCGACATCCTTGTCTTCTTCGGCCAGTTCATCCAAGTCATTCTTTGATAAGGTGGCCAAAGCCCGACTAATCCTGTCTTTATTGCAATCACACTGATAGCGGACCGGCTTAACTTCCAGATAATCAATCTCCGGGTCCCCTATAAACAAGTCCAGAATCTGTGCCGGATTAAAGCCCTCTTCCATCAAATAAGAGACATCGGGGAAGGCAGATATTCTTTGCTCCAGATAGGTCAATACCTCTTCCGAAGCGCCCGGCATAGGTTGAACCAAATAACCGCCCGAGTGCTTCACCCCATTAGAGTCCAAGAGGACGCCCAAGCCGAGGATGGTAGGAATCTGTTCGGAACTGGCCATATAATAGGTCAAGTCCTCGGCAATCTCGCCGGACACCAGGTGGACACTACCGGAATAAGGATTGGCTCCGGCCTGACTCTTGATGATCGTTAAGACACCGTTTTGAACCGCCCGGTGGACATCAAACTTGTGCGCGTCATCTTCTTTAAAATAGGAAGCTACCTTGGAGTTTTGAACGAAGCCTTTTACATCACCGTTTTGCTTAACGACGACCGTCATACCGCCCAATTCGCCTTCGCATTTTATAATTCCGGTAATTTCATCCGTTTCATTTTTTAGGTCCATGGCCATCAGTTCCAAGCCGGTCATAAAACGTCCCAAGGCTACAGTTGACAGGGGACTTAGATCATGGGTCTGTCTGGCTTCACTTACAAGGTCTGTTGTTTGAATCGCAGTCAGTCTGACCTGGCCATCCAAAGCCAGGGCTCTCACCATGTGGTCTCCGTCTATGGTCAAATACATAATTTATCCTTTCTTTTCTGCCAATATAAAATGGCGTGCCGAAGCGCCTAAGGCTTCTTTTCTATCTTCATCTAATTGTAAAATCCGCGCCCGAGTCCCCAGCTTCTCCAGCTCGGCCAAAACCCGGCCCGGATCGTGATAGTATTCTTCTATTTCCAGGTCTTCTCTTAGGTAGAAGTCCCCGTCCTCATTTGCTTCCGCCAAGCTGAACAAGCTGATATCCGCACGATTTTTCTTCAGCCTTTCATCGTAATGGTTTTCCCATAAGAGGGCGTAATCCTCACCGATGTCATAGTAAAAACTTTGGCCGAAACTTTCTCTCATATAATCTAAACGCAGTAGGTCCATGATGAAGATTCCACCCGGTGCCAATGTTTCGACTACCGAGGCCAGACTCTGCATCATCCCCTTTTCGTCCAAGTGATTGTAGGTATCAAGGCTGGTATAGGCTAACTTAATATCCAAAAAGCCCTCTATGTCCCTGATATCCGCATGGACAAAACGAATATTTAAGGGCCCGTCGCCTACATGGTCTTGCGCTAAGAAAGCCGCTTCTTCCAGCATGCCCTGAGACAGGTCTACCGCATAAACCAGATAGCCCATATCACTGAGGGCCAAAGCCACTTGTCCGGTCCCGCAGCCTAAATCCAAAGCGAGCGGAGCCTCTCCTTTTTCCTCTTTCACCCCAGGGCCATACATTTCGTATAAATCATTCAAGAAACCGGCCCAAGCTTCCGGCTCGGCCCGGTCTTGAAAACGGTCATAAAAGGGGGCCAGAATATCGTAAGGGTTCATCAAAGATTGTGGTCTCCACCGGCGTCTTTCCTATAGCTTTCCAAACTCTTAATGGCCTTGGTCAGGGCATCATCGTCCTTGGGCTCCAATTTATAAAGTGGGGTAGCCTGATGCTTGGGGTCGACGGCTTCGGCCGGAATATCCGGAAGGAGTCCCTTACCTTCTATCAGTTCGCCCGAAGGCAAGTAGTAATTGAAAATGGTTACGTTAATGCCGGATCCGTCATCCATTGTATAAAGTGATGTACCGGAGCCCTTGCCGTAGGTCTTCTCTCCCACCAGGACCGCCTTGCCGTGGTCACGTAAAACACCGCTGAAAAGCTCTGATGCCGAGGCGGAGTTGCCGTTAACCAAAATAGCGTAGCGCATATCATCAGGTACCATTCTATCCGGACCGGATTCCCAGGTTCTGGTATAAGGCTTGCCGTTTTCACGCCCCTTAATCGTAACCAGAAGCTCTTCTGGCAGAAGTTGATCCAAAACCTTTACAACCGATTCGGCCGAACCGCCCGGATTGTTACGAAGATCGAAGACAATGTCTTTGGCCCCTGCCTTAAGAAGCTCGTCAAGACCCTTTTTAAAAGGCTCAATCAGATTATTGGAAAACTCGGTAATCTGCATGTAACCCACAGAATCATTCAGCATCCTAGTGTGAATGAACTCCACTTCTACTTGGGCCCTGGTAAGTGTCACGTCCACCTGCTTACCGTCACGAATAATGGTCATACGTACCTTACTGCCCTTTTCACCTCGAACTCGGTTAGCTAATTCCTGTACATTGGCAAATTGTTCCGCTGCCTGACCGTCTATGGCGAAAATCACATCGCCCGCCTGCAAGCCGGCCTTCTCGGCAGGACCCTTGGCTACAACGGACACAATGCTGTAAAGCTTGGTCTCCTGGTCCTGGCTTACCGTAGCACCGATGCCCGAGTAATTGCCTTCCAAAGATTCCATGAAAGCCTGTACATCTTCTCTGCTTAAGTAGTAGGTGTATTTGCTGTCCATGCTGTTAGCCAGGCCGATCCCCATGGCTTCAATTATCTCGGAGGGGCTTAAAACCTTATAGTAATTATTCTGAAGCGTTTCAATCATCTGCGCCAGCTTCTCCGCCTGTATCTTGGCTTCGGGATCCGCTGTATGAATAGATAAACCCAGACTGCCGGTATCGGTTACTTGGCCCGGATCCATAGAAGAATTCCCACTTCCTCTGCCTGTTCCGGGTAAGATACCCTGACTAGACAAGGCCCAGACCGAGCCTGCCGTAATCACAAAAGTCAGTAAGATACTTAAAAGGACAGGGAAGATAGCTGTCTTGGTCTTGCGAGGTCTGTAGAGATTGCCCGGCATGGGGCGGCCGTAAGGGTTGGGTCCATAGGCATTAGGTCCGGAAGGACCGGGTCCTTGCTGTTGATTCCAAGGTCCCTGGGAACCGGGTCCTTGTTGCTGGTTCCACGGACCTTGCGGGCCGGATTCTTGGGACCCCTGATTGGGACCTTGAGACTCGGGCCTTTCAGGCCCCTCACCGGTATTCTTATCGGATTCCGGATTGTGTCCTTGATTATTCTGCTCCCGGTCGTCCAAGAAACTCCTGTGTTGCCAATTCTGATTCTGGTCCATGGTAAAACCTCCTAAAGCCTGTAAAACGCTACTATTCTAACCTAAATAAAAAAAAAATTCTGCTAGTTCATACGAACCGGCAGAATTTCATGTGTATCACTTTTTCAATATGTCTTAAGGAAGGTATCCCAGAGGATCCACCTGGGTGTAAGAACCGCCGTTGGGAATCTGCACTTCAAAGTGCAAGTGACATCCCGTAGACATACCGGTCGATCCCATACCGCCTATACGTTCACCCTGGCTGACACGCTGCCCCTTTACCACATCAATACTCTTCAAGTGCCCGTAAAGTGTCTTCGTTCCGTCGTCATGAAGTATCTCTACATAGTTACCGTAAGACCAGCCGCCCCAGTTCATGTTGGGGTAAGGATAATAGGCTGTGACGACTACACCGTCCGCTGCGGCAACAATCGGATCATTAAATCCGCCCGTCAAATCAATACCACTGTGGAAGTTCATAACGCCCGGACCGTAAACCGGATGAGGTCTCCAACCGAAGTAATAGGAAATATCGTAGTTACCGGGTGAAGGATGAATGAAACCGCTGGCAGAAGGAACTTGCGGGGTTTCGGGAATCTCAGGTGTTTCCGGAACTTCAGGTTCAGGTATATTGTCTTGGCCACCACCGGCACTTCCATTATCCTCCGGAGGCTGAGGCTTTTGTGCTTCTTGTTCCAGACGTTCTTGTTCCTCTTGGCGTCTACGCTCTTCTTTTTGACGAGCGGCTTCTTCTTCCGCAGCCTTCTTTGCGATTTCGGCACGGTTGGCAATGCTCTCGTTAATTTGGCTCTTCTCAGCCTGGATAGCGGCTCTCTCAGAGTCTAAACTGTTGTAATTGGCATTTAAATCACCCAAGTAACTGCTCCGGTTCATCAGGTTACCCATGACATTTTCCAACTCATCTTCCGTGATACGGATGCCCTTGGCCAGCTTGTTTATCTCCTCTTGCTTAAGGCTTACGAACTCCTCATATTCATCCTTGGTCTGCTTGGCCATATTCTTCTGAAAATCGGCCTTAGCTCTGGCTTGAGTCAAGTCGTCTAAGACCTTAGCATCCGTTTTGCCTATGGTCTCAAGTAACTTAAGATTGGTGAAAAATCCGGTAATACCGTTAGAATTCAAAAGAACTTCCAAAAAAGACTGCTGGCTGCGCTTATACATGGCTACTAAGCGTTTCTGGAATTCTTCCTGCTTAACTTCCACATCAGCCTTAGCATCTTCATAAGCCTGAATAGCCGCTCTCATAGCTTCTTCTGCAGCCTTTAGCTGTCCCATCAGAGTCTCATATTCGCTGTCTAAAATTTTGCCTTCAGCTCTTAAATCTTCCAGTTGGGAATTCAGGCCGTAACTTTGTGCTGTTAAACTATCAACCTCAACCTGAACTTGTGCCATCTGCTGGTTGACACTCTCTTGCTGAGCAGCCAATTCACGATCTCTTGCTGCCAGAGCGGCCAAGTCTGACAACTCTTCCTCAGTCGCGTATTGATCCTGATCTTCATCCGCCTTAAGGGTAGGAACAGACCAGGCACCTGTTATTAAAATAGCTCCTGCTAAAAGCAGGGCTCCGATTTTATTCTTACGCATTCATTTCCTCCCGATGTTAGACGTTTACGTGTTTTCTAACTGAAATACCACTTCCTACGGCTCCCACGAGTGTTCCGGTCAAGAAGAGAACCAGCAAGATAATCCATGTCAGGTTCTCAAGCGGTAGTAGGGCCAAAGCACTACTGACCGGCGTATCGCCCATAGCCAGGTCATAAATTCTGTTATACAAAATAACAACAACGACCCAGGCTGTTAGCGAGCCGATTATACCAGTAAAGGCACCCTCTAGCAAATAAGGGACTCGGATGTAGGAATTAGTCGCTCCGACATACTTCATGATGGCCACCTCTTCCGATCGGGCCAAAATAGAAATCCTTACCATGTTCGAAATAATCAACAAGGAAACCAAGAGTAAAACCGTCACCGAAATAAGGCTGGCAATGTTTACAATCTTAGAGGCTTGGTTCAAAAAATCGATTACAACTTGGCTGTATTCTATATTATCAATTCCCGGGTAGGTGCGGATTTTTTCTTTAAAAGCATCCACCGTATCCGGATCGTTTAACTGCACGGTAAAAGAATAAGGTAAAAGAGCAGGGTCGAAAGAGTCTATCAAAGACGCATCATCGCCCAAAATATCTCTATAATTATCGTAGTGTTCTTGAGGACTTAAGAGCTTATAATTTTTGACCAAAGGATTTGACTCCAGCTCCTTATCCAGGTCTTCCAACTGTGCTTGAGGAACGTCCTCACGCATCCAGATCTCAATAGGTGGCTCTGTCCCGACCTTGTCAATAATAAAATTGGCATTAAAGGTAAAGGCCATGAAGCTGCCCAAGATAATCAACATGAGCGTTACGGTAGTGATAGAGGCAAAGGTAATCATGGGGTGTCTGGAAATCCCCCTGAACGCTTCCTTTATCATATTTTTTATGACATTAGAGTGCATGAATATCTAAATCTTCCTATAACTGCTGATTTGTCATTCGCGTGTCTCTTCCGGCAAGATACAGTAACTGTAACTCCCCTGAAGCTCATCACGAATGACCATGCCGTCTTTAATTTCGATAACACGTTGACGCATCTTATCGACCAAGTCTCTATCATGGGTACAGACGACTACCGTAGTTCCCTCTTTATTAATCTCTTGGAGTAAGGCCATAATCTGCTCGGAGTTATCCGGATCCAAGTTTCCCGTAGGCTCGTCGGCCAAAAGAACCTTCGGGTTGTTGACAATAGCCCGGGCAATAGCCACACGTTGCTGCTCACCGCCGGACAATTCTGAGGGCTTGGCCTTCATCTTGGATCTCAGGCCCACCGTGCTTAATACAATAGGAACCTGGCGACGAATCTTGGACTTGGAGGCGCCTACGATTTCCATAGCAAAGGCGACATTTTCAAAGACCGTCTTGCTGTCAATCAAACGGAAATCCTGAAAAATCATGCCCAAATTACGGCGAACGTAGGGGATGGCTCTGGGCTTGATGCGGGCCAGAGCCTTGTCTCCCAAAACAATCTCGCCTTCCTGAAAACGCTCTTCACAAGAAAGGAGTTTAATAACTGTCGACTTTCCCGAACCGCTGGGTCCTATGATGAAAACAAATTCCCCTTGATCAATGTGAAGACTCACATCATTCAGTGCCAAGGGGGCTTTGTTGGAGTAGGCCATACTCACATTCTGAAAATCAATCATAATTTAGTTTCGCCACCACTTATTCGTGTTAGAAGAAGTAGAGTCTTTTTCTAAGAATTCCAGGTACTGGCGCACCATGGAAGCCAACTTGAATAAGACCGCATCATCAAAGGTTCTAAGGTCCAGACCGGTAATTTTGGCCACCTTGTCCAAACGATAAACCAATGTATTACGATGAACGAAAAGCTGTCTGGATGTCTCGGATCCGTTCAGGTTGTTCTCGAAGAATTTATCAATGGTGACCAGGGTCTCGGAATCCAGCGCTTCGTAAGAACCTTCCGGGAAAACCTCGTCCAAGAACATATGGCACAAGGTAGGCGGCAGCTGATAAATCAAGCGACCCAAGCCTAAGCTGTCATAACGGATGACATTCTTCTCGGGGCTGAAAATTCCGCCGACGGTCATGGCCAAACTGGCTTCACGGTAAGACTTGGCACAATCCTTCAAAGTCTCGGCCGGCAAGCCTACACCGATAACGGTCTGAGCCATGGATTCACTGTTCAAGGTATTGAGAATTTCTTCGGCCATCGAATCAATCTGGTCTAATTCGTCACGATAGAATTCCTTAACCAAAACGATGGAATTCTCATCCATAGCGAAAACATAGTCCATCTTGCGATTGGGGAAAAGAGATTTTAAAACCTCCAAGCTGTCCAGACTGGATTCTTCCTGAACCTTAATTAAGAAAACAACTCTCAACGCGGCATAAGGTACCCTGTATTCTCTGGCCTTCAGAGGAATATCACCGGGCAGCTCATTTTCCAAAAGGATGTTCTTAATCAGGTCATCGCGGTCGGAATCCTGATTGCCGTCCTGCAGCGCGGCCACAAGCCAATTGGTCAGAAGCTCCAGATAAGTCTGAGCGGTCTGATCGGTCCCCTCAATAAAGCAGACATACTCGGGGGCCTGGTCGGTTCCGAATTTACGATAGGTGGTCTTACCCGTCACGGCCAAAACGTCATCTGAGGCAAAGATCTCAGAAGCCAGTTTATCGACCGAACCGACACGGCTCTGGTTTGTACAGGCAATGACGATACCGTCTGAATCGGTTACACCGGCAATGCGGTCCAATATATTGGTTGCCTCTTGTATTACCTTGTTAATTTCTTCCATAGATTCTTCCTTTCGCCTACGCTCGATTCACTTGAACATTATGCAATTATTACAAGAATATTTCAAGCTCAATCCTTTTTCGGGTTCTTTGAAATCTTTCTGTAATCTTTCCGCCTTAGGGTACGGAATATTTTCCCCATTTTACCAAAAAAAGAGGGATTCGTTCGGAATCCCTCTTTACATTTTTATGAATGTTTAGCTTTGGCCAAAGACCTTAGGAAATAACGGTTCTCTCGGTGTCCTTGTCAAAGATATTCACACGTCTGTTATCAATAGCGATGGTCACTTCGTCACCGACGTTGGTTCTGGATTCGATAGGATCAACACTGGCGGTGACAGAAGAGTTATGAACGGTACAGTACAGATAAGACTGAGCACCTAACTTCTCAACAACGTCTACCAAAGCGGGGATGGTAGCGCCGGACAGCTTAGCCTGCTCGACTTCCTCGGGGCTGTCACTCATAGCTTCGGGTCTGATACCGATGATGACTTCCTTCCCGATGTAATCCTGAACTTCGGGTACGTCGTATTTTGCCTGATCCAGGTAAACAACGTGGTCGCTGAGCTGGAAGCCTACGCCTCTTTCGTCTTTTACCAAAGTGGCATTAATGAAGTTCATAGGAGGCATGCCAATGAAGCCGGCTACGAAGGTATTAACGGGGTGCATGTAAAGGGTGGTCGGGTCATCTACCTGCTGGATGAAACCGTCCTTCATAACAACGATACGAGAACCCATGGTCATAGCTTCGGTCTGGTCGTGGGTAACATAGATAAAGGTGGTAGCCAAACGCTGATGGAGCTTGGTAATCTCAACACGCATCTGAACACGGAGCTTGGCGTCCAAGTTGGACAAAGGCTCGTCCATCAAGAAAACCTTGGGGTTACGGACGATAGCACGACCCAAAGCAACACGCTGTCTCTGACCACCGGATAGGGCCTTAGGCTTACGATCCAGCAAGTGCTCAATCTCAAGGATCTTAGCAGCTTCGCCTACACGACGCTTAATCTCATCCTTAGGAGTTTTACGGAGTTTCAAACCGAAAGCCATATTATCGAAAACAGTCATGTGGGGATACAGAGCATAGTTCTGGAAAACCATGGCGATGTCTCTGTCCTTAGGCTGAACGTCATTAACCAGCTTATCGCCGATATAGACTTCACCTTCGGTAATTTCTTCCAAACCTGCAATCATACGTAAAGTCGTAGACTTACCGCAACCGGAAGGACCGACCAAGATGATGAATTCCTTATCTTCGATATCCAAATTAAAATCGGATACCGCTACGACACCTCCATCGTATCTCTTGTAAACATTCTTAAGTACAACACTTGCCATTACAAAACCTCCAATAAATCTCACTTACAAGTAAGTTGAGTGTTTCACTGAATAGACTATATCATCTATAAAGACTTTTAACCACTGGCCGATTTACACAAATTAGCGGAATATTTTTTGTTTGCACGGTTGGGCCAAAAGGCCAAAAAACGCGTTTTGGAAACAAAAATTTTTTTCTTTAGTCAGAATGTGGTCAAAAACGACTTAACTTTTATCATTTATTGTTTTAATAGCAAAAAGCCCTAATACACGCGACTTGCACAATTTTTCACTTTCTATCTCAACAAATTATTAAGATAATCGGTCCTCTATGTGCTAAAGTATGGGGCAGAATAAGAAGTGAGGGTCTAGGCTTTTGTGGATTAATCCTAACGATGTCCAATTCGTCCTTGTCCGAAACGGCGAGGACTCAGAGATGCTCTTGGATTTGATGAAAAGAGCCATGATGTTCTATGCCCAAGAAGCACAGCTGCCTTTGTATCGCCGAGACGGAACCTATTATCTTCCCGCCTTAAACGAGACCAGAGGGGATATCTTATGGGCCATTGAAAACGAAGAGTTTTTGGCCCTTTCGTATCACAATCAGTATCTGGCCACCTGTCGTCTTGTGTCGGATTATAAGAGAGGCAAGTCGCTTCTGACCCGCTATTCGGTCCACCCCAAGCTTTATAAAACCAACATTGCGGAAATCTTTTTGGACAGGGTCATCGCCTATGCCAGGAAACAAGGCTTGCAAGAACTTTACGTTTACATTGCCCAGTCCCATAAGCCCTTGATGGACCTTTTTAAGTCACGTAATTTCATGCTCTATTCTATTAATGACGGCCATCCCTATCCTAAGGTCTGCTTGATTAAAGACTTACAACGAGGTCTTTTCTAAAATCACACCTATAAGCTTAGGCCTTTTCTTTTTGCCAAAGAGCCTTGCCTGCAGTCGCAACCAAAGACCCCAATACAATGATAATGCCGCAAATGACGGTTTTTACATCCGGCAAGGTATGAAGGAAGAATATCGCAAAGATGACCGACCAGGCCGTATAGGTAATATTTAAGGCCATGGCCTTGGTCGCTCCGATTTTGGCAATGGCACGGTAATAGAAAAGATAAGACATAGTCCCTACCAGAGCCGCGACAACCAGAAGCCAGATCCCCGGCTGACGGACCGTATTGATGGTAAGAGGCCAGGCTCTTAGTAAGCTAATAATAACAATGCCGTAAAACAAGGCCGACGTGGTCTGACGGATCTGTAAGGCCTGATCATCGGTGATGTCGGGGTCTCTTAGGCCGTAAGCACAAATAACTGCTTCGGACGCCCAACCCAGACAGCAAACAATAGCGGCTACAAAACCCATCCATGCATTAGATGATAAAGCACCGCCCGGTTTGTAACCCAGGGCAATGACTCCGCCTACGCTAACAACCAAGCCAAACCATTGAAGTCGCGAAAGTTTTTCTTTAAGAAAGATGTAGGACATAATGGCCCCCACGGCCGGAAAGAGTGAGGAAATAATAGAAGTATAGCCCGGGCCGATCCACTGGATGGCCGCGACATAGCCCGACATGCCGATGGGCCCGCCCAACAAGGCGCCCAAAATAATAAAACGGCCGCTTTTGGTCCCCAGAGCTCGGCGTACCTGGCTTAGCTGTTTTCGTACACCCATATAAAGCAGCATCCACAAGGATGAAAACAAATCATGCAGGAATGTACTGATTAAAGGCGCCATCCATATGAGTTGTTCTTGGCCCGGAAAGGTCATCCGGCTAAGTACCAGACCTAATAAAACTGTATCCAGCGCCCACAGGACACCGGCAAGAAGACCGTCTTTCATGATGCTTTTCTCTTTTCTATCTAAGAATCAGTATAAACGCTTGCAGACCAAAGCTCTGCCCGGTTTTTCTGTGGAATCTATATATACCCTGGGCAGGCGAGCTGTCAAGGACGTTAAAACCTCATAGGGAATGGTGGACTGCCATCTCGCCCAATCCATAGGACTTATGGTTTCCTCTCCCATCTCCCCCATAAGGACTACCGGCTCACCGGGCTTTATGTCTTCCATGCCGTCCAAGGCAAACATGGCCTGGTCCATGGTGATAACCCCCAGAAGTTCCGCTCTTCGGTCTCGTATAAGAGCATGCGCCTTACCGGTCATCAGCCTGGCGTAACCGTCGGCATAGCCTATAGGTACCACGGCAATGCTCCGGTCACGATCGGCCACATAGCGTCTGCCGTAGCTGACCGATTCTCCGGCCTTCATGTGCTTTACCAAGGAAACTCTGGAGTGAACCGAGGCCAAAGGCTTCAAGGGCCCGGGATCTTCCATATTATCCGTGGGAATGCCGTATAAAATAAGGCCCGGCCTTACCAGGTCCAATTGCATTTCCGGATTAAGCATAGTCGTCGGGGAATTAGCACAATGAAAATACCTAGGATGAAGATTCAGCGATAAAATAAGCTTCTTCACTTCCAAGAAGCGCTTAAATTGTTTTTGGTGGAAAGAGGCAGCCTCGTTTTGGCAATCAAAGCCGTCAGCGGTGGCAAAATGGGTATAAACACCTTCAATGTCTAAGCGATTCAGTCCTTGAAGTTTCTTAAGAACCAAAGCCAGATCCGGATCATCCCACTTGAAGCCCAGCCGTCCCATGCCGGTGTCGATATTGAGATGGACTTTGGCCCGGCGACTCGCTTTCGCGCCGGCCTCGGCCAAAGCTTGGGCCTCCTCTAACGTTGAAACCGTATAGGTAATGTCGTGTGTCAGACCTTCCGGATAACGCTCCGGCTCGTGGTCACTAAGCATTAAAATAGGCTCTTCATAACCGGACTTGCGAAGAGCCAGAGCCTCATCGAGACAGGCTACAATAATAAAATCTCCGCCGGCATTGAGGAAGACCCTGCTTAAAACCTCAGCCCCTAAGCCATAGGCATCCGCCTTCACAACACAGCCGACTTTAGTTTCCGGTCGGACATGACTTCTAATATAAGCCATGTTGGTCCTGGCTTGGGCCAAATCGACTTCCACCCAGGTCCTGCCACATATGTCAGCTAAGTCTTCATAATCAATCCACCGATCCATGCTGCTCCTCCTAAGAAAAAGAGGCTATCCGGTAGATAGCCTCCAGTTAAAACTATATTAGAACAATTAAGAGCAGATGAGAAGATTAATCGGCAGAAACAGCCTCCGTCTCTTCGCCGGACTTATCTCCCGGCTCCAAGTGCCCGCGTATAACAGCCTCGTAATCTTCCGGACTATGGACACCCACCATCCGTTCTACAACTACCCCCCGGTCAAATAAAAAGACCGTCGGTATGCTGGAAACACGGTAAGACTCAGCCAATTCGGATTCCAGATCCACATTCACCTTGCCCACCTTAACTTCGCAAAAAGTCTCGTCCAACTGATCGATGATAGGGGCAACGGCCCGGCAAGGACCGCACCAGTCCGCCCAAAAATCTACTAGCACCAGCTGATCCGACTGAATGACTTCCTTCTCAAAATTATCCTTAGTAATGTGCAAAGTCATATGTTCATCTTCCCTTTCACTTTATGGCCGGAGTATAGCAAAAGCCAAGTAAGCAGGGAGTAACAAAGTGAAGATTTTATAGCTAATTTAATCCTCAATATCGACATCGATTTCCACTTCCTTGCCAAACAGGGCTTTTTTTTGCCCAAAGGAGAGCTTGTTGACCCAATCAAGATTTCGACTATAGAAAACCACACTTGGCATATTTTCAATATCCTCTTCGAATTCCCAAGTATAACTTTGGCCGACTGTAAGAGGGTGATCATCCGCATCATCCAGCCGAACGATAAAGGGCCTGATTGGATGACCGTCGGCCTCATCTCCTTTATAAAGAATTAAGGCGTAAGCTTCTTCGGGGACCTGACCCGGGTAGACGGCCAAAACTTCGGCCGGAAATTTTTCTTCGTGTTCAAATTCTTTGGCGTCGGATTTAGGGAGATTGGGCTCGGGATTGTAGCCTTTAATTTGGAAAACATCCGCTGCGTCCGGAGCAAGTTCCTCTGTCTCTTCTACGGCTGTGAGATTGAGCCGGTCTTGCAATAGATACAATAAGTTCCTTGTCTGAAGCTTATCCATAAATGCCTTATCTGCTTTATCAAAAGCCAAATCATCTGTTTCCTTTTCCCATTCGTATGTAAAGAGATATCTTTTGCCTTCTTCGATATGGGCCAAGAGTGCTTCATCCGGCGAGGACCAGGTAAAGGTGTAGGGTGGTGCTTGGAAGGCATGTAAGACCAGTGTTACCGCTGAATCTTCATGGGTAAAAATATCTTCAACGGTCGCCACCATCTGGCCGGATGCTTCAAAACCCGTGGCAGCTTCAGCCTCTGTCTTAGCGGATGTCATCGTCGAGCTACTAACTGCTGTCGTTTGCTTGGTTTTAGTTGTAGTTGCTGCAAAACTTTCACTCTCGGTCAAGCTCTTAGTTTCGGACATCTTGCTACCCACCGAAGTAGATGGTTTGTTCTCTCCTCCACAAGAGGCTAGATTTAAGACCAATAATGCAGCTAATATGATTGTAAGGCTTTTTTTCATATTCTTCCCTCCTTAGCTAAAAACTTGCTAAGTCTTCGATTAGACTAATTTTATCATATCGCCCAGCATATAAGTGTTTTTTTATCAGATTGTCCGAGTTTTAAAAGCCTGCTTTAGGCCTCCCGATACCTTCTAAATCATAAGGAGTTTGCTGATAAACAAAGTAATTTAACCAGTTTTGCATTATAAGATTTGCCGTAGACCTCCAGCGAACCAGGGGTTCTCCGTTCGGGTTATCGTCAGGGAAATAATTTCGAGGAATGTGGATAGATTTACCGTTTCTTATATCTCTCTCGTACTCATTTTTCAACGTATTACGGTCGTATTCAACATGCCCGGTCAAGTAGAAACGACAATAGGCAGGATCTTCTACGGCAAAGACGCCGGCATCTCTGGAGCTGGCTAATATCTCCAACCCCCCTGCCTTCTTAATATCATCGGTACGCACTTCCGTATAACGCGAAACCGGCACGTAGAAAAGGTCATCCACTCCACGTAAAAATTCATGATGAGGATTTGTATCAATATGGTGTTCGTAGACGCCGAAACATTTTTCCTGCAGGCGATATTTAGGCACACCGTGAAAATATTGCAAGGCTGCCTGAGCCCCCCAGCAGACATACATACTGGAAAAGACATGGGTCTTAGACCACTCCATAATGCGGCAAAGTTCTTCCCAATAGTGAACATCTTCAAACTCCATCAACTCCACGGGCGCACCCGTCACAATCATCCCATCGAAATAGCGTTCGGATATATCCTGAAAGGTCTGATAGTAACGACCCAGGTACTTTTTGGTGGTGTGCTTGGGTTCATAAGAAGCCGTGTAAATCAGATGGGCTTCCACCTGTAAAGGCGAGTTACTGATTAGACGAAAAAACTGAGCTTCTGTATCCTGTTTGTTAGGCATCAGATTAATAAACAAAATATGTAAGGGCCTGATATCCTGATGATAAGCCCGATCACGGGTCATTACGAAAATAGACTCGTTTTCCAGCACCTTGCCGGAAGGAATTCCCATGGGCAATTTAATAGGCATCTTATATTCTCCTCCTAATAAATAAATTCATTTAAGATAGACATGGGCGGAACAAAAGAAGGATCGAGAGCAGGTAAGCGCTCTCCCACATCAATCAGATACTGAGCATTTTCTATGGCCAAAGCTAAGTCGGCAAATTGCCCCGATTCGGTCAGAGGAGATATGGGCTTTGGGCCGGACTTTTTCAGCCTATCCAAATCTTTCTTTAAAGCTAGGGCCGCCAGAGGACCTATCACAAAAAACTCATAAGGTATCACCGTATTGACAAAATAGTCTGCTCGGTGCAAATAGTCTTCGAAAAGTACACTCTCTGAAAGTGTGATGACCGGCCAATAATCCAAGGTGGCCAAAGGTGATGTCCCTCTTGAATGACTGTCTCGTAAAACGCGGCGTAATTGGCGAATCTGCCAAGCCTCTAAAAGCGTTTTATCATCTACTAAGGTTGCCCAGGGGCAAACAAATACTCCTAAGACCTCATCTTTGGGTAGGCGACCGATAACTTCAGCAGACAAACCGTGCAAACCTTCAACAATCAAAACCATATCTTCATTGAGCTTTATCTTCTTCTCATCGACAAAAACTCTGGACCTGGATGCAAAATCATAAGTGGGAATACCTACTTCTTTCCCGTCTAAAAGTTTCTGAAAATGATCAACCATAAGGTCAACATCAATCGTACTTATGGATTCCAAATCCGGCCGCCCCTGGGCATCATATGTCTGAAGTGTTTTATGATAATAATCATCCAGCGAAATGGTCACGGTCTTACGGCCGAAGAGGTGAATGGCCGATCCTAAACGCTGCGAGAAAGTCGTCTTCCCCGAACTGGTAGGCCCCGAAATAAATACGGCCTTAATGTCTCTATTCCAGGCTGCTTCATACGCAACCTCTACAAGCTGCTCCAAAAAATGTGCTTCACTGTCTCTGGCCAGGGCATCGGTCTTGCTGGGACCGAAGTGACCTTCCAATTCATCTACCGCTATATAGATCATTTCACCTGGATTAGCCATGGCCGGCCTCCTTTTTCATACAAATTGATAAATTTACACAAATTTTGCCGCTAACACACAATAAGTATAACAAAATATGGCCTTTTTGCTTTATACTATAGAGGTTGTAAGAAATTCTTAATAAACTTTAGGAGGATATCTATTTATGAAATCTGCTTTGATCAAGTCCATTAGAGCCAGAGAAATCCTTGACTCCCGTGGCAACCCCACTGTTGAGGTCGATGTCTTAACCGAGTGCAACGTCTTAGGCCGTGCCTCTGTTCCCTCCGGTGCTTCTACCGGTGCTTTCGAAGCTACCGAGCTCCGTGACAACGACAAGTCCCGTTATCAGGGCAAGGGTGTTCTGAAGGCTGTTGCTAACGTCAACGATGTCATCGCTCCCGCTTTAATCGGTTGCTCCGTTTTTGATCAGAGAGCTATTGACGACAAGATGCTCGAATTAGACGGCACCCCCAACAAGAACAAGTTAGGTGCAAACGCCATCTTGGGTGTATCTTTGGCCGTGGCCAAAGCAGCTGCCGCTACTCGCAACGAGAACCTTTTCACTTATTTAGGCGGCCTTAATGCCCACATCCTGCCTGTTCCTATGATGAACGTCATGAACGGCGGCAAGCATGCCGACTCTAATCTGAACCTTCAGGAATTCATGATTATGCCTGTAGGTGCTACAAGCTTCACCGAAGCTCTGCAATGGTGTGCTGATGTTTATCACACCCTGAAGACCTTACTGAAGAAAGACGGCCTGTCCACTGCAGTCGGTGACGAAGGCGGTTTCGCTCCTAACTTAGGTTCCGACGAGGAAGCCCTCCAATATCTGGTAAAGGCTATCGAGACTGCAGGTTTCAAACCCGGCGAAGACTTCATGCTGGCTATGGACCCCGCTACCACCGAGCTCTACGAAGAAGCTAAGGCCAACGGCAAGCCCGAAGGCACCTACTACTTCTGGAAGACCGGCGAAGTCAAGACCTCCGCTGAGATGGTTGACTACTGGGTAGAATTAGTAGAGAAATATCCTATTATCTCCCTGGAAGACGGTTTGGCCGAAGAAGACTGGGAAGGCTGGCAGCTCTTGGTTGAGAAGCTGGGCGACAAGATTCAAATCGTCGGTGACGACCTCTTTGTTACCAACACCGAGCGTCTGAAGAAGGGTATTGAACTCCAGGCCGCTAACTCCATCTTAATCAAGCTCAACCAGATCGGTACCTTGACCGAGACCATGGACGCTATGGAAACCGCTCGTTTGGCCGGCTCCACCTCTGTTGTCTCCCACCGTTCCGGTGAGACCGAGGACGCTTACATTGCCGACTTGGTAGTCGCCATGAACGCAGGCCAGATTAAGACCGGTGCTCCTGCCCGTACCGACCGTGTGGCCAAGTACAACCAGCTCATCCGTATCGAGGAAGAGTTGGGCGACAGAGCCTGCTACATTGGCCGCAAAGCTTTCACCTTTGATAGATAAGGAATAAGCTTTAGCTGATTTTTAGCTAACTATTAAAAGAGCCGGGACTTTTCGTTAAGCCCCGGCTCTTATTTTGTTTAAGCGTATTTTTTAAGAAAACAATGGTAGACCGCGTTGTCTACTTATCTTTTTCTTTTTCCTTTTTGTTTTCTTCTTCTTGGACCTTCTGGACGACATACTTGGCAAAGTTATCCAAACGCCTCAGCCAGTCTTTATTTAAGAAGAAGTCCAAGTCACCCGGATCCATAACCATACCGTCCAGCCTGTTTTGGCCGTCATCCAAAGAAGAGTGGGCCACACCGAAAAAGGGCATCTTTTGATACATATAGCCCCCTTGGTCTTCTGTCAGAGCTTCATCGGGTAAGACATTATAAGCCGCTAAGGCGTTGATGCGATGGGTCGAGTCGGTCAGGACAAAGAAATTCACCTTGTCATCGGCCGCCTTCTGAACTTTGAAAAAGCATTGGGCCTGCATAAAATAAGGAGCCATCTGGGCTTCCAGATTCTGCAGTGCCTTTTGCAAATGCTTCTTGTCTTCGCCTTCCTCCTTCTTTTCATAGACAGCTTGTGTTTCCAAAAACATCAAAATAAGTAGGCGTAGGTGACGATTTTCTTGTGCCATATAAGCGGGATTCGTTTCGGTCTGTTCCGGATTGTTCTCAAAGGGCCGGGCAAAAAGCTCTATCCGGTCGGCATGAAATAAGATACCGCCTTCGTTAAACAAGACCTTATCCATACCGTTCTTATAAAGCAGCTCGGCATAGTCTTCCTTAGGCAGGCTTTCCACGACAAAGCGGCCCTCGTTACGCTCTTTCATGCTCTCCTGCGCTTTTTCCATGGCCTTGGCATCTGTAAAACAGTAGGTTAAGCCGGTAAAGTCCACAAAGGGCTTATGGGTCGTCAAGGACTTATAATAAAAAACGGTATCCAGACGATTCACCCAGACCGCCAGATCTTGCATGACTAATCTGCGCCGGTTTTCCAAAACCTCCAGAAACTGTTTGGCCTCGGAAAGTTCTTTTTCTTCCTTATTTTCCATCTGCTTCCTGAAGCCTAAGATGAGGCGTTCGGAAAAATTCGCCATATAGCAAAGCTCTCCGGCCTGATAGGCCCCTTTTACAAAAGGAAAATCCTGCGTGTAAAAGAGTTTTTCTAAATCTTCCTTAGGGCGCATACCTAAAGCAGGTTGTTCTAAATCGTAATGCCATAGTGAGGCTAAATAATCATCCATAAAATTCTTATACCTCTTTCTCAACTTGCGTATAGAGTTTCATCTCGCGCGGCATCCAGCGTCCGGACCTGTAGTAAATCAACATGGTCAGGGCCATGGTCACCCAGGAAACCGGATAGGACAAGAAGACACTGATAGGGTCGGGATGGACTTGCTGGGCCAAAAAGACCCACAAGATCCGCACGCCGAACATATTGATAATGGCCGACAACATAGGGAAAAAGGCATTTCCGGCGCCGCGAAACACACCGGATAAAATATCGCCTATCCCGAAAAGGAAGTAAAAAATACAGGTAATGCTGAGCATCTGCATACCGTATTGAATACTTTCTTCATGAACGTTAAAGAGGGCTAAAAATTCTCTTTGGAAACCAAACACGATAATCCCCAGCAGGAAAACCAAACCGCAGCCCAGGCCCAAAGCCATACGGATGCCCTTTTTAACGCGATGGTATTGGTGGGCACCAATGTTTTGGCCGACAAAGGTCGTCATGGCCAAGCTGAAGGAGTTGACGGTCATAAAGAAGAAACCGTTAATCCTGGATTCCGCGGCATAGCCTTCAATAACCCGATAGCCGTAAGCATTAATCTGCGACTGGACAATGGTATTGGCCGAAGAGACCACGGCGGACTGGAGGCCGGCCGGGATACCGATTTTCAAAATGGACAGTGACATTTTTTTGTCGAAATGAATCTCTTTTAAAAACAAACGATAGGGTGTATCAGATCTGGCCAAAGTTGTAATGCCCAGAATAGCCGATACGGTCTGAGCCGCAAAAGTCGCCCAGGCGGCGCCGGTGACGCCTAAGCCCAAGCCCGCAACCAAGATCATATCTAAAATGAGATTTACGACAGCGGCAATAATGAGGAAAATCAAAGGTCTTCTCGAGTCTCCGACTGCTCTTAAGATGGCCGAAGCCATATTATAAAGACTGGTCGGAATCATACCGATAAAGATAATTTTCATGTAAGTAGCGGATTCATGAAAAAGGATATCCGGTGTATTCATCAATCTCAGCATGGGTTCGGTAAAAAGCAAACCAATTAACACCAAGATAAGGCCGTTTAGAATACCAATAAAAATACTGGAGTGAACCGCGTGATGTAATTTTTTATATTCTCCGCCCGCATAGGTTTGAGACACCACGACAGAGGATCCTGTAGAAATACCCAGGAAGACTGCAACCAGAAGATTGGTCACGGGCCCTGTCGCACCGACGGCTCCCAGAGCCGTATCAGATGCGTAGTTTCCTACGATGATCATATCGATGGTGTTATAAAGTTGCTGGAGAAAATTCATCAACAAGATGGGGATGGCAAAAAGCAATATCTTTTGCCAAATAACCCCATCCGTTGTGTCTA
Organism: Oscillospiraceae bacterium; assembly: GCA_029983685.1. GTDB lineage: Bacteria > Bacillota > Clostridia > Saccharofermentanales > Fastidiosipilaceae > JASBZA01. The sequence goes on along the minus strand of JASBZA010000007.1, from coordinate 20,363 downwards.
CGTTATGAAAGCTCTTGAGCTTGAATTTCTTAGCCAAGTCATTACCCCGGGCCTTTTTTATTCGATAATGGACTCTTCCCAGATAGAATTACCTTCTAAACCCATCACTTTACAGACGGTTTTGGCCACGTTGGCCAGGCCGAATTCGCCTTCTTTAATCTTCCAGTCATGGTCCGGATCGACAATAATGAAGGGAACCGGATTGAGCGAATGTGAAGTCTTGGGAACATCCGGCTGGTCTTCGGACTTTTTCTTCTGATACATGTCATCGGCATTGCCGTGGTCTGCCGTTACCAAAACAGCATATCCGTTTTTGGCCGCCGCTTCGATAATACGACCTAAGGCCAGGTCTACCGCTTCCACAGCCATTCTGGCCGCATTAAAGACGCCAGTGTGACCGACCATGTCGCCATTTGCAAAGTTGCAGCGAATGAAGCCGTAATCATCGGAACTTTCCATAGCCAGGATAACTTCATCGGCAATCTCCGCAGACTTCATCCAGGGTCTTTCTTCAAAAGGTACGATATCCGAAGGAATCTCGACATAACGTTCGTAGCGTTCATCGACATAGCCGGACCGGTTACCGTTCCAGAAATAGGTTACGTGGCCGTACTTCTGAGTCTCGGATACGGCAAACTCGTTAATCTTCTGATCTACCAAGTACTCGGTCAAGGTGTGTTTGATTTCGGGAGGATTGACCAGGAAGTGGGAAGGAATGTGCAGGTCACCGTCATATTCCAGCATACCGGCATAGAAAACATCAGGCTTTCTGATGCGGTCGAAATAAGGGAACTCCTCATCTTCAAAAGCCATAGAAATCTCAATTGCCCGGTCACCTCTGAAGTTAAAGAAGACTACGCTGTCGCCGTCTTCAATAGCACCCACGGGCTTGCCGTCTTGGGCGATTACAAAGCCCGGCAGGTCTTGGTCCATCTTACCGGTCTCTTCACGTAATTCATTGTAAGCTTCGGCTGCAGAGGCGAATTGACGACCTTCACCTAATACATGGGTCTGCCAGCCGCGATGAACCATGCCCCAATCGGCCTTGTAACGGTCCATCGTAATGCTCATACGGCCGCCGCCGGAAGCAAAGCAGACGTCAAAATCAGCGTCTCTTAAGCCGGAGAAGAAATTCTCCATATCCTCGATATATTCCATACCGGAGGTAGGAGGAACATCACGACCATCCAATAGCGCATGAACTCTAACCTTGGCTACACCCTCCGCCTTGGCCTCTTTAATAAGGGCCTTGAGGTGGCTGATGTTGGAGTGGACATTGCCGTCGGACAAAAGGCCCAAGAAGTGCAAGGTTCCATTGTGGGTCTTGACCTGGTCTACCAGCGCTTTCCAGGTATCCGAGCTGAAAATTCGGCCGGATGCAATCGATTCATTAACTAATTTGGCACCCTGAGCGTAGATTTGGCCGCTGCCCAAAGCATTGTGGCCGACCTCGCTGTTACCCATATCGCCGTCACCGGGAAGACCGACGGCTACACCGTGGGCCTTAATATGGGTATGGGGGCAGGTTGCAAACAAATGATCCAAGACCGGTGTCTTGGCCGCTCTCACGGCATCTCCGTGAGCCTTGCTCTCGGGCGCCAAGCCCACACCGTCCATAATGACTAATACTGTTTTACGAATTCCATTTCCTTCACTCATATAAATTACCTCGATATTTCAATCTTACTTGTTAAGACAAGACGTATCCGTTTTATGATAGCACTAGGCCTATAAGATTTCCTCTTCAATCCGGGCCAAAATTTTATCGGCGGTAAAGCCGAAGTAATCGAAAACCTCATTAGCGGGGCCGGATGTTCCGAAATCCTCTAGCGAAATAGACAAGCCGTCCAAACCAACATAACGCTCCCAACCGAAAGCAACACCGGCTTCGATGGAAACACGTTTAGAAGACGCCTTGGGCAGGACCTCTTCCTTATAAGCTTGGTCTTGCTCTTCAAAGACTTCCCAACATGGCATCGAGACAAGCCGCACAGATTGACTCTTGGCGGCAAAAGCCTTAAACACATCTAAGGCCAGACCGACTTCAGAGCCCGTCGCCATCAAAATCAAGTCGGGATTAGCGTTCTCAACATTGGCCTCTTCCAGAATATAAGCACCCTTAGAAGCTTTCTCAAACGTACTATTCTCTAAAACCGGCAAGGACTGGCGAGTCAAAGACAAGACCGTGGGGCCTGAAGAATCCCAAGCCGCATAGGCGGCAGCCAATTCTTTGGCATCGGCGGGTCTCCAGAAGTTCAGACGCGGAATAGATCTCAGAGCCGCATAGTGTTCAACCGGCTGGTGGGTTTCACCATCTTCACCAACACCTATAGAGTCGTGGGTGTAGACAAAAACCGTAGGGATTTCCATCAAAGCCGCCATTCTCAGTGTGTGACGCATATAGTCCGAGAAGACCATGAAGGTCGCACAGTAGCTGTGGAGGCCCGATAAGGTCAAGCCGTTGGCAATGGCACCCATGGCATGCTCTCTGACGCCAAAATGAATATTTTGGCCGGAGAAATCTTCGGGATTGATGAAGCCGCTGTTCTTAAGCGTGGTCTTGTTGGAGCCGGCCAGGTCAGCGGACCCTCCGATTAGAAGCGGATCAGCCTCTGCCCAACGATTCAGGAATACATTGGATAAATTACGGGTAGCATCAGCCTTTTCGGGGTAGTCCAAGAAGCCTTCCACGTTAGCCAGGTAAGGTGCGGTACCGTCCAGGTAGTTTTCTAAGAGTCTGGATTTCTCCGTATCTTCTTTAATATAAGCTTCGGCCATCTTCATCCAAACCTTGGCTTTCTCACGGCCCTCATCCTGGAGTTTTCTCGTATAGGCCAAAACCTCGTCACTGACAAAGAAGTGCTTATCGGGGTCTAAGCCCAGAGCTTCCTTAGTTTGCTTTACATTCTCTTCGCCTAAAGGCGCGCCGTGCGACTTGCTGGTATCGACCAAGGGAGAAGCAAAGCCAATCTTAGTCTTCACTTCGATTAAAGAAGGCTTGTCCGTGACTTTTTTTGCCTTCTCGATAGCCTTGCCGATTTCATCTAAATCGTTGCCGTCCTTGACCAAGTGATAGTCCCAGCCGTAAGCCTCATAACGTTCGCCTACATTTTCTCTCCAAGCCTGGCTGGTCCTGCCGTCGATGGTAATCTCGTTGGAATCGTAAAGAACAATCAAATGACCTAAGCCTAAATAGCCGGCCAAAGAAGAAGCCTCGGAGGTAATACCTTCCATGAGGCAGCCGTCTCCGGCATAGACATAAGTATAGTGATTAAAAAGCGGATACTCTTCCGTGTTAAAGAGCGAGGCCAGATGCCTCTCGCCTAGTGCCATACCGACTGCCGTAGCCAAGCCTTGTCCCAAGGGACCGGTGGTCATTTCCACACCTCTGGCAGGATCTAAGTCGGGGTGGCCGGGGGTCCTGGAAGCTAATTGTCGAAAATTCTTCAAGTCGTCCAAAGTATAATCAAAACCGAAAAGATACGATAAGGAATAAAGCATGGCCGATGCGTGTCCGGCCGATAAGATGAAACGGTCGCGATTAGGCCACTTGCCCCAATCCGGGCTAAAAGTCATATGCTCGGCCCAAAGTTCGTAAACCATGGGAGTCGCGCCTAGGGGTGCACCCGGATGTCCCGAGTTCGCCTTCTGGACCTGATCAATGGCCAAGCCTCTGGCCTGGTTGACCGCTTGTAAATCCAACTCTCTATTCTTCTTTGCCATATTATTGCCTCCTTGAAAATCTCTTTAAGTTTAGCAAGCTAAGGTTCTTGAAGCAAACCTCTATCTGTCGTATTTTGTCAGAATCTGCTCTATTTTTGCTACCGCATCGCCCATCAAAGGATAGCCCATACGAACAATGTCAACAGGGGCATCCGCCATAAGAAATTTATGACCGGCATAGTCCAACATGCCCAAATCGTTATATTGGTCTCCTAATGCATAGGTATGGTCAGGTGAAACGTCTAGTTCTTCTCCTAATTTGGCCAAAGCACGGCCCTTATCGGAAGAATTAATATCAATCCATTTGGGTCCCGACACGGTCACGTGAAAATAATCCGGCAAGGCCCCGGCCAATGTCGGATAGGCCTTGAAAGAACCTTCTGCACAATAAAACGAGACCTTAATAACCTCTTCTTCTATTTCGTCTAAATCGGAAACAATGCTGACCTTATTACCCAAGCTGCGGACCTTGTTATGAAAGGACTCATTATCTCCCCATAAGACAGTTCCGTTAGAAGTCGAAAGCATCAACTCGGATTGAAACGTCTCGGGAATAGCATCCAGAATAATACGACAAGTCTCTTTGTCAAAATTTGATTCATAAAGCTTCTTATCTTGATAATAAATCTGCCCGCCATTGGTACTGATGAAGTAAACTTGATCCTTTACATGGTCAAAAAGATGAAGCAAGCTGGCATAGTCCCTACCGCTGGCAACGGCAAAAGCCACGTCCATATCGGACGCCATATTAACGAGTTCGAATACCCGCTGAGGGATACCGGTCATACCATATAAAAGTAAAGTTCCGTCCACATCGCTGGCAATTAAGGCACGGGGCATAAAAGTCCTCTCCCTTCGGTTTTTTGACCGATTTATAGTAACACAGGATGTCTAGGTTCGCCGTTCTCAGGCTTACTTAAAGTTCTTGCTAAGTCGTTCTTTAATTTGGTCCAAGGCCTGGGAAAAATGTCGGGATGTTGCATGAGGGTTACGTTTTAGTAGTCTTCTAACCCGTCTTACCGCCTTATCACTCATCTCGTCATAAGAAAGCTGAAGGTTTTTCACCATATCTCTCAGGTCGTCTAAATTTTCACTAATATCTTCATTTAGGTCCTTCATCCGCTCGGCCAAACTCTTACGAACCTCCTCTACATCGGCGTAGCGCTTGAGAAGACTCTTGAGATCCATGGCTTCTTGGACCGACTTTGTTGTATCAATGGCTAAAACCAGTAAAAGCACCAAACCTGAAGCTCGGTCCCAAGGCTCTGCTATACTCGTAATCCATTTCTCGATAGGCGGATTGACTACATATATCAAAATCAAAGAGAATACACCCCAAACCAAACTCACGGAAGGCGCAATATAGCCTCGCACATTAAAATGCAAATGGCTGTAGTCCCAATAACGGACCTTAAACAAGGCCTCCATAATCAGACCGGTTAGCAATTCCAAGATACTGGCACTGATAGCTCCCAATATAAACACCCCATACCAGTACTCTCTTACTCCGGAGGTAGACAACAAGATAATAAGAGCACCGAAACCGTATATAGGGATAATAGGCCCGAAAAGAAAGCCTCGGTTCTGAGCTTTTTGCTCTTTTATTGAAACATAAGAAACTTCCCAAATCCAACCTACAAAGGCATAAAAGAAAAAAGCCAGTACCCATTGGGCAGGACTGTACTGTATCGGCATAGTTGCTGTGTTCCCCCTAATAATTTGCCACATTATAGCACCGAAAATTTAAAATGGGTTAGGTTTCGGAGCTCCATAGCTTTATTTGATACTTTGGCCTAAAATCATAGCTATTATTGGTAACACAAGGGAGGCTTAACAATGGCTGATAAAAATCCGGAAGAAAGTCCGATGGATAAGAGTCCTAAGAAAAAAGAGGCGAAATTCAAAGTTTCCTATGAACCGGCCAAACTTCGTACCGGCCTGACCTGGCGTTTTTTGCAAGTCTGTCTGGGGGCGGGGCTGACGGCCCTGGCTATGAACCTCTTTGTCGAACCGGCAGGACTCTTGCCCGGCGGCTTTGTAGGTTTAAGTAAACTCATTCAGCGTATTGTTTTAGACCAAACAGGCATTCACATTTCTTACGCCTTACTTAATATTTCTCTAAACCTCATCCCCGCTATTTATGCCTTCTTTAATATAGGAAGAAAGTTTCTCAGCTTGTCCGTCTTCTGCATGGTTCTTTCCAGTATTTTAATTGACCTCTTACCTGTCTTTCCCATCACTCAAGATATTATATTGGCCACAGTCTTTGCCGGTGTCATGAACGGTATCGGTCTAAGCATCATCTTAAATGCCAATGCCTGTGCCGGCGGTACCGACTTCATTGCCATGTCTGTCTCTAATAAGAAAAATATGACTATCTGGAACGAAATCATGATTTTCAGTGTCGTTATTCTTATCATATCGGCCATCTATTTTGATGTAGACAAGGCTCTCTACTCTATTATTTTCCAATTTATTTCCACGCAGATGATTAATCTGGGCCATTTAAGATATCAGCGTCGGACCTGCTTTGTTGTTACACCCCATCCCGAGCCTTTGGCCCAGGAGCTTATGAAGATTACCAGGCACGGTATTACCTGCTTCAAAGGCAACGGTGCATACAGCGGTAAGGAGCAATACCTGCTTTACATGGTTGTCAATAGGACCGATATTCCCAAAATCAAGCGTTATTTGGCACAAAATGCCCCCCATACCTTCCTAAACGTTACCGATTCAGAACAGTTGGGGGGAAACTTCTTCGTGGAGCCTATGGATTAATACTAAGCTTCTTCACCTGCGACTTGGAGCTTGTCTACCAGAACTGACGACATGATATGGTTTGCCATACAAAAATCGGCGTCAGAGCCAACAGTCGTTATATGATCCAAGAGCTCCAGCAAATTTCCGGCTACGGTCACTTGATTGACGGGCCGGTCTTTTTTGCCGTCTTTAATGAGGAAACCTTGGGCCGGTAAAGAAAAATCACCGCTCACCTGGTTTAATCCCGAATGAAGGCCTTGGAGCGAAGTTATATAAAAACCTTCTCCCATATCTCTAAAAAGCTCTTCCAAACTCTTGGTCTCAGTTTTGCTTTCTAAAACCAGACAGGTCGCACCGGGGCCCCTCGAACCTTTATAGGATCTTAGGCTGTTTCCTTTGCGATTGACACCGGCTTTTGCTGCGGTTTCTATATCGTAAAAATAATTTTCTAAAACACCGTCACGGATGAGATAGGTTGGTTTGATTGGCACACCTTCTCCGTCGAAGTTTTTATTCCTTGCGGCTTCGGGGTGGAGTGGGTCATCTTTCAAGCTAATAATGTTGCTGCCGATTTTTTGGCCTAATTTTCCTTGCAAAAGTGACATTCCCTTCTGAACCTGGTCAGCGGAAAGAGACGATGCAAAGGCACTCATTAAGCTGGCCACAACCTTCCTGTCTAAAACAACCTTATAAGTGCCACTGGCCAAGCTCTTTGCTCCGAAGTTCTCTTGGGCTTTGGAAACCGCTTCATGAGCCATCTCATCTAAGTTTAAATCATCCGAATCTTTCATCACGCGAAGCGAAAGACCATTTTCCATGACATCGTCTTGTGCCATGACCACGTAATTAAAAACCAGCGTGTAGCCGTAGGAAGACGCACGATCCAGACCTAAGCTATTCTTAATAAGAGTTGTGCCCTTTTCGGCCGAAACACTGGACGATACCACACGTACCTGATCGGTTAGATTCAAAGTTTTCTCAGCCAAAGTCCGACAAATGTCCAAGAATGCTTGAGGCTCTAAATCCACAGCCTTCTTAGAAGGCAGTTCATGCAGGGTCTCATTCGCGTCCGGCTTATAAAGGCTCTTATTAGGCTTAACCTCTGCTACAGCCAAATTTTCTTCTAATATATCCAACATCTGGTCAATCAAGTCTTCAGAGATGTTTTCCGAATAGGTTTCGGCCCAGAGATCCCCTCTCCGGACAGTGATAGAAAAACCTGCCTCCTCGGATATCTCATACGTGTCCAAATCCCTATTATAATATTCGATACTCAAGGCTTCAGAGGATTCTATAAAAACTTCCGCCTCGTCAAACCTGGCTTCGGCTTTTTCTAATACTAAATCTGCTATTTTTCGGTAATCCATTTTTTCCTCCTACAAGGCCGGCTCTAATGACCACCCACGGTCAATTGGCTAATACGAAGAGGCGGCTGGCCCACATTGGCCGGAATCATCCCCGAACCGGCGCCGCACATACCTTGGCCAAGTTTGAGCTCTTGACCTACCATGTCAATTTTCTGCAACACTTCCAAACCGGTCCCGATTAAGCTGGCGCCTCGAACAGGCTTGGTGATTTTGCCGTCCTCAATAAGATAACCCTCCATAACGGCAAAGTTAAAAGCCCCGGTCGTGATATCGACTGAACCGCCGCCCATGGATTTGGCATAAAGACCGTAGGGGGTGGCTTTAATAATCTCTTCTCTGGTGGAGGTACCGGCGTCAATAAAAGTATTGTTCATCCTGGAGGTAGGAGCATAGCGGTAGGATTCTCTTCTGGACGAGCCGGTAGAGGCCATACCCATACGCTTACCGTTAAGTCTATCCACCAAGTAAGACTTCAAAACTCCGTTTTCTATAAGGATGTTACGCTGGGTGGGCGTTCCCTCATCATCAATATTCAGGGTCCCCCAACCATTAGGGATGGTACCGTCATCTATGGCTGTCACCAGCGAAGATGCCACCTGCTGGCCCAACTTATCGGTGTATACAGATATTTTCTTAGAAACAAATGCTGCTTCCAGGCCGTGTCCGCAAGCTTCATGGAAAAGCACACCGCCAAAACCGTTATCCATAATAACCGGCATGGCTCCGGCAGGCGCATAGTCGGCATGGGCCATAGTCTTAGCAATGCGGGAAGCCTCCCGGGCAATCTCTTCTACATCATGATTTTCGAAGAACTCGAAGCCTTGACCGGCACCGGGTCCGTAATAACCGGTTTGCATTCCATCATGGACACTGGCTACGGAACTTACCATGTAGCGTGTTCGGGTTCTGGTATCTTCGGTCCACAAACCTTCACTATTGGCAATAAGGACATGCTGAGTATGGTCCAGATAGTCTACCTTGGCCTGACTGATAATCGCATCATAGGCCAAGGCCGCTTTATAGCCTCTTTCTAAAAGCGCCAATTTTTGCTTTAACGGAACAGATCCCGGCTTGGTTTTAATAGGGAGAAGTTTCCCTTCGGGCAAAGCCTTAAATTCGATAGTCTTTTGTCCGGCTTTACCGTCAAAAGCCTGACCTGCCCGGGTCGCCAAGTCCAACAAATTCTTCTCACTTAAATCGGATGTATAGGCATAAATCACCTCGAAACCTCTGATGATTCGAAGCCCCAGTCCGTAGACTCTCCCCTGATTAATAGAGTCAACCTTATTATCGACATAAGATAAATTAGTGTTTTCTCGGTCTTCGGCAAAAATCTCGGCAAAATCGGCCCCTGTACTAAGGGCCCGTTCCAAAACACGTCTTACGGTGGCTTGGTCTAACATGCTGCGCCTCCTTTAATCTGATAATAAAATTCGTTTTAGTATAGCATAGCTTGAAGGCCGGACCTACGTCCGGGACAACACCCCTATCAATAGGGTCTTATCAAGATGATAGGTCCCAGCTGTTGGCAGAAAAATCCTGCTATGCATAATTGCCTCCTAGAATTCAGGAAACTCTCCATTCACTAAAACCGGAACGGCACTGCCATCCTCCTTGTAGCCTGTTACCTTCAATCGGTCGCTTCCAACCATAAAATCAATGTGAATCATGGATTTATTGGCGCCCAACTCCAGACGCTCATCTTGACTCATGTGCTCACCGCCTCTGATCGCTTCGGCATAAGAAGATCCCAAAGCAAAATGGCACGAGGCGTTCTCGTCAAAGAGAGTGGAACCGAAGACCACATTCATTTTGGAAATCGGGGAACTGTGAGCAACGAGAGCGACTTCACCTAAACGATTAGCACCGTCGTCCATTTCCATTTGATTTATCAAAACATCTTCGTTGGTATTGGCCTTGAAGGATACAACCTGACCGTCCTTGAATTCGAATTCCATACCTTCCAACATTTTGCCACCGACCGAGAGCGGCTTAGTCGCCCGCAAAACACCGTCCACCCGATTCAGGTCCGGTGTACCAAAGACTTCTTCGGTAGGAATATTGGCCATATAGGTAATGCCTTCAGGTGTAGTGGAAGAACCACCAACCCACTTGTTCTTCTCGGCCAAATAGACCTTGAGATCCGTACCGGGGCCCTCGTAATGAAGATATTCAAAGTCTTGGCTATCCATCCAGTTTTCCATAGCCTTTAGTTTCTTATCGTGGTCTTTCCAGGCTTGAACCGGGTCTTCTTGATCAATACGGCAAGCTAGGAATATAAGATTCCAAAGTTTTTCTAAAGCCTCTTCCTTCTCTAAATCCGGGAATACTTTTTGGGCCCAGGCATCTGATGCCGTTGCTGCAACGACCCATTTAATATCACCCTTATCCATATAGATACTTAGGGGCTCTAACTTCTTATTGGCCGCCTGATTGCTACGGTGCATGCGTTCCGGATTCACGTCGCTGAAATAATCCAAACTGGGAGCCATTAGCGAAATCCTATGGTATTTATTCTTATAAAGTGCTTCCGAATAATCCACTTCAAAGTCAGGATAATGATCAAAGACGTCGTCTTTGGCCTCCTCATAATAAGCCAGGCTAATAGCCTTATCCGAAATCTTGGTAATGACATCATTGGCGCCTAGGGCCCAGCAAAGCCGAACCACTTCTCTTAGAAGCTCCAGCGATTCGGTATCGGATCTGATAATGACATTGTCTCCGGGCTGTAAGTTTATCCCGACTTCTACAATCACACGTGCGTATTGTTTTAAGAGTTCTTGATGCATATTTATTGCCTCTTTTCATTCAAATAGATATCTCTTTGTTAAGTAGAAATTATAACATCTTGTTGCCCTTAACGTAGTATGACAAAAATTCCCGCTATTTATAGGTATTCTCTCTTGCAATCCGCACAATTCTTGCAACTTTGACTTGACAGGATCTTGCTCATGCCTATAATGGCTATATCATTGAATTAAATACATTGTTTATTCTTAATTTATGAATATTTAAGTTTAATTATTCTAAAAAAGGAGGCCACATGGTCTACATATTAAGTCATATCTTAAATAAGAGCACTTTCCTTGTTCCCGCCGCGATCAAGGTCGATTTCTCCAGAGTGCTCCCCTGGTGGAAGGTCTTTTTGGAAGGGACGGGCAACACCTTGCTCTTGTCCTTATGCACCGTTATTTTCGGGCTTCTTTTGGCCCTCTTGTTGGTCCTCATGCGCCGTTCCAAGTTGAAAGTCATAAGCTTCATCTCCAAGGCTTATGTCCTGGTCGTCCGCGGTACCCCGATTTTGGTCCAACTGGTCATCTGGATGTACGGCCTTCCCTTAATCGGCATTCGCTTCCCCGATATCCCCGCCCTAGGTTCCGTATTTGGCAGCCGTGAATTTATTACCGCCTTGGTGGCCTTGTCCTTGAACTCCGCCGCATATGTCGCCGAACTTCTCAGAGGCGGATTAGATGCTGTAAGCACCGGCCAAAGCGAAGCTGCCAGGTCTCTAGGGCTTAGCCAGAGACAGACCATGCGCCACATCATTATTCCCCAAGCTATTCCGATTATCTTACCGGGGCTAGGCAATGAATTTATCCAAATGATTAAGGAAACGTCCATCGTCTCCACTGTCGGCATATTTGATCTTATGTACTCACAAAACATTGTCCAAGCGTCTACTTATAGTATATTTGAACCCTTAATAGTCATATCATTAATCTACCTCTTCTTGACATCCGTATTAACGCATTTCATGAAGAAATTAGAAAGGAAATTCCATGTCGTTAATAAATATACAGAACTTGCATAAGAATTTCGGAGATCTGGAGGTCCTAAGAGACATCAATTTGGACGTCGAGACCGGCGAGGTTATCTCCCTCGTCGGTCCCTCTGGCTCCGGTAAATCCACCCTCCTTCGCTGCATCAACCTTCTGGAGATTCCCACTTCCGGCCATATTTACTACCGTGACGAGGAAATCACCCACCCTAAATATAAGGAAGAGGATCTCAACCTCTACCGGCAGAAAATCGGCATGGTTTTCCAGCAGTTTAACCTCTTCCCCCACCTGTCCGTAACCGAGAATATCACCCTATCGCCCATGTTGACCTTGGGCCTTAGCAAGGAAGAAGCAACCGAACGTGCCCATAGTCTCTTGGATCGTGTAGGCCTAAGCGATAAGAAGGATTCCTATCCGGCCAAATTATCCGGCGGCCAAAGCCAGCGTGTGGCCATCGCGCGTGCTCTGGCTATGCAGCCCGAAGTCATGCTTTTCGACGAGCCCACGTCCGCCCTGGACCCTGAGATGGTAAAGGAAGTTTTGGAAGTTATTCGCGAACTGGCCGAATCCGGTATGACCTGCCTCATTGTTACCCACGAGTTGGCCTTTGCCAAAGAGATTTCTTCCAGAATCTTATTCCTGGACGGCGGTGACATTTTGGCCGACCAGCCGCCTCAAGACTTCTTCACCCATCCCGCCAGCCCCCGGGCCAAAGAATTTTTATCTCTGGTCTTCTAGTTCTTAAGAAGCCGTAAAACAAAAGAAAGTGAGAAAAGTTATGAAAAAAGGTTCTATGTTTAACGCACTAAAGAAAGTATCCGCCCTGGCCTTAGCCGCCGTCCTTACTCTGGGGACCGGACTTTTGGCCGGTTGTAATCAGAAAGAAGACGTCTTGGAAGAAATAAAGAAAAAGGGTTCGCTTACCATGGCCACCTCTCCGGACTTCCCGCCTTTTGAGTTTTATGTCTTAGATAAGGACGGCAAGAAGCAAATTGTAGGGTCCGATATCGCCTTAGGACAGGCCATTGCCGATAAGATCGGCGTTGAACTGGATATCAAAGTCTCGGACTTCAAAGGTGTTTTAGCCAATGTCCAAGGCGGCCAGGCCGACATCGCTATTTCCGGTTTTGCCAAAACAGAAGAAAGAATGCAGGCCATGCAATTTTCTGAAGGCTACCAAAGGTCTTCCACTAACGGCTTCCAGGGCATTCTGACAACCAAAGAAAAGGCTGCAACGGACGCTTTTAAAGATTTGGATTCCATTAAAGAAGCCAAGCTCAATATCGGTGCCCAAGCCGCCTCAATCCAGCATGAAATGGCCGGAAAATTGACCGATCAGGCTAAAATCAAACAATTGGGCACCATGGAAGCTTTGGCCCTGGCTCTAAACGCCGGAGACTTGGATGCCGTGGTCGTCTCTACCGACTCAGCTGAACCCATGTTAGAGACTTTTCCTAACTTCGTCATCTTACCCCAAAATAATTTCGACCTGGATCCGGAAGGCATGTATTCCACTAATGTCATCGGATTCCCCTTAGGTGAGGAATATCAGCCTCTTATTGACCTGGCAAATGAAGTGATCAAAGAAGCCCGAGAAAGCGGCGATTTGGAGAAGTGGAATAACGAGGCCAAAGCCCTCATAGGCCAGGCTGTGGAGTAAGGTATGAAAGATTTAGACAAAGCCTATAATCGCATTAATAAAACGACTGAAGAGCATTTAAACCAGGTCTTCTCACTGGTTCAAGACCTTTATAATCACCCCGAAGTGGGCGGGCAAGAGTTCCACGCCCATCAAATACTTACAGACTATTTAGAGAATTTAGGATTTAGTATAGAACGAAAGCTCGTTATGGATACGGCCTTTCGAGCCGTCTATCAGAGCTCTGTCTCTAAGCCCGGCCCCACCATCGCGCTCATGGCTGAGTACGATGCGCTGCCCGGCATAGGCCACGGTTGCGGTCACAATCTTATCCAGGGCTTTAGTCTATTGGCCGCCACGGCTCTTAAAGATTGGATAGATGAAACCGGCGGCACATTACAGGTTTTGGGCACACCGGCCGAAGAGAACTTCGGCGGCAAAGTCCACATGGCCGAGGCGGGCCTATTCGATTCGGTGGACGCTGCTCTTATGATCCACCCCTCAACCAAGAACGGCCTGGGAGCCTTAAGTTCTGCGCTCTACCCTCTGAAGTTTGAGTTTTTTGGTAAAACAGCCCATGGCTGCAAACCGCAAGAAGGCGCTTCGGCTCTGGATGCTGCCGTCATGACCTACACCGCTATCCAGTTCCAGCGCCAATTCATGGGGAAAGATTGTTTCATCCACGGCATTATAAAAAATGGTGGTGAAGCGGCCAATGTCATCCCCGGCTATGCCTCTTTGGAATACTATTTCAGGGCACCCACTATGAAAGAAGCCAAAAAGATGGCTCAAAATGCTACGAAAAGGGCTCAGGCCATGGCCGATGCCACAGGTTGTAAGATGGAGTCCTCTGTCTACGAGTGCCCTTACGGCGATACACTTCCCAGTATCAGTCTGGCCGAATTGATGCACGAAGCCATGACAGCCGAGGGCATCGAAGACATTGAAGACTTTGACTGGACTGTCGGAGGATCTACTGATGTTGGTGCTGTTTCTTATAAGTGCCCGACCCTCCAGGCTAATCTGAAAATTGCCGAACCGGACGTCTTAGGCCACAGTGTCGAGATGGCTCAGGCTACCGTCTCGGATGTAGGTAAAAAAGCACTCTTAGACGGAGCCAGGGCCTTGGCCAAATTAAGCTACAGACTTTTGACTGATCCGGAGGCTTTGGAAACTTGCCGGTCTGAGCAGGAAGAACGGTTAGAAAAAGCGAATCGTTAAAAAGCTCATCATCATTTATTAAGCCAATCAGGCAGCACTCAGCTTCGGTTGGGCGCTGCCTTTTATTGTGACCATTGACGGCGGCCATCCGTTTTGCTTTTATTACAGAAGTGAATTAAATCGAAACGCATTGTGTTAGAGGTTATATGAGATTACTGTTTGAAATGGATAAACGTGATTATGAGCATTGCACGCATCGTTTTGTGCGGAATTCGGCAAGAAGTATCATAATCCGCGGGAAAAAGATTGCTATGATTCATAGCTTAAAATTCGACTATTACAAGTTTCCGGGCGGCGGAATTGAAGGGGAGGAATCCCCTATTAATGCGATGATACGTGAAACTCGTGAAGAAGCAGGCTTAGTGGTCAAAGCTGATACAGTAAAAGAATACGGCTATGTGCATCGTATTCAAAGAAGTGATAATGATCCAACGGAATGCTTTATCCAAGATAACTATTACTACCTCTGCGATGCTGAAAACGAAGTTGTTGCACAGTGCTTAGACCATTACGAAGCAACGGAAAGTTACACATTAAAATTTGTTGAACCACACATTGCAATTCAAAAGAACCGTAATGTGTTGAACTGCCCCCATAACCCTATGATGTTTGAGCGTGAAGCTCGAGTTATAGAATTGCTGATTGACGAGGGACTGCTGTAATAGCCAATTGATGTAAATAGGCTTACGAATCTCTGTACGCATCTTCCGCTACTGCCAGATCATAATCATCCTCTTTGTCACCTGAATTTAGAACCCTATCTTCCACCAAATAGCCGCCATGCAGACGAATAATTCGGTCGCAGTTATAAGCCACTTCCAAGTCATGGGTAATCAAGATAACAGTCTTATCGTGCACAGATTGGAGTTCACGCAAAGCCTCTACGACATGGTCACGATTTTCTATATCCAAAGCACCCGTCGGCTCATCAGCCAGGATAACTTCCTGATCATTTACAATGGCTCTGGCAATGGCAACTCTTTGCTTCTCTCCGCCCGACAAGCTAGAAATCTTCTTATACAGTAAAGCCTCAATACCCAGCTTTTTAGCTACCTCATAAACTTTCTTTTTACGATCGCTTCGCTTGACCTTATCGGTATATTGCAAAGGAATCTCGATGTTTTGGTAGGCGGTGTCGGACGGAATCAGCAAATAATCCTGAGCGATATAACCCCAGAAATCACTTCTGAGCTTAGCTCTTTGTCCATCGCTATAAGTGGATATATCAACGTCTTTCAGGTAGACCTTACCACTGTCAGGAGTAAGAAAGCCTGCAATGATGTTAACCAAGGTCGTTTTTCCCGAACCCGACGGACCCACAATAGCCAACATCTCACCTCGGTCTACCGTAAAGCTGACCTCTTTCAAGGCCTCGACTTTACTGGTACCACTTTTGTAGCTTTTGGAAATGTTAGCAAGTTCAATTAGGCTCATTGTTTAAAGCTCCTTCGGTATTTAATTTTTCTTTCTCTCCCATAATAAATAACTCTGATATAAAAAGACGCTGTAAGAACATAGAAATAGAACATAAATCAAGAGCAAAATCCAAGGAAGATAGCTTAGACTAGCTAGATGAAGCTTTACCATCAGGAGTAAGAAAATCACAGGTAAAAGCGTATAGAAAAAGATAAGGAAGAAAATGGATTTGAAAATTCTTTCTCTTGTGGCACCAAATTCCCGATGGATGCGGTATAGAGGAAAGGCATCTCGAACCGCAGCCTGAATACTCTCCAACAGCATAAGCAAAAGAGCAATTGCCCCCAGAATGGAGACCCCATACTCGGCATGTTTTCTTATAGGATTGGTCAATTCATATCGCATCTGATAAGAGGTCATAGACTCCATATCAGCATAATACTGGGGATGGTCTAACGATGCAAAATACGTATTCAACTCCTTTATGGAAGAGCTCGTATCTCCGAAATAATAAAGGCTTTTTACAAAATCCGTCCAAAGCCAATAGCTTTCCGACAAAAGCATATTCAGTTCTTTATAAGACTTCACACATAAGAATAAAGTCTTTTCCGTTAGCCTATCTTCCGGATTAAGCTGTCCCGATATCTTTAAGCTAATAGGTTTCTTATAAAGCATAGTACCCTTAATGGGAAAATTAATGTAGTTCACGGACACACTCTTCCCTATCTGTTCTAAAATGTCCGGACTAACGTAAGCGGCATAATTTCCTTCCACTGTCGCCTCTTGATTTATTTGGCCAAATTCGGTAAAACGTCCAGCCAAAATAATAATATGCTTAAAAGGCGGACGAATCATGTCTTCCAGATAATAAATACCGCCTATAGTACCTGCTTGAAGGCCCTTATCCAAAAAAGAAGATACTTCCTCAGGCATAGCATCGGAACCTATCAAGGTGTCAAAATTCGGGATGTCTCCATCTGCTTCAGATCCTGTATCCGTCTCAGTCGCTAAGTCAGGCAAACGATAAATGCTCATCAAGTTGGCTTTGACTTGGTCTAAAAAGACGATGGATTCCGCATAGCACTCCCTATCTTGATCACGCTTCATGAGACTAAAAACCAAGAAGGCCGACATAGCGAAAATACCGCTAAAAAAGAGTATCCAGATAAGCTTCTTCCGGGCCAAGTTAAAACTGTTCTTCACGGTATCCATAGCATTTAAGCCCTCCCGGCCGAACGAAGTTTACTGAGCTCCAGAATAAGCGGCAAAAGTAAAGCGATAAGAAAATTAAATAAAATAAAAATTAGCCATGTTCTTCGCCATACAACCATGCTTCCAAAGCGAACATAATAACTATAAAAGCCCACAACAAGAGAACTTAAAATAAAGCTCAAGCCATGTAAGATCATTTGACTTAAGAACTCTCGTTTTTTACTCCGACCAAAGGTTAAATGAACGCTTAAGAAATATGCTCTATCCCGGTAATAACGCAGGGTGTAATAAACAGCAGCTATAACCAAAGCAATAGAGAGGGCCAACAAACTCATGCTGTATGAATCAGAAAAAGAATCCTTAAGATAAGCAGCCCATCCCCTTACATAAGGAGCGTTGCAGTTAAGTGTATAGGTTGGAAAATCTTTTTCCAGCAAATCTAAAAAATCGACGATAAGGGTATTAGGAACGTACCAAAGAATAATCTTTTCATCACTTTCTTTTAACTCTGATTCTACCGGAATGAGCAAATCTCCTGTTCCGATGATTTCGAACAAAAAATCATTGGTATTTTCATTGAAGACTCCGGAGAGACTAATAGAACTTGCAGGTAATTTCAGCTGATCATGGTCTACAAAGTAAGTATGTAAAGGTGAATTTTGGCCTACATAGATACCCTCAGTCTTATCAGAAAAACCTTCCCTACTAATATAAGCGTCCAGATACGTCGGTTCACCGGCATAGTAGAGGATATTTTTCTCTATGCTTAAGCCGAAGAGATTTGCCTCATGCGCTTTAGCGTAGCTATTGACGGTGCTTAGAAATTTTTTATACTGCTTTTTTTCTGCTTCTTTGTCTGATAAGTCGCGCTCTTTATTAAAAGCGATGACACTTGAATAGGGCGGGCGAATGATATAGGCGCTAAAAAACGTAAAAGATATGCCTAAAGCAATCAGGAGTACCATATGTACAATGAAATGAGTCAGTGTTTTCTTGTGCACAAGGTCTTGCCTCCTGCATCTTAATACATAATATTCTATCACTTGAATAATTTTAATTAAATCCCTTGACATCATTTTCTATTAAGCTTATATTATCCTCATCTGTTAGTTAGTTGTCTAATTAACCGTTTAACTAAAGAAGAAAGGAGAAAGCATGAAACTCGACACGCAAAACCCCAAACCGATTTACGTACAGATACAAGAAGGTTTGGAAGATGCTATTTTGGCCGGTAATTATTCGGAAGAAAGTCAGATTCCTTCCACGACAGAACTGTCCAGACTCTTCCAGATTAATCCCGCCACAGCCGGTAAAGGCGTCAACGCCTTGGTGGATGACGGTATTTGCTATAAGAAACGCGGAATCGGAATTTTTGTAAAAAAAGGAGCCGTGAATATGTTGAAGAAGAAACGACAGGCCGCTTTCAAAGGAGATTTCTTGCTGCCTTTACTGAAGGAAGCAGACCGTTTAGATATCTCCCCGGAAGAACTTATCAGCTGGATTAAGGAGGTCCATCATGGAGAAAATTAGAGTTGACAAAGTTTCCAAAAACTTTGGCTCAAAAGAAGCACTTAAAGAAGTCAGCCTGGAAATTGAGGAGGGCAAGATTTATGGCCTTCTGGGACGTAACGGAGCTGGCAAGTCCACCTTGCTCCGCATTATTTCAGATCGTATGGCGGCGGATTCAGGGCAAATTTCATATGAAGTTAACGGAGAACTGAAGAAACTGATGTCAGGAGATCTTTATTTCTCAGAACCTAAGAATTTACTACCTGAAAGCATGAACGTTAAAGACTTCTGCAAATACACCCAATACTTCTATCCACGCATGAATACAGAAGAAACCCTGGAGCTTTTGGCCCAATTCCGCATTGGACTCAAAGAAAAAGCCAAGAATTTATCTACCGGTAATTATTCTATCTTAAGAGCCATAGTAGCCCTGCACTCCGGAGCAAAATTTATCTTCTTAGATGAACCCACTCTGGGCCACGACGCCATTAACCGCGAGTTATTTTATGACGAAGTCTTAAGGGTATATGACGAAGAAAAAACAACCATCCTCCTATCGACCCACCTCATTGACGAAGTTAGTCACTTATTGGAGGACGTCATCTTCATAAGAGATGGCCATATTCTTCTGAATAACTCGGTTGAACACTTGCTAAATTCTTATGCCTACCTGACCGGCCCCAAGGAAACCCTCGCCTCAATCGAAAAGCAATATAAAGTCCTACAGAAGAAAGAGCAGTTAGGTTTCTTATCCCTCTTAGTCGAAAGAGAGTCTCAATCGACATCTCTTCCCGCCAACGTAGAAGTCGAAAGTTTAGGCCTACAAGACCTTTTCATCGCTCTTAATCAAAATAAGTAAGGAGTGCCCTATGAAAGAATCCACACAGGAAAAATACATTTTAAAACAGTCTATAAAATTCTTACAAAAGGACAGCAAATTCTTTTTTCTTGCGGCCTTTATCGTGATTACCGCTATGTTCCTCATCCAGCTTCTCTTCTCAGCCCTGGCCAAACTAAATCCGGCATTTGACCATTTCTTCAATGTCGGGAGCATCGAATCCATTAACCTCGCCATGTGTTTTGTGGGCGGTTTGATAAGTGTCAAAGAATGCTTCTACTTTTTCAGTTTGAATCAGGTCCCCAAGACTATCATGCGTAAAGCGTACATTCTGGAAGGTTTGGCCTTTTGCTTCATCTCTGCCCTAGCCATGGCACTTTATTGCTTCCTCATCATCTTATTAGGTGCACGCCTGGGCCTGCCTTCCATAAGTCACTTGCCCATTCATCCGGGTAGTAGCTTTCCTCTTCTCATGAGAGATTTGGGCAAGACCTTTTTATATCTGCTCCCCGCTTTTAACCTAGTTTATTTCTTCGGCCTACTTTTGGCCACCATCAACTACCGTCTCAAGGCTCTGGGACGTGCCATCTTCTGGACCTTATTCGGCCTCTTCAGCTTAAATGCCTTTATAGGTGTCATGGAAGTTATGATTGAAGGCGCACTGTTGGAAGACTTAAGCCTCCCGCTTTACTTAATAAGCAAGCCCTTCATCCGACTCTTCTATTTCATCAACGAAGGAATGGGACAGTTTCTTTTGTTAAGCCTGATTATCCTGGTCATCTTCATCGTGCTCTGGGCCTTCCTTTTCCAAGACATGCAAATAAAATATACTAAGGTCGATGAGTAAAGTCCAGCGGTAAATAGTCAATAGACTTTTTACATAGAAAGAACCTTGAAAA
>JASBZA010000006.1 GCA_029983685.1 Oscillospiraceae bacterium | reverse complement strand
ACCCGCTACAAAAGTCTTTAGTTTTGCCCTTGACATTTAATAGCTGGTCTCCTGTCAAAACGGATTTAGAACAAATAGTCATAGAGACATTAGTTTATAGTACAGAGGGATTAGACAAAAAAATTGAACGTCCCAAGCGTGAGTCTCTACAGATTTTAATTGACTATAAACCCTCTCAAAAATCCGCACTTGAGCTGAGCAAAGAGGAAAGCCAAGATTTTTTCTTCTACTCAGACTCAATACACTATTTGGAGGAATTAGTTCTTTCCTTAGTCTATGAATACGGGCCTCAACAAGTATTAGGATCGGTGATTACTTATTTGCGCCAAGACGATGAAAAGCCACATATTGTGGACTTTCTTTGGGATTTGGACTCGACATATAAGGAGTTGAAGAATGTTGCAAATTAGCAAGTTATCTAAAAGCTATGGCAAAACAGTTGCCTTAGACCAAATCTCCTGCAATTTAGGCAAGGGAATTTATGGTTTGCTAGGACCTAACGGAGCCGGGAAAACCACATTTTTTCGATGTTTAAGCGGAATTATTGAGCAAGATTCAGGATCCATAACACCCATCCATCAAGTAGGTTATCTTCCCCAGCATTTTGGCTTTTATAAAGGTATGAAAGTCAAAGAATTAATGCTACTTTTTTATGACTTGAAGAAAATCCCATGCCGTGAAGCCCATGATGAAATGCTTCAGTTAATGGAGAAAGTCCAGCTTTTAGACCGCATGCATGATAAAGTAGGCTCTTTGTCCGGAGGTATGCTGAGACGTTTAGGGATTGCTTTGGCCTTGCAGGGCAATCCGGAACTGCTCTTGATAGATGAGCCCACGTCAGGTCTGGATCCTGAACAACGTCTAATTTTTAAAAATATTATCCGGTCGCTCCGAGGAGATCGCACAATTATTGTCTCAACCCATATTGTTGAAGATGTAGAAGCTCTATGTGATCAAATTATCATTATGAATAAAGGCCGTATCTTGACATTAGGTACAGAAATAGAAATAACTCAGCGTGCCCAAGGGAAAGTGTATGAAATCTTAGAAAGTCAGCAAGATACTTTGATTGAGCCTTATCATATTATTAAAAACAGTCAGCAAAAAGGCCAGTCTTTCCTGCGTGTCCTCTCTGATACTCAGCAAAGGATAGAACCTACAGAACAGACTATAGAAGATGCTTACCTCTTGTACATTTGGAATGAACGTAAAAATGCGGAGTCGAATTAATAGTTTTTTTAGGATTCTTTTTGGGGCCAGACCGTTGAGTCTATTGGCCTTGGTTGGACCGGCATTGTTAATGTTTCTAGTGCTTAGACAAGCCCGTGAGTTGGAACCTAATAAAGCATATGCTCTCTATAATTTTGCATTTTCATGGCTGATGGCCTTTTCCGGCATCCTTTTGGTTTCATCATATGAAATGATTTTGGTCGGGCATGATGGAGACACCCTGATATGGCTAGCCATTCGTAAACAAAAGTTTTACCAGGCCCTTCATATTGTATTCTTGATGTTCTTATTACTGGGAATATTTAGCCCATTGCATTACTTAGGCCGACACTATGGAATAGCACCAAGGGGTTCTTTTAGTAATACCGCTTACATAACTTTTTTCATAATGACGATTGAGCATTTTTTCATATCTTTGTTCCGCGCTCCATCTGTTGTGACCGCTTTTTTGATTGCTTATCTATTTTTTTGTGTAATAGTACCGCCAAATACTGTCCCTGATTTCTTATTGCTTATTAAAAGCTCTTCTCAAAATTTCGGTGAAAGCCCAAGTTTTGTCGCTTATTTAGGAATAGGCATACTATTACTTCTCTTTTCTGAATGGATAAAGCAAAGAAGATTCTGCTCATAGCTCTTCTTACTTCATACATCCTCACTTATTTATGTTGCTCATACTCAGCCATGGTCATGCCATCATGGCTTTCCATGAAATCGTGACGCTTATCGGCCCTGTATTTTTCCATCTTCACCCTGAAAAGTTCGGCATTCGTAGGCGGTGTCCACGAAATCGCATTGGCACCTGCATCAATAGTCTCCCTTATGCTCTCTTCGCTTGAGCCGCCGGTAGCAATAATGGGCACCTGAGGATAGCGCTCTCTAATCCAACGGACCAGCTTGGCGGTTTCTTTTCCGGCTGCAACGTTTAAGATATCTACACCCAGCTTCATTTTGGCCTCAAGCTCATCGTAATAAGACACAACGGTACCGATAATGGGGCAATCCACAATCTCGTTTAGTAGCTGAATGGTTTCCAAAGATGCAGGTGAGTTTACAACCACTCCCAGAACACCGTGAGCCTCAGCAAAAGTTGCCACAATGGCAGACCGCTTGCCATTGGTGAGTCCTCCACCTACACCGGCAATAACAGGTTGGCTGGCTACCAGCGTAACAGCATGGATGATGGCCGGATGAGGCGAGCCCGGATAGATGGCCAAAATCGCATCCGCATCTGAGTAATTGATAATAGAAACATCAGTGCTGAACAAGAAAGATTTTATACGCCGACCTTGGATAAGAATTCCAGATGCCTGGCGAATAATCTTAGGGGTTTCTATCAAAGATGCCCCGCGAAGGTCTGATTTAACTTCCGGGCGGAACTTGCCGTTACTGTCTTTTAACTCTTCAAAATCGTCCTTAGTATTACCCGAATTTTCCGGAAGGATGTCCGGTTTATCGTTCAGAGAATCGTTCATGAAACCCACCTCGCTCGTAAAATCAGAGTCAATATAACAGAAAAATGTCATTCATTCGCGAACAACTGGCCAAAATATGAATTTTATTGTAGGATAAGAGCCTAGTTCAATAATCACCTTTTCTACCGAGGCTGTATGGGCCCTGTGCGATGTGGCCCGTGAACCTTGTCAGGTCCGGAAGGAAGCAGCAATAAGCGGTAAACCGCATGTGCTGCAGGAAAACCTGTACGGCCTTGGTAGAAAGGGTGATTTTTTCTAAAGGAGCTTTCATATGAGAGAGTCGCAGATTTTGTTAGGCCGTAATACCTCTATCCATATTTCCCCGGCTAATAGAGCTATTGTTTTAGCCGGAGGGTGTTTTTGGGGACTAGACGAATATATGCGTCGTATGCCGGGCGTCATTTTCCACTATGCAGCTTATGCGAACGGTACAGGTGTCGATTCGAGCTACGAGGACGTGTGTTCATGTAAGACCGACCATGTTGAAGCGGTCTTCGTCGAGTATAATCCCCAAATCATCGACTTGGACCACCTGCTTTATTACTTTTTTCAGACTTTCGATCCTACCCAGGTAAATCGCCAGGGCAACGATATCGGCCGACAATACCGAAGCGGAATTTACTACCTGGATGAAGCGGACCTTGCCGCTATCGATCGCGCCATGGCCAAAGCCCGTACCGCCGTTAAGCATGACTTGGCTACAGAAGTCCTGCCGCTGAAAAATATTACGAAGGCCGAAGATTACCATCAGAACTATTTAGTAAAGAACCCTACCGGTTACTGCCATGTATCTTTTCATTCTTTGCCTGAGCCGGGAACCGTATTGGTCGGGACCGAGGAAACCCTTGATAAGGACCGGGACCTCATTGACCGGATTGGTGCTTTGGCCTATGAGGTCACACAAAACGGAGCGACAGAGAAACCTTTCTCCTCCGAGTATGACCAATTCAATCAAGACGGCCTCTATGTGGATATTGTAAGCGGCGAGCCCCTCTTCTCTTCTCGCGATAAGTACGATGCGGGTTGTGGCTGGCCATCTTTTACCCGGTCTTTGGCCGACTTGGTGGAAGAAAAAGACTATTTAATCGGCTATGAAAGGACAGAAGTAAAGTCACCGGAAGCTTCCAGCCATTTAGGACATGTCTTTAATGATGGGCCTAAGGACAGAGGCGGACTTCGCTACTGTATAAACGGGGCGGCTTTGCGCTTTGTCCCTCGAGAGAAAATGGAAGAAGAAGGCTATGGGGACTACTTACCCTTCGTATAAGTGGACTTTGCCCAACGAGGTCTATTTCATCATTGAATACCTGGAAAAACGAGGTCATAAGGCTTATCTCGTAGGTGGTGCCGTTCGAGATTTACTATTAGCAAGACCGGTCGATGATTATGATATTACGACCGATGCCACACCGGATGAACTAAAAGCAATTTGGAAAGGTTTTCCCACCATTTTGTCCGGTGAAAAACACGGAACGATAGGTGTCATCCTCAATAAGGTCCACTATGAGATAACCACCTTTCGCCAAGACGGGCTTTATCTGGACCACAGAAGGCCCGAGTCTGTTTCCTTCACCAGGTCTTTGGAAGAAGATGTCAAGCGTCGGGACTTTACCATAAATGCCCTGGCCTATCATCCTAAAGAAGGGCTCATCGATTACGTTGGAGGCCTGGAAGACCTTAAAGCCGGCCTGATTAGAACCGTCGGCAAAGCCCCTAAACGTTTTGAGGAAGATGCCTTGAGAATTATGCGAGCCTACCGTTTCATGGCCCGATACGGTTTCGACTTAGAGACCAAAACCTCTAAAGCCTGCGAAAAACTTTTACCGTCATTGGACTTCATCGCCCAAGAACGCATCAGTGCGGAGTTTATTGGGCTTTTGGAAGGCGCTTATCTGGGCCAAACTTGGAAACATCTTCGTTCGCTCTTCTCTTATCTGCTGCCGGAAGTCCATTACTCTGAAGAAATGTGGGAACCTCTAGACTATCTCCCAAGCGATTTTGTACTACGCTTCACCTATATGCTGTATCAGGGTTTAGACCAAGGTCTCATAGATGACGAAGGCAGACCCTTAGTCCTATGTCAGCTACTGAAGCGACTAAAGCTTAGTCGCCGACAAAACCAAGATATTCTCACCCTCTATCAAAGTCTGGAACATAGACCGGAGCCTCAAGTTTTGGACCTTTTGAAATTTCTTAGAACCTATCCCGTCCGCTTGGAAGATTGGATTTTGTTAGATGAAGTTGTCTCCGTCAATCCCTATTACGGCCGTCATTACCGCAAGGAATTGGAACAAATATGGGCAGATATTAATGCTTCGAATCTCCCCCAAACACCTCAAGACTTACCCTTAAACGGCCAAGACCTTTTAGACCTGGGGATGGCACCGGGGCCTCAGATTGGCCTCATGTTAGAGACGCTGTGGGAAAAAGCACTTCTGAAACAGGTCTCCCCCCATAAGGAAGACCTGCTAAAGCTGGCACGTTCGCTTATTGAAAGAGGCAAATGCCAAGCCTAAAATAAGTCCGATGGATCTCTAAACTCAGCCCGGGCTTCGGCTTCAACTTCGGCCAAAGCATCTCCTGCCAAGTCTGCCGCATGGAGAGGATTTTGACTCTTAAATTCCCAATTGGCGAATCGATAATACGCATAAGTTGCAACGGCGCCCAATACCCAGGCTATAAGTAAGGATGCCTGAAGCCAGTAAGGCGACCCGTTAGGCCATTCCGCAGAACGGCTTAAATAGGTCACGAGATAGGCCAAAGGCGTTCTTATGACAATGCTGGTAAAGAGTGCAATCCACATTGAAGGCATGGTGTTGCCCGCGCCTCTAAGTATACCGCCGAAAGCCTGAGTTTGTGATACCGCTATATAGCCTAGGCTGAGAACCAAGAACATACGTCGACCCACGAGGATAACGTTAGGGTCTTTACTAAAGAGCCCCAAAAGTATCGGCCCGAGAAGATTGATGGCCAGAGTAGTCAGGATGGAAACCCCCAGAGACATCCGGGAGAGTATTTTAGAACCACGATGGACCCTGTCCAGCTTGCCGGCACCCACGTTTTGGCCGACAAAAGTCATGGCTGCCATACCAAAGGTAAAATTGGGCATCATGGCCAAAGCGTCGACTCGGATAACTGCCGTATTGGCTTCGATAACCAAGGTCCCCATTTGATTGATAAGGTTTTGGACCAGAAGCATAGCAATAGCGAAAATTCCCTGAGTCAGACCGGCCGGTATACCTAAGTGGTAAATCTCCTTGATAATGGCCCACCTGGGCTTCATATCTTCCTTACTATAAGGGTGCAGAAAATCAATTCCGAAGAGACGAACCAAGGTCAAGACGGCAGAAATGGCCTGAGCGATAATCGTAGCCCAAGCCGCTCCGGCAACACCCCAGCCTAGATACCAGACAAAATAGATGTCCAGGCCCGTGTTGATGAGGGTAGCTAAAATCAATAGTAGTAAGGGACTAAAAGAATCCCCCAGGCCCCGCAATACTCCCGATGAGATATTATAAAGTGCCATGCCCATAATGCCTATAAATATAATGCTGAGATAGTCTTGGGCCATGCCGATAATCTCTTCCGGTGTATTGAGGAGTTCCAGAAGATAGGGCCCCAAAGGGATAACAATAGCCATGAGGACCAGAGACGATACCACTAAGAGCATGATGGTATTGGCAACAATGCGACGGAGCTTGACGTAGTCTTTGGCCCCGAAAGATTGGGAGACCATAACGCCTGCGCCCGTGGCCAAAGCCATAAAAACAATAATCATGAAGTTCATAATGGGTCCCGTCGTACCGATAGCGGCCAAGCCTCCGGGAACACTCTGGCCCACGATAATAGCGTCCACGGTTTGGTAAAGCTGCTGGGCAAAGTTACCGATGAGGAGCGGCACTGAAAAACGAATGATATTGTGGCTAATTTTGCCCTCGGTCATGTCTTGGACCGCAAAAAAGGATTTTGTTTTTTCGAACATAGTGACCTCTGTGAAAATATTCTAGGTGGTCAAGTTTAGCACACTAAAAAAAGATTTTCGATTCAGCTCAGTTTTTCATAATATCAATTTCATTCTTTGCCTTTTGAATAAGCCCTATTATAAAAAAGCTTCGCATTGCCACAAAACTGTTCATAATTTTAATACTAACATCAACCGCTATATCACTCTTAAGCACAGCTGAAAGCATAGCAATACCCTGTTCTGTAAAGGCATACGGTAGGTATCTTCTTCCGCCATGAGTATCGTCTTCACTTGAGGTCGCATTTTGCGACCTCAAGTTCTTATATTCATCAAAAGCCACATTTTCCTACAAAACCGCTCTTTTACCACAGTCCATAAAAAAACGGCGTAAAGCTCTATGCCCTACGCCGTTTTTATAGTATTAATTGAAGTAGATACGTTAGTATCTTCTCTACTAAGCCCTCTCCTGCTCCGGGAATATTGGAATTAATTCCTGCTTGACCACGTCGACCAAACCATAATCGGAGTATTTAACATCCGGAATAACAATAAGACACAGGGTTGCAATCCTCAGTATGGGGTTCACTCCGGGGACTCCCATCTTATGGAGGCATGCCTTCATCTTTTTGGCCAGCTCAGCTGTTTCTTCTGCAGGAAGAAGAGACATTAAGCCGCCCAAAGGCAAGGGCAAGCGTGCCAAGACTTCCTCGTTTTGAGCGGCTGCCAAACCTCCGCCGCATGCATCCAGAGCCTTGACGGCTGTTAAAGCAGATTCGGGGTTTTTAAAGACCACACACAAATTATGGCAATCATGCGAGATTGTTGAGGCCTTAGCACCGAAATTAAGGCCGAATTTACGGACCAGGCCCAGCGTCATATCCCCCGTACCATAACGGTTCATGACCGCTACATAGGCTAAATCCGGCTCGGCAGAGATATCGACGACACCGTCTTTTAGTGGCAAGCGTACGGTCTCTAATCTGGCGTAAAGCGATGTTTCATCCGGGAAGGCCATAAGGTTTACTTCTACCGAGTCTTGATGGACCAAAGCCTCCGGAGCTCTCAAGGTAAAGGTTTCTAAATCGTAAGACGGCAGGTCTACGCTGTTTCTTTCCTCGATCGGATAAGACTTGTCCGGTAATTCTTGCGTCAGTTTGCCGTCTCTGGCCACTTCCTTACCTTTGGCAAAGACTTGGTGGACTTGGAATTTCTTCAAATCATCTACCAGGAGGAAATCCGCCACAAAACCCGGCGCCACCGCACCCATATTTTCTAACTTAGCAGCTTCTGCTGTCCTAAGGCTGGCCGACCGAATAGCTTCTACAGGCTCCATACCCAGTTCCATGGCATGGCGTAAAACATCATCCAACTGGCCGATTTCTAAAATATCATCCGCTTCGCGATCATCGGTGCAGAAGGTTAGGCGCTCACGATAAGCTAAGTCTTTGACATCTTCCCAGATCGTGCTGACGTTTCTGGCCATAGAGGAATCTCTGGCATCCACATACATACCGGCCCTTAGCTTTGTTAAGGCTTCGCCGGGAGATCTGGACTCATGGCAGGTCCAAGGACCACCCAAGACATAGGCCGCAATAAGTCTGGGATCTGCTACCGGGATATGGCCCTGAAGATAAAGGCCCTCTTCCCTAGCCGCTTCGATGATAGACATCATACGGTCTGTATGGTTGACCACGCCGACAAAGTCCATAACTTCACCCAGGCCAACGACATGTTCAAGTTTAGCCAAACGTCTGACTTCTTCGGCTTTGATGACACCGCCGGCTGACTCCAATCCCGGTACGGAAGGGACACAAGACGGGATATTCGACAATTGACGCTGGGGCAGGTCTTTGGCCACATCATTAAAATAACGAACCGCTTCTTCACCGAATACATTCGTGAGCTCATGCGGGTCATGAACAACACAGGTCACCCCCAGAGGGAGTGTCGCTCTGGCAAAATTCAAAGGCGTCAACATCGAGCTTTCGATGTGCACATGGCTGTCAATTAAGCCCGGCACGATATAACGGCCCTCGGCGTCCAGTATTTCTTTGGGCGTATGAGAAGGGGAATTCGCATGGTCTTTGTCCACAAAAACCACATAACCTTCGTGAATATAGACGTCTGCCGGATAGATTTCTCCGGTAAATAAGTTCACATATTGTGTGTTCAAGACGGCCAAATCGCACGCCGTTTTGTCCATTGCCGCATCCAGTAGATTGTTCATATTTTCAGGTTTAAATCGCATGCTGACTTTCCTTTCTTAAGCGAAGATGAAATAAATCATCAAGGGAACACAAAGAATATATAGGCCCACCGGCACTTCTTTGGCCTTGCCGGTAAAGACTTCAATACACACATGGGCCAAAATACCCGCACTGATACCGGAGGCAATGGATCCGTGGAAGATACCGAACAGGAGCATCATCACAGGACCAAAAGCATCATCAAATTCCGAGAAGTCAATATTCTGCAGGCCGGAAATCATAGAGATGCCGACAAAAATCAAAGCAGGGCCGGTAGCTGCTGCAGGCACAATCAGGAACAAGGGGGCAAAGAAGAGTGAAATGAGAAACATGATGGCTGTGGTGAGAGAAGTCAGACCGGTTCTACCGCCCGCCTCCACACCGGCGGAAGATTCGACATAGGTCGTAACGGTCGTATTACCGGAAAAAGCACCAAGCACCGTACCGATAGCGTCTACCAGGAAGGGTTTCTGGATATTGGGTAAATCACCGTTTTCATCCAACATACCGGCCTTACCTGCTACACCCAAAACGGTACCCAGGGTGGAGAAAAAGTCACTAAAGAAGCACACAAAAATGAAGACGATAGCCGAACCGGAAATAAGCTCTTTGAAATTAAAATTAAAGAGCAAGGGCTTCACGGCACTAAAGTTAGGCAAGGAAGCAAAGCGTGTAGGCAAAGCGGTAAGCCCCATGATAATAGAGGCAACGGTGCTGGCTACCATACCGATAAGGATAGCGCCGGGCACTTTGTTGGCATGTAAAATGGCAATAAGAATTAAGGTGGCTACACTCAGCAGCACAGCAGGTGAGGTGAAGTCCCCCATGGCAATACCTTTGCTAAAATCCGCAATACCGGTATTTTTAAAGCCTAAATACGCAATGAAGAAACCAATGGTTGCCGAAATTGCTATCTTAATATTTGTGGGAATCATTTTGACAATGACATCTCGAATACCTAGGAGACTTAAGACCAGAAAAATAATACCTGATATCAAGATGATTGCCATGGCTCCGCCAAAACTCAATTGACCGCCTTGTATAGCAAAGCCCAGCAGGAAGTTCGATCCCATACCGGTGGATAAGGCAAAGGGCATATTGGTGTAAAAAGCCATGACCATGGTAATAAGCGAGGTGATTAAAGCACAGGTCAACATAAGACCTTCACGGCTAATCGTCACGCCGGCAATGTCAACTAGAGTCGCTTCGCCGCCGATAATAGCAGACGGCTGAACCGCCAAGACGTAGGCCATTGTCATAAAGGTGGTAAGACCGGCCAAAATTTCTCTACGCACATTGGTCTTGTGCGCCTGCAACTTAAAAAGTTTATCCATACTCTACATCCTTTCTGTCGTAACGCAACGACAAGCAAAGACACATATCTTTACAAATGCATCCATGCGACCACTACTACAATTGTCAATAGCGGTTGTCAGCCTGCAGAAGTATGCTCTTCAGGTCTGTTATTGTGTGGCATTTACGGCGCCACGTAGAAACTGCTTTCCATATCAAAGCATTAAACAACAGCCATCAACTATTAAACTATTATAAGAAACTCGTTAACGGATTGTAAACCGTGAAGCTATCTAAAGAATTCCCGCTTAAGCACAGGAATCCTTATCAAGTAAGCAAAAAGGACATATCCTAGGTGTACACTTCGGCTATGTCCTTACGCTTAGCTATATTTGAACGTATTTTTTCTTAAATTGTTGCTTTGCCTAGGATTTCACTAAGAGCAACTTTTTTGTTCTCTCGGATAGATTTCGTACAAGCATCGGCCGTCGCGATAGAATTTCTTGCCGCTTTACCGTTTAAGAGATTGGCGAATTCTTCTTCGACTTCCTGTCCGTGCATAATTTCGTTAAGATATTCCATCTCCATTTCCATAACCCCTTGAAGCCACAGAGGTGGGGTTTTGCCGGGTTTCCCATAAAGAACTGCACCATCCATCTCCAGCTTTGTGTTATAAGTAGTGGTTCTGTCATCATCTTCTTCCTGATTACGATGCAAGAGATAGTGTTCTTCTCCCTGCGGTGTCCGAACCGTCATGCCGGCATCCTTCATATCCAGGCGGATGGCCCCCTCCGTACCTTGGATAAGAAGATAGTGTTCGCTCCAGCGAAAAGCCGAACCGTACTCTAACATAGCATAAGTGTTATTGGGGAATTCAAGTGAAATAAGCAACATATCATCTTCATCACCGAACTCTTCACCCTGATGGGCCACATTACCCCCGACCATAGTGGCATACGCAGGCATACCCATCAAAAACTGGATGCAATCCAACTCATGAATATGGTGATAAAGGTGCCCGCCGGATTTGGATCGGATTTTCTTCCAGCTGATACTGTCTTGGACCGGCTCCCAACCGTTTCGTGCGGCATGGCAATAAAGAATATTACCTATTTTGCCTTCATTAATGAACTGTTTCGCCCTTCTTACCCCGTTAAAGAAGTTCATTACATGACCGGCCATAAAGATAACACCTGCATTCTGACAGGCTTCCACCATCTCTACACAATCTTTATAAGACAGGGCAATAGGCTTTTCGCAGAAAACGTTTTTACCGTTTTGGGCCGCTATCAAGACAGGTTCTTTATGAAGGTAGTTGGGTGTGGCAACAACTACACAATCGACATCTGCTCTGGCACACAAGCTTTCCAGATTACTTGTAAAATCACAAGAAAGCTCTTTGGCAATCTCTTCACCGTGGTTTGGGTCATAGACGCATGTCACTTTGGCCCCGGGAAGGTCTTTTAGAATTCTTCCCAAACCTGCACCGAAATATCCTGTTCCTACAATACCGTAATTTACTGTTTTCATATATACCTCTCTATTTCTAAAATTTAAAAATTGTAATACTTATACTTATTACTTGTCTGAGCCTGCTGCCAAGCCGCCCGCTATGAACTTTTGGATGCACATGAAGAAGATAACGGAGGGGATTACCACAACCGTAGAGGCAGCCATCATGACGCCCCAGTCCAAAATCTCTTGACCCTGCAAGGATTGTAGGGCTACCGCTACCGTCATCTTGTCTCGGCTGTTGATTAACACTAAGGAATATAAAAATTCATTCCATGTATTGATAAAGGTATAAATAGCAACTGCTACAATTCCCGGAGCCACTATGGGCAAGACCACCGTGACGAAAATTTGAAACTTGTTAGCGCCGTCCACACTGGCCGCTTCTTCAATCTGAATCGGAACGGTCTTGAAAAATCCTACCAATAACCACAAGGCATAGGGTACGGAGAAGGACAAATAGATAATGATTAGGCCAATCCTGGTGTTGAGCAAGCCAACCTGGCCTAAGGTTATCGAGTATGGGACGGCTAGTAGGATAGTAGGCAACATGTAGGCCAAAATCAGACCCTGCGTTAACAGTTTGCCGAACTTGGGGAAAAACCTCACTACGGCATAAGCGCCCAGTGCTGCAATCACCACCGTCAAAACCGTACTTGCAAAAGATACAATAAGTGAGTTCAACATGTTATTGCCGAACTTCAACTCTTCAAACACCAGGTTGTAGTTTCTCATGGTAAGTTCTTTAGGAAAAAACGAGGTTGGAAACTTATTCATCTCATTATTGGATTTGAATGAAGAAACAATAATCCAAAGTAACGGAAAAACAGCCAACAAAGCTAATATCGTTAAATAGATATAAGACCCGGCGACTCTAACTTTATTCTTTTTTAATCCATGCATAGTCTTATCCTTACTCGTTTTTATTTGTCTTTTTTTGAAGCTGCAAGAGTATTACGATGACAATGGTTAAGAAGATTAACGAGAGAATAGATACCGCTGACGATCTACCCAATGACTTTAATCCCCAACCGACTTCATAGGCATAAATGGAGACGGTCTTGGTAAGTCCGGCCGGACCACCTCCTGTAATCAAATAGATTAAATCAAAGTTATTGAAAATCCATACCGTACGCAAAATGAGCAACAAGGTGATGACCGGATTAATTTGAGGCATCGTTATATAGAAAAATTGTTGTCCGGACTTTGCTCCATCGATACGCGCTGCTTCGTAGAGTTCTTTGGGAACAGTTTGTAAGGCTGATAAAACATTGACCATAATCAATGGGAAGCCGAACCAAACATTAATAAATACCAAGGTGGGGAAAACTAAATCTTTATTACTTAAAAATTGAGGAGCCGCTGAAACCCAATTTAGCTTTAAAAGAAGGTTTGGAATGAATCCGCTTACACCGTTCAATAAATATTTCCAAACTAAGGCAATTATGATTGTCGGAAAGGCCCAGGGCACAATGAGCAAAGTTCGAAATAAGGTGCGACCGTG
Organism: Oscillospiraceae bacterium; assembly: GCA_029983685.1. Taxonomy (GTDB): domain Bacteria; phylum Bacillota; class Clostridia; order Saccharofermentanales; family Fastidiosipilaceae; genus JASBZA01. The sequence continues at coordinate 89,168 of JASBZA010000006.1, read as the reverse complement.
TTTAATACGTTCCAAGGACAAGGCGGCCGTGAAGCCAATTAAAAACTGTCCTGCCAGACAAATCAGTGTCCACTTGCTGCTGGTTAACAGAGCATTCCAATATTCTTTATCTCTTAATACAGACGCATAATTTTCAAATGCTACCATATCAAGACGTGTTTTAATCAAATGCTTATTGGTAAAACTATAGAAAACACTGGATAAAACCGGATACAGCAACAAGAGTACGAAAAGTAACACAGTTGGCAAAATGAATAGGACAGTTCCCGGTGATTTTTTCTTTTTCCTGATTTTCATAATTCTCCTTAATTCAATAAAGCCCGGAAGAATCAGGTGACAGCCGAAGCCATCACCTGATTAATGTTTCTGATTAGCTTAAACTCTTGAATTGTTCGTTCAACTTGTCTTCTGCCGCTTTGGCCGCTTCTTCAACAGGTACATCGTTGATAATAATATCTTGGAACATGTTTTCGATAATGCCTTGAGAGATCAACAAACCGGCTTCGGGAACGGGACCGTTTTCATAACCGATAGCGGTTCCTTCTCCGACTGCCTTGGAAATAACTTCCATCTCACGTTGGAATTTCTTAATGGTTTCATCTTCCAAGAACTCCTTCTCTTCGGCAATTTCCGGCAAGGCAGGCAGCATACCGACAGGCACACTTCTTAAGAAAGGAATGTAGTATTCAGGCTGATACATGAATTCAATAAAAGCTTCGGATACATCTTGTGTATCTGAGCTCTCCCAAACAACCATAGGAATATTGGAGGTTTCAACACCTTTTTGTTCATCACCCTTTTTTACAGTTGGCATAGGAGCACAGGAGATTTGATCCAAAAGATCCGGAGAGTTGGTCTGAACACCACCGATATGGAAGCCGGAGTTAAAGTCAAAGGCATTGGTTCCGTTATAATACATAGTCGCCTGGTCTAAAACATTGAAGTTAATAGAATCTTTAGGAGAGTTCTCCTTATACATTTTTACCCAATAATTAATGCCGTCAATGACCTCAGGACTTGTTAAGTTCGCCGTATTGTCATCATTCAGCAATCTGCTACCTGCGGTTCTGACATAGAAATTCAGATATCTCGTAGCCATCATGTCATTGGTACCTAAGGGGACTGAACAGCCATAAACAGCTCCGTTTTCACCCTTTGTAATCTTAGTCGCCGCATCATAAAGTTCGTCCCAAGTCGTCGGAACTTCGAGATCATATTTCTCCAGTAAATCTTTTCTATACCACATAACTTGAGCATGTGAGTAAAGCGGCACAGCATAACATTTTCCATCTACAGTCATTTCCTCCAAAGGCGCTTTGGCAAAACGATCTCTGCCGATACGGTCAATTAAATCATCCAGAGGTTTAATGGCCTCGACATCAATCATTTCCACAACGTGGTTGGGCAGCGCGGTACTTAAATCCGGTACATTTTTACTCGCCAGGCCGGTCGTCCACTTCGTATAAAAGTCGGCCCAAGAAAAGGTTTCGATGGTCATATGAACATCAGGATTGGCTTCTGTAAAAGCATCCGCAGCCTTTTGGATGGTCTCTAGACGAGGTCCCTGAGAGAAAGAATGCCAAAAAGTGACATCTCCGGATAGCTTGGTATCTGCTTCTTCTCGGCTACTTTGCGTTTCCTTGCTACTACCTTCTGTCTGTACTTCACTTGGATTAGTCGGTTTCGGCGTATCGTTATTCTTACACCCTTGCAAGAGACCCACGCCCATCGTGATGGCTAAAGCCATGGTTAAATACTGCTTCGTTTTCTTTTTCATTTTTCTCTCCTATCTTTCTTTTGTTTTTCTAAGAGTTCTATAAGTTATATTTATATGTCTGCTTTCTAAGCAGATATAAACAATTTTTATTTAAGAAACTAATTCCTCAATGTTAAAGACATCATATTTTAATACGTCTTCTAGGTGTAATTCATTGCGTGACCAGGAATCATACTTTTCGTAAAGAAGAGCAATATTCCCATTGGGCAGTTCTGTTAAACACGAGTAGGAAAAGCCATATGCGGGATGATCTACCTCATATCCATCAGACCAATCAATCCTATACTTTTCGTAACCATTTCGACCTGTATCTACAATAGTACCAACAAATATTTTTCCACCACGTCTTTCACTTCCATGTGTTGGCGTAGAGAGAATAATAGCTGATGAACCGTCTATTGTTTGAGAGTAATTAATAACAGAGAGTTGTGTACCATATCTCGCTACAGAAAGATTGTTTAAGTAATTAATTTCACTCCACGTTTCTCCACCATCTAAACTCATGTTATATGCAATTTTCCCCAAGTTTGTACGCATAAAAGTACATAAGGTCCCATTGGGTAATTCAACAATCTGTGCTTCTGCTGTAGTTCCAGATGAACCTAAGTCTGTATTCACAAAAGTCCAACTCTCACCATGATTATCACTATAAAGATACCCATAATCGCCAGACATACTATTATATGCTGATATAATCAACCTACCTGCCAAAGGACCATTTTTTATTTGAGTACCACGTCCCGGGCCAAAGAGCAACATTCTCTGATTAACATCTCGGAAATCTCCTAAGATATTGAGATCAGACCAAGATAGTCCGTCATCATCGCTATACTTATATGTTAAATAGTTTGTTGGCAGCAACTGGAATACTGAATCTTTATAAAAGACACACATATTTACATCAACGTTAGTTCTTTCTTCAAAAACCTGATTTCCGGCAATTCTCACTTGATATTGTTTTTGTGTTAAATATTGACCGTTTTTCATAATGCGATAATCACCATCTACACTATATTCTGTAGCTTGATTAGTTCGATCATCAAAAATAACACCGTTTTCCCTGATGCTGTAATTGTATTGTGTTGAGAAATCTTCATGCCAGTGCAACTTCAGATACTTTTTACCATTTATTTCCTTAAATCCTGTCCCAACTGCCGCATTATTAAAACCTTTTCCATAAGTAAAGGCATCCGCAAATAAAAACAACCGACCCGTTATTTCGTCTTGAAGCAACACCGTATCAATAAAAGAAGCACTTCCCGATATTTGAATATTTTTCCCTTTATCATCTCTTGGCCAGTCTAAAGTTTGTGCGGCATAATCATCAAATTGCATTGGTAAAGTGGGTTCTGACCAAGTTCTTCCTCCATCGGTACTTCTAGAAAAAGCAATATCTATATTGCTCCTCGCATCATGTGTTCCCCCATATCTTGCATCAATACTGGAAACAACCACACCACTTTTTAGAGTAAGTAAGGCAGGAATACGGTAATAAGATGAATTGGTACTGTCCCCCTGATAAAACATAGCGTCTGAATATTGCGTTTCACTTGTTTTTTGTATAAGTTCTTCATCACTTAAATCGTAGCTGTATACCTTAACTTCCTGCACATTACCACCAAATTGATAGTCATAGACACCATCTCTTTTACATGCACCAATCGTAACCGAATCTAGGCCTGTAATATCTTTTAAGAAGCGGTAGTCTTCAACATAAGTACTTTCAATTTTTCTACCATTCGCAAAGATACTGTAAGTTTGTGTTTCTCGATCCGCTCTAAAGGCTACCGTGTTTTCTGCAGGTACTCCATGATACTTTCCCTGTAACACAGCAGGCCTAGCTAAAACTTCTTTAAAAACTATATCTGTATTACGAAGTTCAAAGCCTAATGCACCTGTATTAGTAATATAGAAGTGAAAATGTCGATTACGATTACCGGAGCTACCATTAGCCACGCTAAATAACGACTGAACTGCGCCATCATGGGTATTGGAGAATTTTACAACAACAGTTCCTTCACTGAGATTCTTAAAAGTGGACAAATGGGAATCTTCATTAATCGGACTTCCCGGGGTAATGACAGATAAATGTGTTGCATCAAAAATCAAATTGCCTGTAGAAGAGTTATCTACGTCTGTCATCGCCTTAGCTTCTATATCCGTAAGTGATTCTTCATAAAGAGCGAAGTGATGAATTTCTCCGGAAAATGGATATTGATTTCCTCTCCGCACCGTTGCACCCAAAGAAATTTTAGTAAGCCCGGTAATATCAGGCCAAAAATAATATGGAGATTTATTCACCGTCGCCACCAAGTCTCCATTGGCATATAACTTATAAGTACGATCCGTTTTATTAGCAACAAAAGCCACACTATTTTCAGCATTCTGCCTTAAAACATAATCACTAATACCCGTATATTTAAAAACCGAATCCGTATTACGAAGCTCAAAACCCACTCGACCATCTGCCGTTACATAGATATGAAAATGTCTATCCGGATTGTTCCAGGTCGGATTTGATACACTAAAAAGTGATTGATATGGTTCACTAGAATTAGATTGAAATGTAACGACAACACTCGCTTCCTCAAGTTGCAGCACCCTGGACGCATTAGCATCATGAGACAAGTCGACAGGATTTCCTCTTGAGATAGCGACCGATTCTCGCTCAATCAGAGGTGCATAGTTATCTCTAGTCAAAGCATAGCTTGATTGCTTGATAGGTATTATGTTAAAAGCAAATACAAGTGCTACACAAAAACCTAAATATCTTTTCATCCCTCTCATAAAATAATCCTTTCTATTGTGCTTAAAAATTTTTTCTTTTCCAATAAATAATAAATATTTTTTTCATAATTGGATAATAGAAAATATTTTCTCTAATGTCAAGTATCACAATAGTAAAGTATTGAAAAAAGGTCAGTGCAGCACTTTGCCTATTTTTTAATAAGATTTAGCCTTAAATTAACTGGTCTTGGCAAATTCACACAATCATTTACGCAATAAAAAACGGATCTTAACCTAGCCCAAAGCATAGGTAAGTTCCGTTTACTTAAAAAACAATCGACTTGACTAAAATCGGAAACTAACGGTTAGAACATTCGTCCGGACAACGCATTGATACTCTTATCTCTTTTTTCTTTATTTTCAGCATTTTTTGATTGAAAATACATTTCAAAAAGCCAGTCTATGACTTGTAATTGGGCAAAGCGTGCCGCCATAGAGCCACTTTTTAAAATAGGCTCGTTAGAACCGCATTGCAAAATCACATTGGCATCTTTGGCCGCCGGAGATTGGATAAAACGGGTAATTAAAATAACGGGACAATCCACACTCTTAGCATTTTCAAAAATTTCCATACTCTCAACTGTCGCACCGGAATAAGAAAAATAAATAAGCAAGTCTTGTGCTTTTAAAAGTGATGTCGTGAGGATTTGTGAATGAAGGTCCTTGACCACTGTAAATTTAGGTGTGATTGTCAAAAAAATACTCTTCACCTCCTCTGCCATACTGATGCCGCCACCTTGTCCCATGCAGTACACGTGGCGAGCCTCTTTTATAAGCTTGACCGCTTGCATGTAGGCCTCTTCATCGAAGAAATCATAGGTCTGCTTAATGGCGTCAAAATTTTGCTGCATTTCACTAAGGGCCAGGCGCTTATACTCCGTGAGATCATCATCCTCAATTGCAATGCTTTCGGTCTTCGTATTGCCGTTTTTCTCGCTTTTGGCCAAAGCCAATTTCAAAGCATAAAAGCCGGTAAGGCCCAAGGACTTACAAAAGCGGGTCACGGTTGACTCCGTCGTATTGCAGGCTGCAGATAATTCGGTAATAGATAGATATTGGGTTTTTTCCGGATTGGCCATGATAAAGTCCGCCACGTAACGTTCGGTCTTAGTCAAATCATAGTAGGTATTGGCAATGTGCTCCAGAATATTATTCTCTACTTCCATCCTCATCTAATCCTCCTTATCTCCAAGCGTGTATATGTTTGAATAATACCGCAAAGCTTATCCTTTAGAAAATCCCCCGAAACAAAGGCCGAGGGATTTCTGTAAACCTAATGTTGTCAATTTTCTTCGGATAAGATTTTCTTAATGGTTTGATCCAGCAGAATAAGGCAGCGACTGACGTGGAAGGGCCCCTTGAAGGTGTTGCCTTTAGCAATGGGTTCAGTCGGCTTGCCGTCACGTCTTAGATAACCGTACCAGTCACCGTATTCGTCATCAACAAAATGTTCTTTGGAATAGGCCAAAACTTTTTTAAACCAGTCCAGATAATAAGAATCATCCGTCACTTCATAGAGCATGATACTGGCAATGAGGGCTTCATTATGCGGCCACCACAGTTTCATGTCATGCTCATAAGCTTCAGGCGGATAACCCAAACAATCCATGAAATATAAGATTCCGCCATAGGTCTCATCCCAGCCGGCTTCAATGGCATTCCTGTATATCTGTTCGGTATAAGCCAATAATTTTTGGCTGTTATAGGACTCGTCTATTTGGCTCTTTGTCCGCTCTTTTTCGCGAAGATATAGGGCTTCTTCTAATAAAAACCAGGCCAGTTCCAAGTCATGACCCGGGTTGACCACTCGCCCGGCTGTCGTTTCTTTTTGGAAGCTGCCATCGGGTGCCACAGTCTCCAATGTACATGACAGGTCTTCTTTTACATGGTAGCGGATTATATTCTCTACACATTCTCCGGCATAGGCATCGTATTGCCCGGTGTGTTCAGGGTCTACACGGCGCAAAATACCGGTCAGGTTTAAGAAAATCATGGGATCGGCCAAAGCACGGTCCCGGCGGGTTTCCGGAACGACCTTGGGTCCCATACCGGTCGGGTCGGTCAGACCATGGTGGAGGTCGTAGACGAGTTGATAGGCCCAACGTGCCCGTTCCAAATAGTCTTTGTCCCCGGTCATGCCGTAATATTCCGCATTGGCCATGGCATAGAAGCACTCGGAAAAAGAATAACGTCTTTGGCGTAAGGGTCTGCCGTCTTCTGTTACCGTGAAGTACAAACGATTAGCCGCTTGTTCATTTTTGCAATGGGCTTCCAGAAAATCAATGCAGGATTTGGCCAAAGCCATCCACTCATCCGACTTACCGTAAACTTGGCAAAGATAGGAAAAGAGCCAGCCGGTCCTCCCCTGCATCCATACACTCTTGTCGGTTGAATAGATTTCGCCTTCTCTGGTCAAACAGGTGTAAATCCCGCCGTGTGCCTCATCAAAAGCATGGCTTGTCCAAAAATTAAGTGCCTTGTTTAATTCTTCTTGAGCCCAGCTTCTCGTCTCTTCTAGAAACTGTTTTGTCTCCACATCCATAACATCCGTCCTCAACTAATCCAGACTTTTAATAAAGTCCATAGCCTCATCAATTTTATTAACGGCTTTGTCAATGACGGCCAGATCTTCTTCAATAATACCAACTAAGGGAGCCCTAACCGAACCGATGTCCAGTTGCTCTCTTCGGCGTAGAACTTCTTTAATCACAGCATACATATTAGCGTGACAAGAGCATAATAGCGCAATAATTTCGTTTACGCGGTATTGAATCCGTCTGCCATCTTCCATACGCCCTTGTTTAAGTAAGTCGTACATTTTTAAGAAAAGTTCCGGCATGGCGCCGTAGGTTCCACCTATGCCGGCGTCGGCCCCCATGGCAAAGCCGCCTACAAACTGCTCGTCAAAGCCGTTAAAGACCACACTTTTCCCCTCCGAAAGGCTTTTAAAAATCTGAATATCCTGAATCGGTGCTGCTGAGTGTTTTACACCTATAACCTTGGGATTTTTCATCATTTCGTTAAAAAGAGCAGGGGTCAGCGCTACTCCGGCCAGCTGTGGGATATTGTAAATAATAAAATTCGTATTAGGAGCAGCCTGGCTCATGCTGTTCCAGTAGGCCGCAATAGCGCATTCCGGCAATTTAAAATAAATCGGAGGAATAGCAGCAATGGCATCCACGCCCAACGATTCAGCATGTCCGGCCAAGTCCATACTGTCTTGTGTGTTGTTACAGGCGACATGGCAGATTACTTTTATTTGGCCTTTTACCTCTGCCATCACATTCTCCAAAGTAATTTTACGTTCTTCTACACTCTGATAAATACACTCGCCGGAGGATCCGCCTACATATAAGCCGTGGACCCCCTTATCGATAAAATAACGGGTCAGAGCCCGGACGGCTTCGGGTGAAATCTCTCCTTTATCATCGTAGCAGGCATAAAAGGCAGGGATAATGCCTTCAAAAAGTTTACTTGCTGTATTCATTGAAAACCTCCACGTTTTTTATTATTCTAATATTAATAAAAACGATTTTCAAATTAATTTTTATTCAAAATAAATTTTGATAGCCTGCGCAAATTTCCATAATAAGAATCAAAAAAGCCACTGCCCTTTCCCGCAAATCCGGAATCAAACAATGGCCTTTAGAGGACTAATATTTCTCACTGACCCATAAGTTTAGGGATCCTTCTCCATGCCGATCAAGTCGAACTTCTCAAAACTTACCTGAACCTGATAGCTTTCACATTCCGGCTTTTTGAACTTAAGCTTACAGATTCTGCTATTCATATCGTAGAACCAGCCTTCTTCTTTCAAGTCATACTCTTTTCTTGTGACACACTGAGGTAGGAGTTTATCCGCTACTTTTGCCCAATAGGCGCCCTTTTGCTTATGGATGAAGTTTAACTCCAAGCGTTCGTACGTTTCTTCGTAGCGCCCTTCTTTGGCCAAAGTCACCGTCACCCGTTCACCGGTATCTACCTTTAGGTGCGTTAAGGCGTAATGGCCATCCTTATAGGCCGTGCTGTAACCGTCATCATCGAAATAATCAAAAGCACAGGGGGCATCTGTCCCGATTAGGATTTTCAGCTCACGGATAGGGTCACGCTTAATATGTTTAATGTCATCGGTGTAAACCACCAGGCCGTCTCCTCTGAAAAACATAGGAATAGAGGACCTATCAACAGGAATCTCTATATATTGACCGCCTGCATAGGCTTGGCATCGGTCGGCCAAATCATACCAAACCGACCCCTTCGGTAAATATAAGCATCTTTTTTTGAGTCCTTTCTCCAAAATATTGGCCACCAGGAGAGAAGGACCGAACAGAAAGCTTTCGGACTTATCTTTGTAAGTCTCCCTATCATCGGGATATTCCATGAACAAGGGCCGCATGGCCGGAGTGCCTGACACATGGGCTTGGTACATTAAAGAATATAGATACGGAAGAAGGCGATAACGGAGTCGGTAAGCCTCTCGAACCTCTCGGACAATAGCTTGGTACATCCAGGGCAGGGTCACGGTATTATCCGCGCTGGCCGAATTAATGGTAAAGCGTGGGTAGAAAATACCGTTTTGAATCCATCTCAGAAGAAGCTCTTCATCCGGAGCCGGACCGGCAAAGCCGCCGACATCCACACCGAAATTGGAAAAGCCGCACAAACCCATACCCAGGGTCATATCCGCGCTATTTTTAAGTCCAATCCAACTGGAATAATTATCCCCGCCCCATGTCTGTGCATAACGCTGGCCGCCGGCATAGGCACAGCGGGTCAGGATGTAGGGTCTCTCATTAGGATAAAAATCTTGGAGCTTATGGTAAACCGTGTAGGCCATCATATTGGCTTGGACGGCTTTTAATTCAGCCATGTCGCCTCCAAGGCCTTCTTTATCACATTTAGCCTCTCGATCCTCTACTCCGTCGTACTCGCAATTATCATTCCAAACGGCATGGACCCCGTAATTCAGTAGGCCTTCTTCCAACATGTCAGCCCAGACTTTTCGTCCGGCGGGATTGGTAAAGTCCACGAACTTACCCGGCCCGCCCCACCAGCGACCCACATAATCCTCCTGTCCCGAAACCTCCTTGACGAATGGGTCATGGGCCAAGAACGCGTCCATCTTGGGATGCTTCAGAAGGATACCGGGTTTGGTATTGGGGATGACATTAATTCCCCTTTCTAGGAGAGTCCGGATAAACGCTTCGGGCTTGGGAAAACGCTTTTTGTTCCATGTAAAAGTGTAACGCAGGCGGTCTTCTTCGCCAGTACAATAGCCGCTGGGAATACCGAAATTATCGATACCGATGCCTTCTTCCTCGAACTGATCCAAAATTTCATAGATGGCCTGGTCACAGTTCTCATTAAGCTCACCGTAGTACATAGTCGTATACATAAAGCCCAGAGCTTGCTTGTTGGCCAAGGCCTCCCGGCCGGTTAGATAAGTGTAGCGGTTTACTACAGACTTCACGTCCGGTCCATTCAGAAGAAAGAGGTCAATATCGCCACCTTCGGACGAATAGTAACAGAAACTGTCCCAGTAGCCGCTTCTCTCATTGCCCATATCGAAAACACAATCATACGAATTATTATAGAAGAGCCCCAGGGCATGCCCATGTTTTTCATTGATACGAATATAGAACGGAATATGTTTATAAGTAGGGCCTCCATGTAAAGCATTGATTCCTATGGAGTCTCGGGGATTCATGTGCATGTGACGACCGGCCTTGTCGAGACTACCGTTTTGTTCGCCGAAGCCGTAAAAGTGATCCTCTTCATAATCCACAGCGGAATAATGGAAGTTGCGGCCCAAGTGGTCTTTTTCGTAAGCCCTAAAGTCCAGGTCCTTATAAATCAACTGTCCGTCTACATCGTAAAGCTTGAAAGCAAAGGGCTCTTTTTGAAGCTCCAAGCGCAATGCTTTTGTCTTAAAGAACAAAGACGCATTGTTTTCCTCATAAGCGACGTCTAAAGGCTCAATCCTCGTCCGCTCTCCGGCAAACAAATTGTCCAGAGCGTCCGGCCAAGCTGTTGTGGCTAAGGCATAGGATGCCTCTTCAAAAAGGCCGTCAAAAGAAACCCTAATCCGGATAATGTCATCGGTCATAAAAATTAATTTCACCTGACCTGGATTGCAGTTAATAATATAGCCTTCCGGAATTTTCTCAATCGATTGGAAAGATTTAATAATCATCGTCGTCCTCCTCCAAGTCTTCGGCTTCATGACGTCTTTCATTAGCATACTGCTTAGGTGTTATGCCGGTCGTCCTTTTGAAATGTGCAATAAAATGGCTGCTGGAGCTGTAGGAGAGATTCGAGGCCACATCGGTTACGGAAAGCCCCATGAGGAGCATCTCTTTGGCCCGGGAGATTTTCTGCATGGCAATATACTGGCTAATCGTAAAACCTGTTTCACGCTTAAACATGCGGCTTAAATAAGACGGACTCAAGTTGAATCGGTCGGCCAAATCATCTAGGCGCAAGGTGTTCTCACTGTAACGGATAATAAAGTCTTTAATTTCTTCCACCCGAACCCGGTTCCCTACATCAAATACACCCTTATCGGACCGGTTCGTAGTACTCCCTCTATGAAATTCCGCATCGGATAAAATAGAATCCAAATAATTGATAAGGTCCAGAATCATGAGATTGAGCCGAACCTGCTTATGCCGGTCGGACTCATTGGCCACCATGGCCTCTCCTATGGTGTCCAACTTATAAAGGACCTTCTCGAGTCGGTTCTTATTAAGAAACAGCTTGGTTCCTAAGCCCTCCTTGCGAAAGAGTTTCAAAAAATCATATTGAAAGGACTGGCAAAAAGGCTCCAAGTAATGCTCACTCATCATTAAGACACAACGCTCATAGCGGCCCGGACAGTTGGTCTTATGGGGAATATTATGATTAATCAAAAAGACATCGCCTCGCTTTGGCCGGAAAGACCTATTGGCAATCTCCAACTCCACCCCGTCAACCAAGTAGAGAATGATCTCGTACTGATTATGGAAGTGATAGTCCCGCATCTTCCAGCCCTCGTTTATACCATGATAAAAATAGAGTGGCCTGAATTGTTCTTCAAACGCTTTCCTACTCACCGGCTTATCCCTTCACCGCGCCTGTAGTCATACCGCCGACGATATGTTTTTGGAAAATTAAAAAGACGACAATAACTGGCAGCATAGACACCACTGACATGGCCAAAAGGCTATTCCAATCGACCGAATATTCGCCGGAGAAATTAGCCAAAGCCAGCTGGATGGTAAATTTTTGCTTATTGTTGATGATAATCTTGGGCCAAAGGTAGTCGTTCCACCGCCACATAAAAGAGATGATAGTAAGAACCGCCATGACCGGCTTACCAATAGGCAGCATGACCGAAGTGAAAATCCGCCACTCGGACGCCCCGTCAATCCTGGCCGACTCCATAATCGAAGACGATATGGATAGGTAATACTGACGAACCAGGAAAACCGCCGTGGGTGAAGCGGCTGCTGGAATAATAAGGCCCCAGAGATTGTTGTATAGGTGGGTTGCCACGATGACCTTAAAAATCGGGATCATGATAACTTCCAGAGGGATCATTAATGTGGCCAAAACCATCATAAATAAAAAGCGGTCCCCCTTGAAACGGTATTTGGCGAAGACGTAACCGGCCATGGTGTTGATCACAACCGTGATGACTGTCGCCACAATGGCCACAAAGCTGGTATTAAAAAAGTAGGCACCGAAGTCACCGCTGGAAAAGGCCAGCCGATAATTGTCGAAGCTGGGGCTCATACTAAAAAGCTTAGGCGGCCAGGCGAAAAGCTCGCTCTGAGTCTTAAAGGATGAAAATACAATCCAGAGGATAGGCATCAAGAAGGCAAAACAGGCCAGGACAACTAAGAGGTAAAGAAAGATTCTGCCTACGACTTTTTTAGTTTTCATTCGTCTTACCTCCTCTGCTGAATTTGAACTGGAGCAAGGTTAAGATCATCAAGAGGAAGAACAAGACCATGGTCATGGCCGAGGCGTAGCCCATCTTGTATTTCTCGAAACCGGTCTCCTGAATAATGTGGACAATAAACTTGGTCGCGCCGGCCGGGCCTCCGCCCGTCAGTGCAACAACCAAAGGATAGGTCTTAATAATGGCAACCGTAGATAAGACTAAAACCAGGAGACTGGTAGGTCTTAGCAAGGGCAGCGTAATATGAAGGAAACGCTGCCAGCCGTTGGCGCCGTCTATACTGGCTGCATCGTAGTATTCGGTATCAATGGTCTGGAGGCCCGAAATAAACATAACCATGTAATAACCTGCCATGGACCAAATACTGATCATGGCAACAGCCACCAGAGCGTTTCTAGGGTCGGTCAGCCAGCGTACCGGCTTGCCGCCCATAATTGTCAGAAGGTAATTCACCACGCCGAAATCTTCACTTAATAAGAAGCGCCAGGCTAAACCGACAACGATGGAAGAAATCAGGCAGGGCAGGTAGAAGACCGCCCGATAGACGGATCTGCCTTTAATGGACGTCGTTAAGAGTAAGGCCAAAGCCAGGCCCAGGATATAAATACCCGGGACTGAAATCAGCGTAAACAGCAAAGTTCTTCCAACCGACTTCCAAAAAGCCGTGTCTTGGAAGAGGTTCACATAATTCTCCCAGCCTATGAATTTGGCCGGGTTTACCCCGTCCCACTTGTGAAAGGATGTCCAAAGTCCGTTGACTGCCGGGTAAAACAAGAAAACGGTAAAGATTAATAACATGGGCAAAAGCATTAGATAAGGAAAAAGTCTCTGTTCCCAAGTTTTCATATATCCTCCTACTTTCTGCTTGTTATTCGTAACTACGTGTGGCGATGAGGTCGGTTCCCGTATCGGCAATATTGGCTATGAGCACGTCACCTATCTTCACGGGCAAGTCCACGTGGAGCTGTCGAATCAGGTCCATGACCTCGTAAATTTTATCTTTAGGGACCGCATCCACTGTTCGGACCGAAACCACCGGGTGGACAAGAGAATTATTCACTCGAACGGTAGAGGTCACGACACGTTTAGGATTGGTCACTTCATTTTTGGCGTAAATGGGTCCTCTGGGGCAGGAGTTGCCCTCAATGTTTAAAATATTACCGTCATCGTCCAGGTCTACCGTGAGTTGGCAGCCGATAGGACAGCTAATACAAGTTAGTTTTCTTTGTTCGGCCATCTTTTAGTCCTCCTCTCCTTCTTCGATACTTACCGTAATCGTCTGAGGCCGATGCTCATCTAGATCTTCTTTCTTGAGATACACGGCCTGCATGGCACCGGGGGCCATGACCCGCATCTTTCTGGAACTGATTTCTTGGTCGTCGAAATGGACTTTAATCGAAGCGCCTTCGTAAAGTTTCTTGACCCGGAAGTTGATACGAGTCAGGTCCTCTAAGGCTTCAAAATTTAAAACCTGGGGCAGGGTGTAGGATACACCGGCTCCTTCCTGGACCTTGCAGTCTGCTTCTTGCCTGATTTTCAGAACGGCCTTCCATGCCCCTTTCTCGATAAAGGCCACGGCGTTTTTGGCCGCTTCTTCCGCTTCTTCGGAAACATTGTCTACCAGGTCGTGGACATGTAAGACATTACCGCAGGCAAAAATCCCCGGTACACCGGTCATGTAGGTATTGTCCACAATAGGTCCTCTGGTCTGATGGGCCATCTTTACATGCGCCTTGCGGCTAAGTTCATTCTCCGGGATTAACCCTACTGATAAGAGAACCGTGTCACACGAGACAAACACTTCCGTATCGGGAATCACACGAAAATACTCGTCCGCCTTAGACAGGTATACGCCTTCTACTCGGTCTTTGCCGACCACACGGGAGATAGTTGTGTTGAAGTAAAGAGGAATATTAAAATCATCCAAACACTGGACGATATTTCTCTTAAGGCCTGCAGAGAAAGAGTTAATCTCGGCTACCAGCTTGACTTTGGCCCCTTCCAGAGTCATCCTTCTGGCCATGATTAATCCGATATCGCCACTACCCAAGATAACCACTTCTCGCCCCGGCATAAAGCCGTCGATATTTAGAAGACGCTGAGCGGTACCGGCGGTGAAAATCCCGCTCGGTCGGTCACCCGGCATATTCAGGGCTCCTCTGGGCCTTTCCCTACAACCCATGGCCAAAATAACGGCCTTGGGCTTCAGGCTAAAAAGGCCGTATTCACTATTCATCAGCGTCAATGTCTTATCCGGTGCCAGGTCCATCACCATGGTCTTCAGCATGTAGTCAATATGGCGCTCTTCTAACATTTCAATATAGCGGCCGGCGTACTCGGGACCGGTCAGCTCAGTCTTAAAATGATGGAGGCCGAAGCCATTATGAATACACTGGTTTAAAATGCCGCCCAGGCAATCATCTCGCTCTGCCAAAAGGATATTCTGCATGCCTAAATCATAGGCCTTAACAGCCGCTGCTAAGCCTGCCGGTCCTCCGCCTATGATGACCAAATCATAATTTTTCATGTGACTCACCTTGACTTTCTTGGCCGGAACGGACAATCGGCAACGCTTTGACCGGACCTTCTACCAAGTAAGATCCCGGACGATTCTTCAAAATATCCGAAGCTTCCAGTCCCAGCTCTCGACATAGGATTTTGATAAGAAGCGGCGTGCAAAAACCGCCTTGGCAACGCCCGGCCATGGGACGGACCCGGCGTTTAATCCCATCCAAAGTTCTTGCACCCAGGGGCCTATGGATGGCTTCCACAATTTCACCTTCGGTTACTTCTTCACAGCGGCATACAATCCTGCCGTAAGCCTTATCTTTTTCAATCAGCTTGTGCCTTTCCTCCTGATTCATCATGTAAAAATGAGGCATGTCTGTTCTCTGACCGATGAAGTCGGGATTGTCATCTAAGCCCAACTTATCCTTGACCAGATTGGCCATATAGACGCCGATTGCAGGCGCGGACGTGAGGCCCGGGGACTCAATTCCCAGGCAATTAAAGAAGCCTTCTTCCGTCTCCTCTAAAACGAAGTCACCTTGCTCTTCATGGGCTCTTAATCCCGTAAAGGATGTAATCACTTGATAATACGGAATGCTTTCCACCATGGTACCGCTCTGATAATAGACCTTATCCAGGCCTTCTCTGGTCGTTTCCACATTGTCCTTATCGTCAATAAATTCCGATGTCGGCCCGACCAGAAGATTATTTTCGGTTGTCGGCGTAATAAGGATGCCCTTGCCGGCCTTGGACGGCAGGTTAAAGATGACGTGGTGGACCATATTGCCGGCTTCTTTGTCCAGGAGCATGTATTCTCCTCGCCGAGGTCTTATAGAATAAGGTTTAGAAGATGCCATATGCGAAACTTCGTCACTGTGGACACCGGCACAGTTAATAACCGCTCGAGTCTCATAAATCTTTTCCGAAGTTCGAACCAACCAGCTGTCTGGGCCTTCTCCGGAACGTTCCAGGCTCAAGACCTTCTCATTAAAGTGAAAGTCCACTCCGTTCACCGCGGCCTGTTCGCCGTAGGCGATGTTCATGAGGAAGGGGTTTACCACGCCGGCCTCACTGCAGTAAAGTGCAGCCACTACCGTGTCGGCCAAATTGGGTTCCATTTCCAGGACTTCGTCATGGTTCAAGATTTTAAGCCCGGGCACACCGTTGGCCTTACCTCTTTCCAAAAGCTCTTCCAGATCACTTATCTGCGATTCATCATGGCATAAAACCAGTGTTCCGATTTTGTGATAAGGAAAGTCCAACACTCGAGACATCTCTGCCATCATGCGGATACCGGCCATGTTCATTTTGGCCTTCATGGTCCCGGGCAGGGCGTCATAACCTCCGTGGGCTATACCGGAGTTGGCTTTAGTCGTACCGGCACATAAATCCTCACCCTTTTCCAAAACCAAAAACTTACCGCCATAGCGAGACAACTCGTATGCCACAGCCGCCCCGATTACACCCGCTCCTATAATAATCGCATCAAACACGCTATTCCTCCCAAGGCTCATAATCCTCAGCCCAATTACGGGCACGCTTCACAGCCTGGTGCCAGTTTCTGAGCTTACGGTTACGATTCTTCTCATGCATTCTACAATCATAGACACGATCTAGATCCCACATTTTCTCGAGTTCATCCAAGCCGGACCAGAAATCCACCGCTAAACCGGCCAGGAAAGCCGCTCCCAATGCACTGGATTCTAATGTTTGAGGCCTTTCAACCCGCACCCGGCTAATGTCGGCTAAAGATTGCATCATAAAGTTATTCCTACTGGCACCGCCATCGACTTTAATTTCATTAATAGCAATCTGAGCATCATCAATCATGGACTCCAGAACATCATTGGTTAAATAGGCTTGGGCTTCCAGAGTCGCCCGGATTATGTGTTTTTTCGTCGTGCCCAGGGTGATGCCGATGATAAGCCCCCTGGCATTGGGGTCCCAATAAGGTGCTCCCAAACCGGTAAAAGCCGGCACGACATAGAGGCCATCTGTAGAGTTCACTTTGGTCGCGATGTACTCGGTATCTTCGGCACTATCAATCATCCTGACCTGGTCTCTAAGCCATTTAATAGAAGCTCCGGACACAAAGATCGAACCCTCCAGAGCATAGGTGACTTTGCCCGGCTCTAAGCCCCAGGCCAAAGTCGTCACCAGGCCGTTCTTGGAATGTACCGCTTGGTCACCTGTATTAAGTAAGATAAAGGCACCGGTTCCGTAGGTACTCTTAACGTCGCCTTTGGTAAAACACGCCTGGCCGAAAAGAGCCCCTTGCTGGTCACCTACAGCGGCTCCGATAGGAATGGGCGTGCCGAAAAAGCGTGTATGGCTGTGGCCGTAGACCTCAGAACTGGGTCTTACCTCAGGCAGCATGACACGCGGAATATGCAAAATATCTAAAATCTCCCGGTCCCAATCCAAATCATGTATATTCAGAAGCATAGTTCTGGATGCATTGGAATAATCGGTCACATGGACCTCACCGTCCGTCAGCCTCCAAATAAGCCAGGTATCGATGGTTCCGAAAAGAAGCTCGCCTCGCTCAGCTCGCCCCTGACCGTCTTCAATATGGTCCAAAATCCAGCGAATCTTGGTCGCCGAAAAATAGGGGTCCAGGATTAGACCTGTCTTCTCTTGTAGAAGATCTTTATAGCCGTCTTTTTCTAATTGGGTGCATAAGGGCGCCGTTCTACGGCACTGCCAGCCAATAGCGTTATAGACCGGTTGGCCGGTTTTTTTATCCCAAACCAGGGTCGTCTCTCTTTGATTGGTGATACCGATTGCGGCTATATCTTCCGGCCTGGCATTGGCCCTGGCCAAAACTTCGGTTGCTACCCCTATTTGCGAGGACCAGATTTCCATGGGGTCTTGCTCGACCCAGCCCGGTTCAGGATAGAATTGAGAGAATTCCTTCTGTGAAATGGCCATGATTTTGGCCTCCCGATCAAAAAGAATGGCCCTGGTACTGGTCGTACCTTCGTCCCAAGCAAGAATATACTTTTTCATCCGATCCTCCTTTTTCTAAAAACGGAGGCCTACAACTCTTTGGCCAAAAGGACCTGAGAGATGTAAGCCTCATTTACAATCTAATTATTTCTCTAAATCTTTTAATGCGGCTGTCGCGGCCTGATCCATCTTTTCCAGGAATTCATCTGTCGTCATATCACCTGCTACTACTGAAGCAATGTTTTCTTTGAAGTCAGGGCCGATAACACCGGTAAAAGCTTGGTAACCCCACTCTGTACCGGGTCTGTCGGTCGAAGCATTCAGCTCGTTCGAGAAGATTTCGAAGAATTCTTTACCATAGTCATAATCCAAAGATTCGTTACCCTTCACCTGAGATAAGAAGAGGTTATCCTTACAGTATTTGGCGTTATTCTCGGGCTCAGAAATCCACTTAATGAAATCTGCGGCTTCCTGCTCGGTACCGGTACCGTTGAACGCACTAATCCACTTACCGCCGGGAACGGTAGATCTTTGTGTGCCCTTAGGCAGATAGGTGACGCCCCATTCGAAATCTTTAATCTGATCTTTATAGTTGGAAATCTGCCAGCTACCGCCAATATGGCAAGCCAGTTGTCCGGAACGGAAGATCTCCATGGGGTTATCGGAACCTAAGAATACGGACTTGGGCATGATGTCTGCATCGTGGAGGTGCTTAATCAAATCGACTGCCTGCTTATTACCGTCATTCTTAAAATCCGAAGTTTTCAAGTCTTCACTCAGCATACCGCCACCGAACTCATAGAGGATGGTCGAGGTACGGTTGGGCGTATAGTCTAAGCCTAAACCATATTTAACATCGCCCTTCTCCATAACCTGAACCAAGGCTTTTTCAAACTCATCCCAGGTCCAAATCTCGTCCGGATTCTGAGGAACCTTCACACCGGCCTTATCAAAAGCCGTCTTGTTGTAAATGACACCGTTGGCGGTAACTTCCATGGGAGCTCCCAGCATCTTGCCGTCAAAGATGTACTGAAGGCCCGTGCCGAACTGATCGGCAAAGTCGTCACCGACATATTCTTTTAAGTCAATCAGCTGGCTTAAGAAGGGGCCGACGTTGGTCATACGGGCCAGGGCGGGTTGCTCTTTGGCACTGACCATGTTACGCAGCTTGTTGTCCAACTCACCGTAGGGCACTTCGATTAATTCGAACTTCACATTGGGATGGTCCTTGCGGTACTCTTCGGTCAAGCCCATAAAAGACTCGCCTTCCTTGCCGTCGCTGAACCAGACGACATCAAGTGTTACATCTTTTTTACCTGCGTCAGAGCCTTTTTCTGTTGTTTTTGAATCATTACTTTGACATGAGGCCAAAGTCAGGCTTGCCATGACTGAGGCCAAGAGGACGGAAACAAACTTTTTCATAGTACTTCTCCTTGTCTTTTTTACCAATAAATATGGCTGTTACAGTTAGTATATTAGTCATTTATTAAATACACTATCTTAGACAGGCTCTGAAATATCATTTTTTTGTCATTTTACATTATTTGCCCAAGCTTGTGTTAAAATTTAGATGTTTTCTAATGTTATTATTTTTTGTATCAAAATTCTGAGGAGGATCCAGTGGCACAAGTTTATTTCACAAACTTTCGTACGACCTTAGAAGAAAACATTCCGGCTAAATTCAGTCGCTTGTTGAAAGAATCCGGCATCGAAAAAATCAACTGGGAAAAGAAATTCGCCGCTATCAAGATGCACTTCGGAGAGCCGGGTAACCTGTCCTACCTGAGGCCCAATTATGCCAAAGTCTTGGCCGATGCCATTAAGAAGCAAGGCGGCCTCCCCTTCTTGACCGACTGTAATACACTTTATGTCGGCAGAAGGAAGAACGCTCTGGAGCATCTGGGTGCCGCTCAGGAAAACGGCTTTAACGTCCTTTCTACCGGCTGCCAGATTCTCATCGGCGACGGTCTCAAGGGTACGGACGAAGTCTTAGTCCCTTTGGACGGCCCCAATATTAAACATATTCATGAGGCCAAAATCGGAGCCGCCATTATAGATGCGGATATTTTTGTCTCCCTCACCCACTTCAAAGGCCACGAATCCACCGGCTTTGGCGGTACCTTGAAAAATATCGGTATGGGCTGCGGGTCCAGAGCGGGCAAGATGGAGATGCATTATTCCGGCAAGCCCGAAGTGAACCAAGACAATTGTGTGGCCTGTGCCAGCTGCTATAGAAACTGTGCCCACGGAGCCATCTCCTTTCCGCACCAGAAAGCTTTCATTGATACCGACAAGTGTGTCGGATGCGGCCGTTGTATCGGATCTTGCAATTATGATGCTATCCACCCTATCGACGGCAACAGCAATGTCATCTTGAACGAACGCATCGCCGAATATAGTTTGGCCGTTGTCCAGAACCGACCCCACTTCCACGCCAGTATCATTCAGGATGTCTCGCCTTATTGTGACTGCCATGCTGAAAACGATGCCCCCATCGTCCCCAATATCGGCATGCTGGCGTCTTTTGACCCCGTGGCCCTGGACCAGGCCTCTGCCGATTTAGTTAATAAAGCAAGTCCTCTGGCCAACAGCATTCTTTCTGAAAGCCAAGACCTCTATCATGATCATTTCAAAAATATCTTCCCCGAAACGGATTGGACTTCTTGCTTAAATCATGCGGAAGCCATCGGTTTAGGCACAAGGCATTATGAATTAATAGAAATATAATGCTTATATAAAAAACAAGCCCAATGGGGAACGGCCCAATAAAACAGTATATTGTTTTCGGTAAGTGGCATGAGTAATCATGCCGCTTTTCCGTTCATAACGTCATAGAGTAAATTAGCGGGGAGTATGCCGATATAGTTGTAGCTGATTGTCACATCCTGCACTCGGTGTCCACTGGACTTGTTCAGTGCATGAACATATACGGCATTGACCATATTGTTCAGAATAGTGGGTGTCAGCTTCTCCAAGTACAGGTATTTCTTTTCCTGTCGGATATACCCATCAACATTCATCGCTTGATCTTCTTGATTCTGTATTTCGTTTTCAAGCATTTCAATCTTGACTCTCAAGTCTGTCTGTTTCTGCTCATAATCATCAGCTAATATTTGAAAACAAGCTTCGGACAGCTTCCCGTTGGCCATGTCATCATAAAGACGCTTGAACAATCGGTCCAGTTCAGCCAGACGGTTTTCGGATTTTTGCAAAATTCCCTTCTTGGCAGAAAGTTCATTCTTTGCTTCCTCGCCTCGCTTTGCACCAAACGCTCTGCGGAAAGCATCTTCATAATCGGCAACACACTATATAATCTTGCCTCGACACACGCAAGTTCCGCATCTTCCTTCTCTTTGGCTATCTTGTCCAATATTTTCTTTGATTCTTTCGAGTCATTCTTCTACCACACATCTTTTTCCAAATATTATGCAGTAGTTCGATTTCATGCCCTGTTAAGTTTAAACCCTTACGAAGCAAAATGGAGTCTGTATATCCCAAAACCTTATCAATCTCGCCTTGGCGTTGCCAAGCATCAATCTTTTGGAAATCTAATTGATCCGCCATTTGCATAGGAATGCGAATTTTTCGCATTTCTCCTGGTTCAAAGGTGAGGACCCCTCCGCCATAACTTCTGCCAAGTGTTTCGCTAAGAGCGAACGTGTATGTGTTCAAAAAGGCCGCTGCAACTTGTTTTCCGTCAATGCCCTCTAAGAATCTTACCTTATGAAGTGTATCAGTAACGAGTGCTTTCTTCTCGTTCAAAATCATCCTTGAATACAAATGCGCCTGACGAATTAGAAAAGCATCGGCACACCAAGTCTGTGAAACATGATACCACCTTGGCCTTATACGACATTTATAATTTTTGTTGAAGCCCTTTCCTTCGCCCCACTGAATATATGCCTTCTGTTCATCAGTCAAGGCATCAAATTCCTTGTTTCCAGGGGCAAAGAAAAATACCTTTTTACCTAACTCAATCAGATTATTGTAATCCTCATTTGTTAATTGCACACCTTTTAACTGTTCAGAACGGCTAATGATAGGGATAACACTCTGTTGAAGATTGAATTCTTCTACCGTTGCCTGGTTCATGACAAAAAAGTCATTCTCGCCACTTACCAGACCAACATTCACTTCAAACAAATCGGTTGCATTTGAAATTCTCGGATCACTATTAAGCCGTTTCAGTAAGTCCAGTTCTTCGTTGGATAAATAGTATTTAACCCACTTGTCGCGGCTATGATCGAGTTCCTTTAGCTCGGTATTCTCTAAACATTTTTGGCCCTGCACAATTAAATCTGCCATGTCATCCAGTTCTACAACACGAATACCGTGCTTATCACAACCTCTTTCGCCCAGCAGGAGAATAACTTCCTGCTGTATGTCATCAAAGACCAGTCGTTTAAATGTAACAAGCGTTAACTTATCAAAAAACGTACTAAGGAACTGTCTTGCTTCAGCAGCGTAATCAACTTGGAACAGTTCTGCGGGAATAACCATTCCTACTCGACCAGTTGGTTTTAATGCCTTACAAGAAAGAACCAAGAATGGAAGCCAAATATTCGTTAGGCGATTGGGTTGAAATCCATGTTTGTTCATCAAAGCAAATGCGATTTTACGATATTTCTCTGTAAAATGCCGATAGCGAATGAAAGGTGGATTTCCAACAATCACATCGAATTGGGTTTGATCTTCGATATTCTCTTGATAGTATGTGAAGAAGTCTTTACATACCACCGTTGTACCATATTGTGCCGACTTTTCAGACTCAACTTCATCCAATTCAATTCCAAGTACGTTGTTCCGAATTTGCTCATCCGTAGCACCCAACTCTTTATAACGAGTTGTTATAGCACTCAAAAAACTACCATCACCACAGCTTGGCTCTAAAATAGAATCTGATGTTTTACGGATAGCCCATTCTGCGATAAATTCAGAAATTTTGTCGGGGGTATAGTATCCGCCTCTTAATTTGTTATATCCTTCACTCGGTTTCATACCTGTTCCTCGACTTCCTGAGATTCTACCTGATAAAGCTCATCGATTGCACTATTTAATTCAGCATTGATTGCCGTGATAGAGTGTTCCAAAACTGTGCGATGAGTTGCATTTGGAGCAGAAGCTAATTGTTCCTTTAACTGCATAATATTTTGTACCATCTCAACAATCTGATTATGATTGGCGACTTCGGCGGGATTTTCAAAATCAATCTTGTAAATAGGCAGAGTCTCAATAAACTGCTTTCCATGAGAATAGTAATCCCCTCTAAAGGTGCTTGCTCTACTTTTCACAAGGAGTTCCATTAACCAATGGTTCAAAATCGCCTGGATATAGAAAATGGATTCCTGAGAAGTGGCTTTCTTTTCTATACCATAGAAAGGACCGTTTCCTCCACCTGTGAAGACAACCATGTCATTATCATAGACATAATTTGAGCTTGTGGACAGCACAGGCCAAACGAGATGTTCTCCTGTAAGGAAACGTTTTAAAGATTGGTTACGACCGAACGCAAACCAATTTTCAGTAGTACGTCCAGACATATTGCGTTCATCCAGCTTATCTCTGAAGTGATTCAAATATGCTAACGCATGAGGGAAATCCTCTGTCATTTCTGCCAAACTATATAGAACAGGTCTTCCGTTTACCGCCTTGTACGGGAATATGATGTAGCTGTTTGCTTCAATTTTCTCGTAACTGACAAGCTGCGTATCATATATGCTCTTACGCAGAATCCCTTTCTCTATCTGGAACTCATGTCCCTGCTTATCACGCGAGTAAATGAAATTCTCGTCTTCATGATCAGCGCGTATAATATAGATTTGGTCAGCACTTGTTTGAACACCAACAAAAATATCAACCAAAGTGGAAAGGGGAACACAAGATTGCGAAATCTCCTCCAAATATGCAACGATGTTTTGCGGTAAGAACGACCACGGCTGACCACTAATATAAGCTGCCGGATAGGTTAAGCATTCTGTATCATGATCAAATAAGAACTGATTCCAATCCTGAACAAAACCAATTTGGAATTCTTCATTGCCCTGCTTAGATAACACCAAGATGCAGGTGTAAGTGCTTCTGTTTTGAAAAACTTGATGAGTTCCGAAATGCAGAATTTTCTTAACATTGGAATTTGCAGAAAGCAATTTTCGCAATTTGGCGCCTGACTTGATATTCATAAACTTGTGCGGGACGATATAACCCAGCATTCCGCCATCGTTTAACAGTGCAAGTCCTTTTTCGATAAACAGATAATACTTATCAAGCGTATCAGTTTGTGCGGTATCATAGGGAGAATGGCTACTCTTATAAAAATCATACTCTTCTCGGGAATAGCGCACCATATTCTGCACACGAATATAGGGTGGGTTACCGATAATTGCATCAAATGTTTGATTGCCAAACTCAGCGTCCCAATCGAACATCTTTAATTTGTTCATCAAGGAAACATTCTGATAAACAGATCGATCAAAACGTGCATACGCCATATTCACAAGGCTATTGCCATTTTTGATGTTCTCGTCCAAATTAGGAAGAATACGTTGATTGGTACGCTGATGAAAAGCTTCTGCCTCCTCCAAGGACGAATTTTCCAATGCTTTTAGCAGCAAGCTAAACTTTGATACCTCTACAGCAAGAGGGTCAATATCAACGCCGAAGATGTTATTTTTCACAATGGAGCGTTTTTTCTCGTAAGAAAGTATATAGTTTGTACTGCCAGCCAGTTGATAAATATCGCCTCTTCGCTCAGCATTTTCTCTATCATGGTTTCGATAATACTCAATATGATAGTTTACAATGTACTCAAATGCCGACAGCAAGAAATTACCAGACCCACAACAAATATCTGCAATGCGATACTGAGACACTTCTTCTGGAGTTCTATTTTCATACAGAGGGCGGAGCGTTTCTTCGATAATAATATCAGTGATGTTTTTGGGGGTATTGACTGTACCCTGGGAGTCAACTACTTCGGGCTTTTCTTGCGTCTCAATATGTCCATCTTCTCGAATTACAAGCGCCTCATCCAAAAACAGTTCATAAATCTGACCAATAATATATGGGTCGATTACACCAAACTCATATGAGTTATTTGGGTAATACAGGCTTTGAAAGATCTCTATAATAACTGAGTCAGACACCGTAAGGCGATCCTCTTCTAAGAGTTCAAATAAGCCTGAATCATATTTCCTGTCTGCTGCAGCGAACATTGTTCTTAGATCTTGGTATGCCGTAATAGCTTTCAGTGACTCATAGTTCTCGAAACATCTATCCTCACAAATGCGAAGGAAAATTATTCTATTAAGCACTCGCTGGACGAAAATGTTGAGTGTTTCTGCATCAACGTTTGGATTGTTGCGCAAAACATCCTCACCAAGCATCATTCGCCAGGTCCTAATCTGATCCAAGAAATACTGATCGAACGGTTCACGACGAAGAGCCTCCTGGAGGTTACCGAAATAGCGCTCAAAATGTCCGGTCAAGACTGCTTCTTTGGACAGCATGTTGTAAATTTCCTCAAAACATTCCACATATTCGTCGAAGTGGTAGTGAGCAATCATTGCAACACCAATGTCATCGCCTTCCCTCGGACGAACAGAGCAATCATAAATATATAGATCGGTGAAATTGGTCAACACTGAAACTTCTAAGTTTCCGCTCCATCCATATCTGCGCAACTGGAATGCCGGAGCTGTATTGACAGTAAGGTTTACCGCAGGTTTCTTTGTCTCAAGAAAATACAGGACTTCCGTGCCTACCTTGAAAGAATAATCTGGTTTTCTGCTACGATGGACGCCGTCTTCTTCTACAACAACGGTAGCCTCATGGGTAACTTCACGTAGATGTTGTGGCAAACCACGTTCGTTATCTACATCCCATCCAAGGAGTTTGAAGAAGCGGTTTACAAAATCAACACGTACTTGAGTCTCGTTGTAGGTTACTCTCTGGAATTGCGGATAATTATCGCTGTAAGTCTGAACAAGCTCGGCGACTTGTTCGGTTAGTGTAGCCAGCATCTCTGGTGTCATTCCTGCGATCCCTCACTTTCTGGTAAGAAGTCCATAATATCGCCAACGTTACAGTTAAGAGTGGCACAAATCTTCATAAGACTTTCCATGGATACAAATTCGTTTTTTCCCATTTTGGCAAGCACATTAAAACTAATCCCGGATGAATCCTTGAGCTCCGTGCGATTCATCTTTTTATCAATAAGAAGCTTCCAAAGCTTATCATAACTAACTGACATAGCACCTCTCCGTCCAAAGTTATAATTATAATTAATTGTAGCATAGTTTCCTCTTTTTTTAAGTTCTTCTCCTAAAATCGTGAGTTTTCCGTTTAGTATAATGAGGTAAATTTGCCTCGCTATAGGTAATAGCCCCCCCATCAATGCAACCGATGGGGGCATGATTTAATATCTGGTTATTCTTCCATGACTTCCAACATCATCCTTACGCCCAGCTTAAAGCCATTCTGGAAAATCAAACAGTCTGTAATGGTTTGATTTTCTCGCACACAATCAATATATTTCTCAAACAGTTCTTTCTGCTCATCTGTCATAGTGTCCCGTAGTTTTTCTTCGTTCCTACAGATGAGCTCCAACAACTTCTTGTACTCCTTAGAGGAAGTGTCGTATTCTGTGGTCTCGATATTGCATACCAAAATTCTTCAAGGATTCTCATACCGCATCCTCCTCGTAGATCATCTCACGCAGAACAATTTCTTCTGCACGCTTGCGGATGCTATTCATGGCTCCAACCCATGCCATCTGATCTTGCTGCTTCATGCCCTCTGTTACGCCCTCAGTAGCTTTCATCTGCTCAATGATAAATTCAAGGCGGGCTTGCGCTTGCTCATTCAAAATTAGCCAGATATATCCATAATTCACACTGAGACAAAGATCATTGAAACGGATGGGGTTATGGTTCTTGATGTAATCTCTGTGCAAGCGCCCCAACCGACCAATAGGTCTGTTTTCCTCTGTCACACGAATATCGGGAATATAGTAATCACCGCAACGGATATAGTTCAGTTCCTGCATATATGTACCTCCAATAAGATTCAAACATTCTGTTTAAGATAGAAAAAGGCAATACCTGGTTATGAAAACCAAGTATCGCCTTTTTTCTTGTCGCACTCCTGTACGACAGCTACCCTATGCCAGTATTATTCTCATACTGCCTTATTGGAAACTACCGTGAGGGCGTGTATCCTACAAATTAGGGCCCGGTTAAGCCGGGCCCTTCTTTAGTTCTAAGAAATAAAATCTATATCTGAACCTTCATCCACTACTGAAACCCAAGTGAGACCGGGGTTTAGAACCAAAGGCTCTCCGTTCTTAAAGTAAAGTGTGGGAGCGTTTTCATCTTCTTTAGACCAGGTGATGGGCACATATTGACCCCTACAATAGTAAAAGCCTTCACCCGATCCTACTTGCTTAACCGCCCTGACATTGGGATTAACTTCATCGTGGCCATAAACGGCAAATTGGATAATGAGATTCTGGATTTCAATTGCTTCATTAGAGTATTCATCCAGAGCCAATTCTTCATTACGATAAAGATGCATGGCACCTGTCTGAGGGTCAAATACAAACGTGTTGAGAAGGCCCGGGGTCGCCTGAACGTCTACGGAAGATGCTTTGGTACCATTAGGCACTTTAGCTTCTGAATGATAAGAATAGGGTGTGAATTGACTAGGCTCTGCCATACCTGTAATCTGGGCATAATCCATCAAAGTTTCCCAAGACGCATAAACATTATGAGGTGCCCACTTACCGGTGGAGTTATTACGCCACATCACATCGGATGACGTATACATGCCGTCAACGTCACGGTAGGCTCCGTCCCTTAAAATCTGCGTCGCATGGCTGGAACCGCCGACATGGACATAGAGCGGATCAAACTCCTGCATACGCTCGATAAAGTAGGGCCTGGCCGAACGTACCGGTCCGATATGTTCCGGCTTTTGCGAATAGAACATGGCCAAATAACGCGTATAGGTTCCTTCTACCCAGAACTCGAAAACGTAGTCGGCTTCATTGAGGCCGGCCTGCTGTCTTGCGTCGGGGTGGTTATCGATCATGACGCCGATAAAGGTCCCCTCATCACCTTCCGCACTCTTCAAAGTGACCGCTTCTTCGTTCTTAGTCGTCGTAGGAGCTGCTGTTTCACTCTGAGTCGGAGCCTTTGTCGTTTCCGAGTGAAGGGTTGTCTCGGACGAAGTTGCTTCGCTCTCACTAGGCTTGGTTTTCTTACCGCAAGCGCTTAAAGTTCCTAAGGATACGACAGCCGCAAGCATTAGGGCTGCCGTTTTAAGACCTGTTTTTTTCAACTTATGATGAAACATGTAAACACCTCATCGTTCATTTAACTCAAACGTAATATTAGCATTATCCGCATTATAAGCAAGTAAAGGGCCATCTCACACGATAGCCCTCTAAATACTACAGCTGTGTCATGGGTAATTTTTCTTAAGACTTGTCTTTTTCTCTTCTTCTAACGCCTAAGACGGCAGCAGCAAGAAAGATTAACCCCGTTCCAAATCCAATCACAAACAAAGATGTTTCACCCGTGACAGCGGTCTCATCCCCTGACTTGTGTGTTTCAGACGGAGTCATTTCGGATGGGTTCTTTACAGATCCGGAACTCTCGGATGTGGGTTTTCCGGTGCTTTCTTCCGGCTCTGCGGCAATATCAATGGATAGGACCAATGTGCCGTCTTCAACCGTATCACCTGTAGCAAATTCCATGGTCAAGCGGTAAGAAGCCGGCTTTTGTTTCTTTAAGAAATCTTCCTTTAGCGTCAGAATCGTACTGCCCTTCTCCAATTTGTAATCAGATGTTTCATAAGAACTTCCCGCTTCTTTGGAATAAAGGATGTTATCGCCGAAGCGAACAGATAAAAGATTTTCCAATTCACCATTAGCCTTAACGACATAGTCTCCGTCCCCCGAGATCCAAGCCCTTGTACCGGTCTCTTCCCAGTGAAGATTTTCTAGCAATTCTAAGACCGGGCTTGGGGTCTGTCCCTCTTCCCCTGTATCTTCCCAGTGAAGATCTTCTGGCAAATCGAAAACCGGGCTTGGAGTTTGGCCGATTCTGGCACCTGTGTTTTCTGCGGCTTTCGCACTAAGCTCTAGGAAACCGTTCATATGAATAGAACCGTCGGCATTACGACCGATGCCGCCATGGATAGCCTTATTCATATCCAGGTTTACAAACCAATCGGATGTTACGATTTTCCCGGATTGATTCTTGGATTGACCGGTTTGATCATAGTAGTTTAAGTAGTAATTGCTGTCGCCTTGGACTTTGGCCGTGTCTTGACCAGTCTTAAGGCTAATGTTTTCTGCCACTAAATTACTATCTTTGTAAGACAGAATGCCTTGGGCCGCAAAATCCGTCTTATTGGCATCGTTCGTATAAAATGCCACGTTATAAGACTCATTGTTATAAGACGTGCTGTTCCAAACTTGAATGTCGGGACAGCTATTCGAGTCGATACCTTTGGCCTTATTGGCAAAGGCGATACTGTTATGCAGTTCATGGTATCCCGTGATGGAGGACCCGCCCATCTTGAAGCCGTTACCGTTTCCGGCAACAATTTCCTCGCCGTCGGGACCAAGGTCGTAGCCGTTCTTATAGGCTAGTGAATTCTTAATAACCACCTTGCCGATAGGACCCGTCTCAACCTTAGCAAAGAGGTCCCAACCGTCATCCGCATTGTAAGCCGCGATACAGCCGTCAAAAACGTTGCCTTCACCAATGGTCAGCTTAGCCGCAAAACCGTCTGCATCTTCGTATCCGGGGTCGGCGTTAAGATAAGACGTGCAGTTCAAGACCAGGTTATAAGAAGGCCATTCTTCGTTCGTATCCGAACCCATGAGGCGGCTAATCTGGATACCGGTATTGCCGTTCCTATACGTATGAAGATTGTCTAAAAGGTTGTAATGGCCGGAGACCTGCACACCCTTCTGACCTGCTGAAGAACGTGTAACATCGAAGCCTTGGAGGACCCAGTAGCTGGACCCTAAGACCAAACCTGCGGATTTTTCTTGGAAGTCCAGAACCGGCCTGGTGGAAGTCTTAGGGTCTGCCATAAGGATGATCTCCCGATCCGCTTCACCGTCCATGCCTCTTTCCATTCGAACAGTCTTATCCAGCAGGTAGTGGCCTTCTATTAAGACCAATTTCTGGCCCGGTCTTGCGCTATTTACAGCCGTATAAATGTCAAGAGGATTTTGTCTGCTCCCATCACCCGCTTTTGTACCTTCGGGGCCGATATAAACAATATCCCTGCCTTGGTCTGCCAGGTAGACATTGTGGGTTAAGGTCTTACTGTCATAAGTAGACAAAACCGTATGCTCATCAATCTTAAAATCCGGATTCGGCGTAAAGGTAAGATGGAAAGTGTTCTGCCCTTCTTGAAGGGTCAGGTTTTGACGGAACTTGCTTCCTGCCTCTACAGGCAAATCTTGGGCCAAAATACGGCCTGTCTTGGCATCTTCTATTGTCAAAAGACCGTCAGCATTACCGTAGAAGACCATTTCATAAGACGCCTTGTTAGCCGTTGAGGCCGACTCGATAGTATAGTTCGGCTCGACTGTTTCCATAGGTCTTTCTTCAGCCGGTGCATCCTTGGCCGGATGGATCGTTTCAAAGCTCACATTGCTGATTTTAATCTTGGAGTTACGGGACGCGAAGAATCCTACATAAATATTAGACGCATCCAAGACTGTCAGCTGGTCTTCTCCGTCTCTATAATACTTATTGATGGTTTCTCGGCCTGTCTGATCCGTGTAAGAGAGGAAGTAACCGGTGTTATTACGCTGCAAGGTCAAACGGAAAGTCGTTTGCGGATTGTAATCGGGGAAGCCTGTACCGTTCGTACAGTTTCCGACCAGGTTGTAGGTCTTAGGAGCCATGCCGTTTCGGGCAAGTGATGTGTCTAAGGGAAGCATGGTCGACTTGAATGCTTTTGCTGTTATATCATTGGCCAAATTCTCGAGGGTCACACCCGTCTTTTCTTGAGAACCGAGGCCTAGACGCATGGCATATTTATCGCCTATATTCGAGACTTTTTCTTCCGCCTTATCCCAATGGTATTCGACCTTGGAGATAAGGTTCATATAAGAGTTGTTCCAGAAAGAAGCGCTATTGCCGTGCTCTCCGATTCGGTCTGCAGCCATGAGGCCAAAGCCCTCTTGCCCATTAGAATAGGTCCACTCCAAAACTTCGACATCGGCAGACAAGGTAAAGTTTTCGGTGAGGGGATCGATCTTGGTGTAATAAAAAGCCAGACCATCGGTAGAGGCAGGCACAATCTTGCCTTTGCCCTTTTGGGAAAAGAGGGTTAAGCCTGTTTCTAAATCGCCTTCGAAGCCGTTATTTTTAGTATCGGTGCCGGAGCCGAATGCAGCGAAGTTCCATTGCCTTGCCTCCGTATCAAAGTCAGGCATGAATGCCTCTTGAGAAATGGCAACACCGTCTGTCATGACAGGTTCAGACAAGACCTGGGCCCATCCGACACGTTCTGCAACAAAATCTTCTGCTAATTCAGTCGTACCGTATTCCTGCATTCTAGCTGACTCACCACCTAATGTATCGGTCCAGCCTTCAGCAATAATCAAGGAACGAGAAGGCTCTTTGATTTCAGGATTGTCCCACCAGTGTGAATCGGCTGCATCTATAGTGGTGTTATAGAAAACAACTTCAGAGCTGTTCGCTTTCCAGGGGCGTCCAAGGTAGCCCGGCTTAGACGGATATTGTGATGCCGTTTCCAGACCGGGGATTGCAGAACGAATGTGGCATGTATCCATGAGATAGCCTCGGCCTTCGTCTTGCTGAGCTGCAGTAATATAGGCCACATCATTTTTATCATCACTGGTATTTAAGACCAAATCACAATGGTCAAAAATCGCAATCATGGGGCCAAAGATGAAATCCGTACTGCCGTAAACTGAACTATTTTTGAAAGTCACATAGGTATTTCTGCCACCATAAAGCGTATCTTGGCGGCCAATAAACTTACAGCCATCAAATTTAATAGAATGTAAATCATTCTGTATGGCCAAAGCCGCTGCGCGTTCAACGTACGCTTTATCCTGTACCTCTACCGACCCTTCTTCTAAGTCCGCTCTGGGAACAGCACCTTGTCTGGCACCGGACTGAGGAACCATTACATCTTCAGCAGCTTTTTTGGAAACATATTGATTGAAAGAATTTTCGAAGATAATATCCGTGGCACTCACATTCGATGCGGTAACAACAACCGTGGCATTCCAATAACTTCCGTCCGTTGTTCCCGCTCCCGGATTTTCGTAGGATGCGTAACCGTTGGCCTTATTAGCTGCCAATAAGGCTTCACTATATTTACAGTCTTTGTCCATACTGTAATAGCTAAATCCATGGCCATAGTAAGAAGTAATACGTACGGCATTAGCGCCGATATCACGACCTTCGTTAGAGAGTTTAGTTCCGGGATTGACTGCACTGTTCTTAAGATGGATATTTTCCATGTCAATAACAAGCATTTCTTCATAGTTACCGGGATCAATAGAGATGGTAACAGAATCGGACTTCGAACGAACCATCTTCCTGACTTCGTCTAAGGCAGCGTTAATCGTCTTAAATTCCTTGTTTTCACCAACTTCTAAAGTGGAGCGATAGGAGACCGGTTCGACCTGATTATTTGTAAAAGATAAGGTTAATGACACACCGCCCCCCATTACCTTCAAGTCAGGTGTGAGATTTTGTTCATATCCGTTAAGCATTGCCTCCACCTTATATTGACCATCTCGTAGTTCGATATTTTCAACACCTGTAAAACTATAAATGTAAGGCTCGACTACGGTTCCGTCAGCAGGATTCACTCGGCTGAATACAATTTGAACGTCTGAGGTAGACGATAAAGGTGCGCCTTCAATGGAAATAGCAATCGGGTAAGTCGGTTTTTTTACAAAGACAATATCCTGCGTGCTATCTTCGCTAACAGTAATAGTATCTTGGGCAAGGGTATAATCTTCCGCTCCAACAGTCGTTAAACGGTATTCCACCCCTATCTCTAATCTAGCCGAGAATTCAGCCGTCTCTCGATCAAGTGTAACCTCCGGCTGATAAACGCCATCAGAATCCAAGTGTAACTCTATGCGTCCTAAAGTTTCAGAATCAATATTCTTAAAGCTGCCTTTGACATTTACCAAATCAACCGGTACCACCTCTACCTCAAGCGCATTATTATTTTCCGAAACAGTAAAGATTTCCGGAGACTTTACAATGTAACCATTGGCTCCTTCAAGATTTATTTCATAAGAATAGGTAGCGGATAAATTAGCCGAAAATTTATTATCACTTACTTCTGACTCGATTTGCGCCTTGGAATCCGTGTTCGTGAAAATCAATGAGGCTCCACTTGCCGGAAAACCAACCGGTGCAACCAGCTCACCTTCTATGGTTTTTACAGCAGGTCTTTCACGTAAAACACGTGCCACAACAATTTTTTCATTTGTAGAATATAGAGAATAAACACCATCCTCGGCTGCATAGAAAAGCATTTCTTCTGCCTTACTACCTGACGTAAACACTTTCTCATCTTTAACGCCTGAAGGAGATTCCCAAACAATATTGGAATCACCGCCATTACTGCCGATGGCCCAAATAACCCGGTCGCCGGCCTTGACATCTATTTCAAAACGCGCATCCGGATTTTTGCCTGCATTGGAATAAACAAAGCCCTTGTAGATCATTGTAGAGTTGGCTGCATTCTTCTTATCCTTCTCATCATAGCGTGTAATGGCCTTATTGGTAGTGCGAAGCCTGTGATTGCTTTTACCGCCGGTACGGAAAACCAATTCTTCCTGTCCGTCATCACCAAGAAATATCAAATCCTCTTTGATATTCACACCGCCGGTCCCGGGCTCACTGTCAAATTTAGAGTTAATCAAGTCAACATTCAGTTTATTACGATAGGTGTGATTTTCAAAACTCGAAAACTGTTCTCCTCCGAAATCCCAAACATCGAATGTCCTGGAGCTGTCGTCTAAAAGTAGGTCGGTTGCCTTCTCAAGACTTACATTTGTTTCTCCTACTTCAGCTTCTTCCACAACTGATGTATCTACACTTTCTGTCCCCTCTCCTCTTAAGACCGTTTTCGGTCCTAAGCTAAACAAGAGTGAAAAAACCAGGCAGATACTAAATAACCTCTTGGAAACTGTTCTCATGAAAACCCCTCTTCTTTCAAATCGGCAAAATATCTCTGCTTATCTGCCTTTAGTTTTCTCAAGCATTTGAAAACGTTTGATAGATAAAACAAGAAAATTTGTAGCCAAGATAGGCTAATTTTAAGTAAGCACAGGAGTATTAGCAAATATAGATGATTCTTTTATCTATTTAGTACAGAAATTCTAATCTTGCTTTGTTCTCTTTGTCTGAACACCTTTGCAAGATAGTGCCTATTATCGACGGAGTTACAGTCACGGACGCACTTTGGCCAGCCATGCCTGAGGTTTTCAATCCCCGGCCTTATCTATACAATATCTAATATCAAGCTTTATAGGAAAACAAGAGGAAGGAGGCTTTTTCGTGAAAGAAGTTGAGGTCATCGGCTATAGCCGCCAGGCTCAGATTAATGTCTTCTTAAACCGCATTCGTTATCGTATGCCACACTTTCATAATGTTCTGGAGATGAGCTTGAGCTTGGACGAAAGTTCGGATTGGACCATCCTGGGCCAAAACCAGCGCATCCGCCCGGGCGATATCGTTCTCTTAAATCCCAACCAGCTTCACGAAATCTATGCACCTCATGAGGCTTGCCTAAACCTTTATATCCAATTTCCGCCTTCACTTTTTACCCACACAGTTCCGGCCATGGTGGATATCCACTTCGATAAAACCATTATTCGTCCCGAAGACGGCCCCTATTATGAAAACTTGCGAGACCTCATTTTGGCCTTCTCGATCCTTTACGTGCAAAAAGAAGAAACCTACCCCTTCTCTGCCATAAGTCTTTTTTATCTCATCATGGACCAGTTAATTCAACACATAGACCATCGTTTTCTGAGCCCTGAAGAAGCTTATAAGCAAAAAACCGAAGCAGACCGGATTTCTCGCCTGATGGATTTTATTCAGGACGGCTACACACTTCCTATAAGGTTACAAGATTTTGCCGAAGCCGAGGGCCTCTCTCTAAGCTACACCTCACGTTTTATAAAAGAAAAGACCAACAAGACCTTCCAACACTTGGTAAAGGAATATCGTCTTATTCGGGCCCAGAACCTGCTCATTACAGGCAAATACAGCCTGACCGATTTGGCCTACCTAGCGGGCTTTTCCGACCTACGCTATATGAGGGAAACCTTTATGGAACTTTTAGGCACAACGCCCGAAGCCTACGCCCTTTCTCCGGATGAAAAAAGCCGGCTACCTTCTAATCAGGCAACCGACTCCTTTTCGATTGAACAAAAGCTTTCCAATGAAGAGGCTATCCGCTATTTAAAACCTTTACTGCCCAAGGACAAGGACAAGCTGAAAAAAATACTGGAAACCTATCTCATGCCTTATAGCCAAAATGAGGGATAGACTTCCACCTTTCTTCTAACCAGAAAGCCAGCATCTTGGGTTCGCGATTACGGCTGAAAGCACCTTTTTTATTACCTTGGACCCTGGTGACACCGACCTTGGTCTCAAAGTCCGCAAAATTCCAAACCTGCTCACCGACCACATAATCCTTACTATCCATGACCTTTGACATCATTTTAATCATATGAATCTGATATTCTTCGGTAAAAGGGATTTGGTAGATAGAATGTAGGCCCGGAACCGCATCCGCACCGTACTCTGTATAGATAACAGGC
The DNA here is from genome assembly GCA_029983685.1 of Oscillospiraceae bacterium. Taxonomy (GTDB): domain Bacteria; phylum Bacillota; class Clostridia; order Saccharofermentanales; family Fastidiosipilaceae; genus JASBZA01. Next base: position 53,351 of record JASBZA010000006.1, on the reverse strand, counting down.
TTACCGGGAAATCGTTCGACCCATTCTTCCAGTTCCCCTTCCATGGCCTGCTCGGCCTCTTTCAGGTCTCCGGGATAGTTATACCAGCCAAAGTAGCGGTTCAAACAGATGACATCCGCCATGCCCATGGCTTGGTCTTTGGCCGCCGAAGCTAAGCCTATCGATACAATGGTGACCGGACGTTTTTGGGCATCGCAGGCTCTCGTCAAGGCAAAGAGCGGTTCGAAATACTCTTTTGCTCCGTCTTGATGTGTCGCAGCTTCATTCGCTATAGACCACATCACCACCGAAGCATGATTCTTATCTCTTTCAATGAGTCTTCTAATAGCATCTTCATGTGCCGACATGGTTTGCATTTGGTCCCAGGTATTAGGCCCATCCGACTTGAGATCTGCGGCAAAATTTGTAAATAATCCAACAGCCGGCACTTCATCAATAACGACAAAACCCAATCTATCCGCTAAGTACATCATCTCTTCCGCATAAGGATAATGAGAAGTCCTAAAGGAATTGGCACCCATTTTTTTCATCATATGTAAATCAAAGACATTAACGGCCTGGTTGAAGCCCCTGCCGTTGATGTAGGAGTCTTCGTGTTTGCCGAAACCTTTAAAGTAAAAAGGCTTGCCGTTTAGGAGAAATTTATGGTCCTTAACCTCCACCGTTCGGATGCCATAGGGTTCGAAATATTCATCCAGTAATTGATTGTCCTTAAATAAACTGACCTTTACTTCATAGAGATAGGGATCCATGGGTTCCCACAAGCGTACGTAGGTGACGGGAATTTCCAGACGGACTTGGTCTTGGTCAATCTCCCCCCTGTATTCCACATCGGAAACCCTATCATTGGCTTCATTGAAGACTTCAACTAGAATCTGATCATAAGGCCCACTTATCTTAAAATCCATGCTAAGCAGGGCGTTTTCCCCGTTGACATCGGAAGTGATCGTCATATCATCCAAATAAGTCTTTGACGTCGTATAAAGCTTCACGGGCCGAATGATACCGGCATAGTTAAAGAAATCGAAATTCTCATCCAGGCGATAAGTCACATGGCCGTCTTCGTCCGAAATCTCTTCCAAATTCCCTACCGGCAGCGTGGAGAAATTCAACAGGTTATTGGCCAAAATTGTAAGACGATTACGTCCTGCTTTGACCTGTGATTGAATCTCCACTTCGAAAGGTAAAAAGCCGCCTTTATTATGGCAGACTTCCTCCCCGTTAATATAAACCCAAGCCTCATGGCAAATCGCACCAAAACGCAAGACCAGCCGCTGACCTTCCTTTACGGCAGGCAGGTCCAACGTACGTTCATAGACATAATGTCCTGCAAAGAAGCGCAAATCATTATCTACTAGTTGGTCATTAAAGGATGCCGGGACGGCAATGTAGAAGAAATCTTCCAAAGGCTTTAGCGGATCAAATTCCTCAAGATATTTTAGAGGCTTAAACTTCCATGTCCCGTCCAGGCTCTGAACCGACCGGGTCATCGTCGATCTGGGGTATAACATAAATCGCTCCTTACCTCTCGACCTCCAAGACCAGTCCTTGTCCTTCCAAATCCTTACGAGCAGCGCCTAAAGGACTTACGTCCGGCTGGCCAAAGCCTACATAAAGCTTCCATTGTCCCTTAGGGCTAACGCTTTGGGCCTCGTCATTGACGACCCGGAAAGCCTTATCGTCCAGCTTTATGTGAACTGCTTTTTCTTCACCGGCCTTAAGCGCAACTTTTCGGAATGCTTTTAATTCCGGATGGACCGGACCGAATTGCGGCGCTTTTACATAGACCTGGACCGTCTCTCGAATGTCGATATCGCTTTCATTTTTCACCTGAACGCAAAGACTCCGGTCTTCCTTCCAATCGGCGGAAAGGACTTTGGCCTTACCGTAGGTCAAACCGAAGCCGAAAGGATAAAGCACACCTTGTGTAGCGTAGCGATAGGTTCTTTCTATCATAGAATAGTCTGTAAAATCCGGCAATTCATAATGCTCGCTATAGAAAGTGATAGGCAATTTACCCTCGGGCGAATGGTCTCCGAAGAGGATCTGGGCTATGGCCTTACCGCCTTGAGAGCCAGGATACCAGCACTGCAAAATGGCGGAGGCTTTCTCAGCATCTTGATCCAGCGCTAAGGCAGAACCAGACATAATCAATAGGATTGTAGGCTTGTTATAAGAGTATATGATTTCCAAAACATCTCTTTGAATGCCGGGCAAACATAAGTCAGGCTTGTCACCCGAAGCAAATTGATTACCCTGGTCGCCTTGTTCGCCTTCCAGACCGGGATCCAGGCCAAAACAGGCGATGACGACGTCGGACGCTTCGCAGACTGCCTGAACTTCACTTAACCGATCATTAGGCTCAGCCAGGCCGGACATGCGGTCTTTATAAAGATGGCAGCCTTCGGAGAAAAGGACTCTGGTATCTGTGTCTTCCAGATATTCCTGCAAGCCGTCCAAGACGGTCCAATAGCGTGATGCCGTTCCCTCATAATTGCCCTCCAAGGCCCTGATATTACGGGCATTGGGGCCAATCAAACCTATAGTCTTCTGTGCTCCTTTAGACAAAGGTAAAATACCGTCATTTTTAAGAAGGACCGGTACTTTCAGAGCAACTTCTAAATTTTTCTCCTGATGCTTAGGAGAATCGTTTTCCGTCCACTCCAATTGATCATAGGACACTTGTCCTTTCTCTTCGAAAAGCCCCAGGAGCATGCGGGTAGTAAAGAGGCGAATCAGGGCCTGGTCTACTTTGGCCTCGTCCAGCTTATCCGCAATAACCGCATCGACAGCATGGCCGTAGCAAGAACCGCAGTTGAGGTCACAACCGGCTTCGATAGACATGGCCGTTGCATCTACCGGATTATCGACCAGGCGATGGAACTTAAAAATATCGGCTATGGCCCAACAATCCGAAACCACGTGGCCTTCGAACCCCCACTTGTTGCGGAGGACGTCTTGCAAGAGATAGGGGCTGGCCGAACAGGCAAAACCGTTGACTCGATTATAGGCACTCATGACCGACTCCACGCCCGCTTCTTCGACACAGGCTTGGAAGGCCGGGAAATATGTTTCTTCTAAATCCTTATCGGAAACAACCGCATCGAATTCATGACGCAAGTCCTCGGGACCCGAATAGCAGGCGAAGTGCTTGGCACATGCAGCTGTTTTAAGATAGGTCGGGTCATCGCCTTGGAGGCCTCGGATAAACTCCACGGCTAGGTCCGAGGTCAAGACCGGGTCTTCCCCGTAGGTTTCCTGGCCCCTGCCCCATCTGGGATCGCGGAAAATATTGATGTTGGGAGACCAGATTGTCAGGCCCTTGTAGATATCTCGATCGCCCAGCTTTGAAAACGTGTTGTAACGAGCCCTGGCTTCAGTAGAAATAATATCGCCAACCTCGTACATCATCTCGGTATCAAAAGAGGCCGCCAAACCGATGGCTTGGGGGAACATGGTTGCCACGCCGGCCCGAGCCACACCGTGCAAGCCTTCGGACCACCAGTTATAGGCAGGGATACCCAGTCGCTCAATGGCCGGCGCTTTATGCAAAAGCTGCGATGCTTTCTCGGTCAAGGTCATTTGGTCAACAAGTGCTTTGGCCCTATCCTCAAAAGACTTACGATCGCGGTGCTTAATTTTCTTGGTCATAGTATGCCCCCATGGTATTTGATACACTAACGGTACGCTTAAAAAAACACCGGAGCCTACATATCCTTGTTAGGAAATCCCCAATTCTTGCTATTTGACTTGGGGAGATTCTATAATAAAACCATTCCCCCTAGAAAGGACCCCTTATGATCGAGAACTTAGACGGAACCATGGAAACCGTAAATTACTTCGGTTCTTCCCACGTGCGCATTTACCATAATGAGGAAAACGAAGCCTATCCCTTGCATTGGCACGCCGCTACGGAAGTCACCATGTGTCTGGAAGAGGACTATGAATATGTGATTCAAGGCGATACGGTTCACATGGAGCGAGGCGATATTCTGTGGCTTCCCGCAGGTGTCTTGCATTCGATTTCGAACCCGGCCAACAACGGCTCCAGGCTTATCATCCTCTTTGATCCGTTGATTCTAAGCACCTTTTCCGAACTTGGTTCCATCTTATCCATGCTGTCGCCATACTATCTGGTTTCGGCCAAAGACCCCGACGCCGGTGACATTCACAGCCTCTTGCAGGGAATCGCATCCGATATATTGGTATGTCAATTGGGTGACTCTAAATTTAAAGATGTCCTAATCAGTGCCAAAATCATAGAGTTTGCCGCCCAGCTATCAAACGCGGTCTTGGAAGATAAATTAAGTCCTAAACGAAACAAAGAAGCTCAGGAAAAAGACTTGCCCCAGGCCCATCTGGCCGGCATCTACCATATCTGTGAATACATGCGCCAGCATTCGCATGAGAATTTAACGCTGGACCATCTGGCTGACAAGTCCGGCTTTAGCAAATATTATTTTTCCAGGATCTTTAAAAATTTCACCGGCATGAGTTTTATCGACTATCTGAACAACATCCGTATCGAAGAATTCGAGAAGTTAATTTTAGACCCCGAAGCCAGCATCACCGACACGGCCTTTGCGGTGGGCTTTAATTCGATTTCGTCTTTTAATAGGGTCTTTAAGAAAAAGAAGGGTCTTTCTCCCAGCGAATACCTGAATTTGGCTCGTGATTATAAAGACCCTTCTCAACGTTTTTAGTTGTAAACACTTGATTTTTAAGTGTAGATTTTCCGACCCTTTTCATCCGGAATACCGCACTTACGGTAGAAATAGGTGTTGATTTGGTCACACCATTCCCTGGCATTGGCCGCCTGGCGCTCGAAGCGTTCTTTGGTATGGAGGAAAATGTCATCGTCCATTTGTCCCTCCAGGCTATTCCATGTCTCTAAGAAAGCCAAAACTTCGGCATAGCCTTCGAAATGGCTGTCATAGATATGCTGGATAACGGTTTTGCCGGATTGTAAAACATGGGTATAGGGAACGTGGTGGAAGAACAAGAGCAGATTGTCCGGACACTTTTCGGGGTCTGCATACATGTCCCCTAAAGCTTCCGGATAGGTATGGGCATAATCCGTTCCGGTTTCCGTTCGGTCGATACCGATGCCCTTCCAGTCCGCCCTGTGATAGGTTCCCCAACGGTCGTATTCGTAGCCGTCGATGTTGGGACCGTAATGGTAATGGGGTGTTACCATGAAGCCGACGCCCAGAGGAGCCGTGTATTTTTCCATGGTGGGCCAGGACATCAGCATCATATCTTTGACTTTGGCCAAAGCAGGGCCTTCCAAGCCTAAGACCAAGCTCAAATACTCTTCCGCCACTTGCTTTTCATCCACATCGAAATCCCATGCCAAAAGGCCGAAACCGTAGAAGTTGGCCCCGGCCAGGATGTGACCGGTCCAGTTCCAATCATCACCGGTATTGGCCACGGCGGCTATACCGGCTGAAGGGATTGCCACTCTTTGGCCTACGGTGTGAGACGCCATGTCAGCCGGGAAGTTCAAGATTTCCTTCCACATGGGCAGGAGATAGCACAAGTCAATTTGCTGACCGGTATATTCTTGGGCAATTTGGCATTCCAAGATTAAATTCGTCTTGGCCATGGCGAAGAACAAGGGCGAAATAGGCTCACGCACCTGGAAATCGATGGGACCGTTTTTGATCTGCAAGTAAACATTGGGCTCAAAAGCACCATCCAAGGGTGAGAAATAATCATAGGCCGCTCGGGCTCGGTCGGTCCTATGATCGCGCCAGTCCTGCTGGCAATTGTAGACAAAAGCACGCCAAATAATCTTGCCTCCGAAAGGCGCGATGGCGCGCCCCAACATATTGGCTCCATCCGCCTGGTTTCGGCCATAGGTAAAAGGTCCCGGCCTGCCTTCCGAGTCCGCCTTAACCACAAAGCCGCCCAGAGAAGGCAAATTCTGATAAATTTCGGCCATCTTCTCTTCCCACCAGCTGATATGTTCGGGATCATAAGGGTCTGCTGTATTGGGACCGCCCAGTTCCATAGATGAAGCGTAATTTAAAGAAAGATAAGGTTTGATACCGTAAGATTGGAAAATCTCGAAAAGCTTATTTAAGTCTTCATAATAGCGTGAACTGATGAGTTCCGTAGCCGGGCCGACTACGTTAACATTGTTGAAGCAGAGCGCATTGATACGAATAGACGCCAGAAAACGGGCATACATTTCTGTTCGTTCGTCTACTATGATTTTTTCATCTCGAAAGAAGAAAGACTTACCCGAATAGCCTCGCTCTATGGAACCGTCCATATTGTCCCAGTGGTTAATCATGCGAAGCGGCGTAGACGGTACATAATTTTTCTTGAAGCCATCAGCCAAGGCACCCAGACGAAGAAGTTTAATACATTCATATGCTCCGTAAAGAAGGCCCTCTTCGCTTGAAGATTGAATCTTGGCACTATGGTCTTTGACCTCAATTGAAAAAGCTTCGGATTTGTCCGTGTCACCATTACTTTCCTGTGTCAGAGAAACGGAAAAATCGGCTTCCGAATCAATATCTAAGGCTTGACGGAGTTCTTCTTTTGCATGAAGAATTAAAGAAGATTCTTCATTGGAATCAAACTGAATCGACTTTACTTTAGCCTTGGGCAATCTCTCATAATCTAACCACAGTTTGCTATACATGCTTTCCCCTTTCAGACTAAGAGGCCTCAAGCGAAGCTAAATGCGTTAAGCTTCGTCTCAAGACCTCATTTTTATTTTAATTACTATGCCTTACCTCGAAGGTTTGACTATTGTTCCGGCAATTCCGTAGCGTCACCGTACATAGCTTCCCACTTCTCGGCTCTTTCATCCATGATGGCTTGACCGCCGGATGCCAGGTAGTCTTGCATGCCGGCATCAAAGACTTGTTTGAAGTCTTCCGGTTTGGCCACTACGGCTTGGTTTAAAACAACATCGCGTTTTTCACTCAAGGCAGGACCCATACCAGTTTCGGACGTGATATCACCTACATTGATGTTTTGGCCGATAATACCGCCTCTGGTCGAGTTCTCATACGCATCGGCAATCACTTCAGCCTTGACACCGGGATAGGAGAAGGCAATGGATCTGGTCGTCAGGTCTTCATCACCTAAGTCTAAACCGTTAATGGTCATGGTATAGTCGATGTTAAGAGGTGAGTTCATGATATGGTCACCTGTAGCCGGAATGTTTTCAATCGCACCGTCTTCATGGACCTTGTGGTTAATATCAGGTACACCGATTTGTAAGAACTCGCGGTTCTCGAACTTGGTAATCCAATCTAAGTAGAGCAAGGAAGCCAGAACTTCATCATTGGTAGCCGGGAAGAAAATCTTACGGTCTACAGGACCGGGCAAGAATTTCATCGGTTCGCCCTTGCTGTTCTTGAAAGGATCGATACTGACATAACCGGCATCTTCACCCACTAAGCGCTTGAGATTGTTATTGATAGAGTCATCGGCGTTTCTGTAGGGATAGTCCCAGTTGTGCATGAAAGCACCCACATAACCGGCCTTCATGAGGTTATCTTCGGTTGTGTCGCCTGCACCGTAGAGAGCGAAATCCTTCCAAATCAGATTGTCGTTATACCACTTGTTCAGAAGTTCGACACCTTCTTCAACGCCCGGATAGAGGAATCTACGGTCGTCGAAGCCGCGCACGAAGCGTTCTCTGGTCGAAATCTCAGGATCTACAAAAGAGGCCAAAATATGGTCCGCTCTCCAGCCGATGTCAAAGCTGATTGAGAAAGGAATCATCTTGTCGGCTTCATCACCCAGAAGCTTGTCAGCGTTGTCACGGAAGGCTACCAGCATCTTCTCAAATTCTTCGGTAGAGTTGGGAGCTTCCATGCCTAAAGTATCCAGCCAATCCTGACGGACAAAGGTGTTGATACGGGTGTTGTTGGCTAACTTACCTTCAATGGCCCACAAGTCTCCGGTTTCGGGATCCTTGTCCCAATAAATATTGTTTTCACCCAGCCAGCCCCACAAGTTGGGTAAGGCATCCTTATAGTTTTCGATATCATCTTTGAGATTGGTGACACCGCCCATCTGAGCATAGGTCTTGATGGTCGAATAGTCGTAGGTCAGGCAAATATCCGGCGCATTATTAGCGGCCAAAAGGTTATTCAGCTGCTCAACTTCGGTCCAACGCGGAACCGGTACGAAGGTCACTTCGATGTTGTGGTCACGGAGGACACCTTCTTTAATATAGTCGGTAAAGAAGTTGTCTTCGGGGTGCGAACCGCCGTCGTTACCGCGGTCATAAACCTCAACCGTAATCTTCTTGGTTTCTAAGAACTTGCCGTTCTCAATTTCGCCTTCGATGGTCAGTCCATCACCTGAAACGGATGCATCCTTGCTGCCTTCTGTTTCGGTCCCGGTCTCCGTTTGGCCCGTTTGAGACTCGGACGGAGCCTTAGATTCCGAAGGCTTGGTGTCGGATCCGCAAGCCGCCGTGGCTAAGAGCATGGTGGCTGCCAATGCGAACGAAAGAATCTTTTTCATACTAATCTCTCCTTTTTTCTTTCTAACTTATTCCTTAACTGCCCCCAAAGTAGCTCCCGCTATGAAGTACTTCTGGAGGAAGGGATAAACAATTAAAATCGGTATGGTCGCAATCATGATACTGGCCGCTCTGAGTGTCTCGGACAGCCCCGGCGAGCTGAAGCCCTCCTGAGTAGCCACTTCTATAGAGGTGACATTGTTCAGGATGTTATAGAGCAAGAGCTGAATGGGATACCACCTGCGATCATTCATGTACATCAAGGCATCCGAGAAACCGTTCCAACGCCCTACCGCATAGAAAAGTGTCAGGGTGGCCAAAACCGGTTTGGACAAGGGCAGATAAATATTAAGTAAGATATGGCCGTAACCCGCTCCGTCGATTTCAGCCGACTCTCGGATACTGGCCGGGATGCCGTTAAAGAAAGATCTCATAATAATCATATTAAAGACACTTAAGACACCGGGCAAAATCAAAACCAGAGGATGACCTATCAGGTTTAAGTCCTTCATCAAAAGGTAGTTAGGGATGGTTCCCGCATTAAGGTACATGGTCAGGATGATAAAGCCGTTAATAAATTTTCGTCCCTTTAGCTCCTTAAAAATTAGAGGATAGGCACATAGCACGGTCATAAAAATCGAGCAGGCCGTTGCAATGACGGTCAAGATGGCTGTCCAGCCCAGAGCTCTGGTGTAGACCGGGTCTTTGAAAATAGTCTTATAAGCATCAGTGTTAAGCCCCACCGGCCGCAAGACGACCTTGCCTTTAATAAGAGCATCTGCCGAACTCAGTGATCTGGCCGCCACGTGCAGGATAGGCACTAGGCAGATAATGATTAAAAGTATACAAATAATATAGATGATGACGTCAAAAACGATATCGGATTTTGCTTTTGGTCTAGCCATATTTTCCTCCCTACCAGATTCCGTTTTCGCCTAAACGTTTAGCGATAAAGTTGGCAATGCTTAAGAAGATTACGTTAACCACGGACTGAAACAAACCTACGGCCGTCGTCATCGAAATCTGAAGTCCTCTAATACCGTTGGTATAGACAAAGGTCGAAAGCACGTTTGAAACGCTCTTCACCAGGTTATTCTGCAAGGAGAAGGGTCTGGCGAAATCAATCCCCAGCATGTTGCCCAAACTCAGGATCAACAGTACGACAATCGTAGGTCTTAGACCGGGCAAGGTAATATGCCAAATCTTGCGCAAACGACCCGCACCGTCTACTTCGGCCGCTTCGTAGAGCTCGGTATTAATACCTGTTATGGCGGCTAAATAGATAATGGTGTTCCAACCGACACTTTGCCAAACACCTAATAGAACATAAATAACTACCCAGTTATGAGGATTATTTAAGAAGGGTTTACTGCTATAGCCCATGGCATTTAAAGCGATATTAACCAGACCGGTAGTCGGTGCAAAAACTTGTAGGGCCAAACCGGAAATGATAATCCAGGAAAGAAAGTGCGGCAGATAAGCAATGGTCTGGGTCACTCGCTTAAAGGCATTGCACTTAATCTCATTTAAGATAATCGCCAGAATAATAGGTGCAGGGAAACCCACTAACAAATCCAAACCATTCAGCATAATGGTATTGCGCAAAGCAAAACGGAAATCACGGTTACGGAAAGCTTGTTGGAAGTAAAACATCCCCTTGTTCTTCGCCCAAGGCATGGCAAAAGGTGACATGCCGATTTTGTAGTCTTTAAAGGCTATCTGGATATACAAGAAAGGAATGTATTTAAAAATAAAAAAGTAAATGATAGGCAAGAGCAACATGGCGTATAAGACCCAATACCTGCGCATATAATTTTTAAATCCGGCGCCGGATGACTTTGCCTTCAATGAATTCGTTGCCATAAAATGTCCTCCCTTTTGCCTATTATTATGAAATTGTCTGTTTTTTTGGCTAATTATTATTTGTGAAGATGATTTCAAATCTTGTTTTAATGCCAAGTGTCGCTATAGTATAAAGTAGCTTAGGAGGTAGCTTTTATGGACATTTTCCCTCTTTTTCAATCCGGTGCAATTTTGACATCTGACAAGCCCATCAAGATATGGGGCTTTGCTTCGGAAGAGCAAACGATTTCAGTTTTAATGGACGGCCAAAGCTTAGGACAGGCTCAATGGGAGACATCCGACTCTCAGCCCAAGTGGTTTTTTAGCCTAGAGCCTCAAACGGTCGGCGGTCCTCATAAGATTGAAATCCAAGCCGAAAACGGAGAACATATCATTCTGGATGATATTTATTTCGGCCTCTTATTTCTTCTAGCTGGTCAGTCTAATATGCAACTCACCATGAGTCGCTGCGTCGAGTCCTTCCCTCCAGATGTACGAATCCTTCAAGATTCTTTTATTAAAGAAATTCGCCTACCTGTTCAGCCGGCTTTTTATCCTAAGGAAAGCGCTTGGAATGAAGCAATTGAATGGAAAGCTCTGAACCCGGAAAACCTCTATGACATAGGCGGCTTGGGCCTATCTTTGGCCATGCACATCCGAGAAAATCAAGATATTCCGGTTGGCCTCATTAATGTGGCGGCTGGCGGTACACCGCAAGAATCCTGGCTCCCCTATGCGCTCTTAAGCCCTGCTTACCAAGAAAAGTTTAAATTCGGCCAAGACCTATCCAGGCGGCAAAATATCAGCCGGTTGGAAACAGAAAAAATCAACAACTGGTATGACCAAGCCGAGGCCCAGAGACCTTACTTGGAATACTGCACCTGTCTCGCCGCCCCTCAAATATTTTTCGGTACAGCCATAGAAGGATCGGCTTATCACGGCCTGGTCCAACTGCGGTCTTCTTTTGATTTGTCGGAAGAAGACTATGCCCAAGTCAGTCAAATACCGGAGGTAGAACTTTCGCTGGGACTCATGGACAGCCACGATGTGTCCTACTTAAACGGCAATAAAATCGGTGAGACCAGCTACCAATATCCGCCCCGAAAATATAAGATCCCTACGTCTTTGCTGCGACCGGGCCAAAATGATTTAGTGGTAGACCTCTATATCGCCAGGAATCCCGGCGGCCTCATTCCGACTAAATTCTACGGATTAAGGTCACTTCCGGAAAACACCGAAGAGAATTTTGTCCTTCCCTTTAGCCGACCCTGGAAACTTTATTGGGCCAAATCTTTAGGGCTTGAACCCATGCCGACCATGACCTTCTGGGATAGGCTCCCCTCCTCCAATTACCTATCCTATATTAAGCCCATGGAGGACTTGAGTCTATCGGGCCTAGTCTGGTATCAGGGAGAGTCCAACGACAGCCGGCCCGATAACTACGAGCCCCTGCTTTATGACTTCTTCTCTTATCTGACCCAAGAATCTTTGGCCAAAGACCTGCCCGTAGTCTTGGTCCAACTCCCCGCCTACGACGATCCCAACGGCCAAATGACACCCGGCTCCTGGGTTAAAATCAGGCAAGCCCAAAAGAAAGTTGCCCAAGCCCTGGGCCTCCGCCTGGTCGTGGCTATGGACCTGGGTGAAGACGAAGATTTGCATCCCCAAGACAAGTGGAATTTGGGCCAAAGAGTCTATCGGGCTTTCCTTTCTCCCTATGCCGCCTCATTCGGCCCACAACTTCTGAGTGCAGAATGTCGGGATAATAAATTAGATTTACACTTTTCCGAACCCGTTTATTTTCCCGATACCATTCGAGATAGCCTTAAGGTCTACGCTGCAGGAAAAGAATTAGAAATTGAAAAAATTTATGCCGAAGAAAACCATGTCTATCTCTTAATAGAAAAAGCCGGTGCCGATGAAGTGGCCTACCTTCAAGCCAATGCGCCCGCCCGGTCTTATTTACAAAATGAAAAAGGCCTATTGGTCTCGCCGTTTCGGCTGGACCTCTAGGCCTCATGGCTTAGTTATGATCTAATCCGAACTAGTTGCTAAAGAGCACCTGATTCACCACGGCTTCCAGATACTCCTGCTTGCCGGCACCCGGATCCAAGGGCTCTTCTAAAGTTTCGGCATAAGCAGCCAATTCTTCTAAATTGGTGGCCTTGTCTCTAACCTTCTTGCCCATGCCTTCGTTGAAAGAAGCATAGCGCTCTTGGATGAACTGATCCAGACGGCCATCTTCTAGGATCGCTACCGCCTTAATAAGTCCCAGGGCAAAGCTGTCCATACCGACAATAAAGGCTTCGAACCAATCTTCGGGCTTGTTGGAAGGTCTTCTGGATTTAGAGTCGAAGTTCAGACCTCCGGTGGTAAAGCCGCCTGCTCTTAAGATTTCCAGCATGGCCAGTGTCGTTGCATAGACATCGGTCGGGAACTGGTCGGTATCCCATCCTACCAAGAGGTCACCCTGGTTAGCGTCAACAGACCCCAGCATATTGTTAATAGCGGCAACACGGAGTTCATGCTCGAAGGTATGGCCGGCCAAAGTAGCGTGGTTGGCTTCGATGTTGAGTTTGAAATCTTTTTCAAGGCCGAATTTCTCGATGAATTGGATAGCCGTTGCAGCATCATAATCATACTGATGCTTCATAGGCTCTTGCGGCTTGGGTTCGATGTAGAAATCACCGTTAAAGCCAATGCTTCTGGCATAGTCTACTGCCATGTGCATAAGGTTGGCGATGTTCTCCTGCTCAAACTTCATATCGGTATTAAGCAAGGTCTCATAACCTTCGCGACCGCCCCAGAAGACATAACCTGTGCCGCCCAGCTTGACGGTGCAGTCGATAGCCTTCTTAATCTTGGCTGCGGCATAAGCATAGACATCGGCAGAATTAGAAGAACCGGCACCGTTCATGAAGATAGGCTTGGTGAAGAGGTTTGACGTGCCCCAGAGAAGCTTGATACCGGTCTCGTCCATCTTCTCTTTAATATAGTCGGTAATGTCATCCAGATTCTTATTGGTCTCGGCCAAATTCTTGCCTTCCGGTGCAATATCGGCATCGTGGAAGCAGAAATACTGGATGCCTAACTTCTGCATAAACTCGAAACCGGCGTCCACTTTGGACCTAGCATGGTCCATGGTGGCAGGTGTCTGTCCAAAGGACTTGTCCATAGTGCCGGAACCGAACATATCCGTCCCGTCAGCACACAATGTGTGCCACCAGGCCATAGCAAACTTGAGGTGGTCTTTCATCTTCTTGCCGTAAATTTCACGTTCGGCATCGTAGAACTTGAAGGCCAAGGGGTTCTTGCTCTTAGGTCCTTCATACTTCACTTGGTCTACAAAATCAAAATACTCCATAAAATCCTCCTTCTGTTGATTCGGGTAAATATATAGTTGACTTTAGTATCTGCTCTTTGGCTCTAAAGGGCAAGGACATACTTAGCCTAAAATTCCGACAAGTTTGACCTAGTCGGCATCATCGGCCAAAAATTGCAGCCCATAAAAGTCAAAGTCCGAGCCGGGTAAGAAGAGTAAGCTGACTTTCCACTCCCCATTTTTCTTAGCAAAGCGGAATGTCTTGGCCTCAACGTCTGTCTCGAATTCCAAGAGTTCCACGAACCTTTCGTCCTCTCTTTCGAAGACCAGGTGGATGGAGTTGGTATGATTATGGGCCAGGCCTTCGATATGAATGCCTGAGCTTCCTTCCGCACCGAAGTCCATCTTGCCTAAAACAATGGTCACATTATTCCCTATATTCTCAATAGCACGTTCGGTCCGATCAAACGAATCACCGTAAATCTCTTTCAAGTCTGTCGCTGTAAGCGGGTCGAAAGCCTTGGGCTGTTCTTTGAAACAGAAGCCTTTGATATGGGCTTTTTTGCGCATCTCTATTCCGAAAGTCTCTATGCCCACAAGTTTTTCGTCCAGCGTGAAACGTTCAGTCTGATAAGTGTTCCACATAGATGGCCTATGGACTTCTCGCCTCCCGATTATACAGCTTCCCTCCTCATAAGGGACACCTTTCCAGAAATAGTAGACATTGTCATCGTCTAAGCTAAAAAGCGGTAAGCTGACTTCTCTACTACCGTCCGGGCCAAAATCTAGATGCTCATAAGCTACCCAGCTCATATCCTCCCGGTCCATACTGATGCCGCGTTCATTGCCGTTACCCACGTCTCCATGAGAATGACTGTATAGAGAAGCAGATAAAAAGCTGTAAGGATTTAAGGTCTGAAGTCCGGTAAAGTTTTGGGCTGTAAAGTCCAGAGACGAGATAAAATCGGCATGGTCTTTGCCGTTAGTGACGGTCGCCCGAACGACCAGGTCACCGTTAGCGAAGACTTCTACCCGGGCCTTCAAGGGATCTAGCGGATCCACGGTTAACTTTGCATTGGGTGCATCGACACCGTGCAGATTCGTCACACGCCAATGCATGTCTTGGGGCGTTGCGTAAGACGGTAAAAGTTCGGCTTCAACGGTAAAGACATTTTGGTCCGGTCCTAAGACATGTGGTGCCGTGCTGCGGAGATTGATTTTTCGGCAGGGGATAAAGTCTGTAGTCCCAAGTTCTTCCACCGCTTCTAAGATGGCCGGCACATGGTCCGACGCATCGACTTCCAAGGCCCATTCAGCCGCTTCCAGTTCCGGTGACGTTGCACAAACCCGAATCCTGCCGGCAGGCCCGATCTGTTCTATCAGGGCCAGGAGCTTACCTGAGAAAAGCCTCATAGATGCACTCTGATAAGACGTTCGGTCGGTGCTATCACCGTTATTTAAGTAAAGCCTTTGAGCAGGACCTTCCACAGTGAGTTGAACTTCATTATTGGCGTTCGCTACCGGATTGCCCGCCCGGTCCAAAGCTTCGACTTCTAAGAAAAACAAGCCCGCCTTATGGCCTTCCGGGTAGATAGCCTTAACGTCTAGCCTTACCGGGTCTCCCGACGTTATGCGCTCTGTTTGGCCTATAATATTCCCGGCTGTATCGTAAGCTTTGGCCAGCAAATGCCCCGGTTCAAAGGGAAGCTTCCAATGGGCCTCTACCTGAGCCTTGGTATGGTCTAAAGCTTGCCTGCCCAGTGATTCGCCGTTTAGGAAAAGCTCCACTGAGGACGCGTTGGATACTGCTACAATATCAATGGTCTGTCCGATATTCCAGTCCCAATGAGGATACAGGTGGAGGACAGTTCTGTCTTCCGGATCGGTCCAGGCGGCTTGGAAGTGGTAATAAATATCTTTGGGAAAACCTGCTGTATCGGTCATACCGAAGTAGGAATTCTTCGTGTGATAGGGTGTCGGCTCACCGATATAGTCTATGCCTGCCCAGAGAAATTGCCCCAGCGAGAAAGGATTGTGAAGCTTACTTTCAAGTAAGAAAGGAATGCTCTTAGCGCCCCAAGAAGTCGTAGAGTTGCCTAAAGAGGAGCACTGCATATCATCATCGGCCAGAACTGCGTTCTCGTAAGGGAAATGATAGATGCCACGGCTTTGGACCAAGGATCCGGTTTCGCTGCCGTAAATTAGCCAGTCCGGATGTTTCTCGTGGTCATCCCTGTAGAGTCGTTCAGAGTAATTGTATCCGATAAGCTTGATATCATCGGCGCATTTACGCGTATTTTCCCATGCCATGAAGTTAGATCCCAAAGTTACCGGAGCATGCCCTTGGGAATCTGCTTGTCGAACCAGGTTCGCTAAGTAGGCCAAAGTCTTACGCCCTTCTTCACTTCTATGCGTATCGAAAATCTCGTTTCCCACCGACCACATCACAACGCTGGGATGCATGAGGTCTCGCCTGACCCAAGCCGTTATATCTTGCGCTACATCTTCGTCGAAAAAACGTGCATAGTCGTAGGTGTTTTTGCCCATCCGCCACATGTCCAGGCACTCGTCGATAACCAGCAATCCCATTTCATCGCAGAGATTCAAAAACTCCGGTGCAAAAGGATTGTGCGAGGTCCTTATGGCATTAACGCCCATGTTTTTCATAATCTGAAGATTGCGTCGGGCCGCTGTTTTCAAGAATTTAGCCCCCAAACCGCCTAAGTCATGATGGAGGCATACACCTTTTAGTTCAACAGTCTGATCGTTTAAGAAAAAGCCTTTGTCTGTTGTAATCTCAATTTTACGTATACCCAGGTGAATCTTTTCCGTGTCGATTAGCTTACCCTCATGAAAAAGCCCTGCCTCCAAAGTATAAAGATAAGGATCTTCGATACTCCAAAGTCTATAATCTTCCAGATCTACCAAAATTTGTTTTTCACCGTTTAACGCACCGGACCAAACTTCTTCGCCCTCAGCATCCAGCAGTCGAAAAACTTGACTCAAAACAAGACAATCCGGATTGATGATCTCATTTCCTAGTGTAAGTCTGACACCGGAGTGGGCCTCGCCCGAAAAACTTTGGCCGTAAAAAAAGCTATCCGGCTCGATATGCGCCCGCTCTTTTACAATATGCCAAACATCCCTGTAAATACCGGCACCCGAATACCAGCGGGAATTGGGCTGCATATTGACTACATGGACTAAAATTTCGTTATCGCCTGTTTTTATAACTTGGCTAATGTCACAATAAAAAGATATGTAACCGTTATGGTTGCCGCCGACTCTTAGCCCATTGACGTAAACAGCAGACTCCATATAAACCCCTTCAAAATACAGATAGTGGGTCTTGTTTAAGTCTTCCTGATCAATATTTAATATATAGCGGTAATAGGCCTCGGAAGACTCGTGAAATTTATCGGGGTCTTCAATCATGTAATCATGCGGAAGCGTAATGTCTTTAAATAAAGAAGGCTGAGCCTTCCTCCCCCGGCCTTCATAAGATGCCAGGGGCTTCTTTTGGAAAGTCCAGCCTTTTTGTAATTTCTCTTTCATTCTAGTTTAAATCCACCAAATCTTTAATATAAACCGGGAGTCCCGATGCCATTGATTTATTGGCTGCAATCCCGGTGAGGATAGAATTTACACCATCTATATAGCCGGCTGCTCGGTTATAAGGGTCTTTATCCGGCTCACCAAAAATATCATTCAAGAGTACCGGGTCGCCTCCGCCGTGGCCACCTTCAGCCATAGGAATTTCCACTTCGTAAGGCTTACCATGCATAGGGTAGACTAAGAGGTGGACGCCCTTGACGACACCTTCATTCTCAGGATCACCTCCGCTATTAATGTAGGTATTCTCTACTACATGAAGTTCCAATCTTCCCTTATCACCATTGATAGCGACATGGAAGCCCTCATAAGGCATGTAGGCATTAAGGCTATAAGACATCTGGGCTCCATTATTATATTGAACCAAGACGTTCATCGTATCTTCTATAGAGATACCGTCACCGAAGACAGACTGATCACGATAGTAACCATCTTCTTTTTCGGCATCCAAATACATGGCTTTAAGCCTGGGATTGTCTTCCAGGTGGATGGCAAAGGAATCTTCTTTGGCCGCTTCTGAACCATAAGCTCTGTTGTAGAAAGTTTTAACACCTCTCTCCTCAGCATTGGCCTTGCCATAGAACTTCAGGTCCCCCAGGGCAAAAACCGTTTCCGGAGTTGTGCCCAACCAGAAATTCACCAAATCAAAGTGGTGGGTAGACTTATGAACCATAAGGCCGCCACTATTACGCTTATCACGGTGCCAACGTCTGAAATAGTCTGCGCCGTGGCTGGTGTTAAGGAGCCATTCGAAGTGGACCTGGCTCACCTTGCCTATAGTGTCCTTCATGATCAGGTCACGCATCATGGTGTTGTAGGGAGCATAACGATAATTAAAAGTCACTCGTAAGTCCTGTCCGGTCTTCTTAATCGTATCAACAATATGCTGAGCCTTTTTCTCATCAGTCGTTAAGGGCTTCTCGGTGATAACATCACAACCTAACTCCATAGCTCGGCAAATATACTTGTCGTGTGTGCGATCGATAGTCGTCACAATCACAAAGTCCGGTTTCTGCTCCTCGATCATTTTCTCGAAATCTTCAGCCTTATAGGTCGGTATTTCAGGATAGTCATAACGCTCCTGTAAAACTTGGTTCGCATAGTTCATCCTGGTCTGATTGGTATCACAAAAAGCTTTCAGTTCAGCTGTTTCCCGGAAAGTACCGGCAATGGCCTCATAGAAAAATCTGGCTCTACCACCTACACCTACTTGTACATACGTCTTCTTGGTCATTGATTTTTAGCTCCTTAATCATTCATCTTTCATGAAAGCATCCTATAATTTAGCAATTTTTGCAAATGTTTGCTAACAGTATGTTGCTAATAGGCTATTAAAAAAGCGGAAGTCCGCGATGAAACAAACTTCCGCTTTAAACTGCATTAATACATCTTAGTATCAACTCTAAATTTATGCTTGTTCGTCTTTTGTTTTCTCTATTTTACACTTCATAACAAAAAGTACGCTGTAAGCAATTAAAAACACACCTAGTCTAATTCGATTTCTCCTCCCAAACCACCTTCACCACAGAAGCCGCCGGCAGCTGAACGACCAATTCACCATCTTCCATCTTCCAACGAGACCAGGATTCAATACCAATAGCATCGGGTTCATCGAAACTGTTATGAACATTTAAAGTTGCATCAGGTGAATAAAGAATCTGGCAGGCCTTTACCTCGTAACTTCTATTGCCATCGTTTCCGAAGAGTTCAATGGTCAGGTCTTGGGACTGATCCGGGCTAAAGTTACTAACCGTCAGATTCAATAAATCACCTTTCCTGGATGCTGTATGTGTAATGGAGGGGAAACTTACTTCCTTAGAATCACTGTTCTTCTCAGAAACACCGGATGCGTCAATGCTCTCTTCTATCATGGATGCCGTAGACCAGGAATCTAATAATTTAGCCCCTTGATGGTCCTTATAGAGGTCAAAGACATGATAAGTTGGTGTTAGAATCATTTGGTCTTCACGGGTTAAAATCATAGACTGAAGCACATTGACCATCTGGGCGATATTGGCCATGCTTATGCGGTCGGCATGTTGGTTAAAGATATCGAGACTCATGGATGCGACCAAAGCATCACGTAAGGTGTTTTGCTGGAACAAGAAACCCGGATGGGTACCTTCTTCTACCTGATGCCAGGTTCCCCACTCGTCTACAATGAGGCCGATCCGATGATCGGGATCGTAGCGGTCCAAAATCGATAGGTGGTGGCAAATGATGTCTTCCATGTACCAGGCTTTATCCATAAGATCCATATAGCCGTCACGATCAAATTCCAAGGCCTTTCCTTTATGCTCCCAATTACCACCTTCAATGGTGTAGTAGTGCAAACTGATGTGGTCCATCTTGTTACCGGCTTGCTGTATCAGGGTCTCCATCCACTTATAATCGTCGTCGCTTGGGCCGCATGCTATAGGACTTAATCGGTTGTCGCCGTAATTTCTGAGGAAGGTCCTGTAGCGTTTGTATTCCTGTGCGTAATACTGCGGGCACATGCTACCGCCACAGCCCCAGTTTTCGTTGCCGACACCGAACCACTTCAGTGACCAAGCCTCCTCGCGGCCGTTCTCGGCTCTCCATTTGGCCAAAGTCGACTTTGTATCCGCACAGGTCATATACTCTATCCAATCTTGCATTTCCTGCACGGTGCCTGAACCTAAGTTCCCGTTAATATAGGGGGCCGCTCCCACCTGCTCACAAAGCTCCATAAATTCGTGGGTACCGAAGCTATTATCCTCGACCACACCGCCCCAGTTAGAATTCACCATATGAGGTCTTTGATCTTTGGGTCCTATACCGTCTTTCCAATGATACTCGTCAGCAAAGCAGCCGCCCGGCCAGCGAATAACCGGAACTTTAATATGCTTTAAGGCGTCTACAACATCACTTCTCATACCGTTCACATTAGGAATAAGACTATCTTCTCCGACAAAAATACCCTCATAGATGCAATGACCCAAATGCTCGGCAAACTGGCCGTAAATCTCCGGGCTAATTGTTGTCTTCTCTTTGTCCAGGTGAATAATTAGTTTTTCCATAAGGCTGCCTCACTTTTTTATTTCCTATTTAAAACCTATGATACTGATATTTATTGATATTTCTAGGCCAAAAAACAACCAAACGCCCTCATTCTTGTCTGTTTTATCTTATATAATAGTGAAGTATAAAAAAGATAGGGGATAAGACAGTATGCTTATTGAATTTGTTGCAGAAATACGTAGTGAGAAGCCTCGAATTTGGAGACGTTTTCGAATAGACGATAAAATGACTGTTCAAGACTTAATCGATACACTTATGGTTTTGTTCCGCATGAACGGTACAGCTACCAATATTTTAACCTATCAGCCCCTAGATGATGAAAAAAAGCGCGCACTAATTCCTAATGCGTATAAGGAATATGATTTTTGGGGCAGTTTAAATACTACAAAAATGCCTTTTGTCCGAAAATATCCGGACTACTTCTCTTATCTTGAGAAAATCACCCCGCGCAATTTAGAAGACCCGGCACCCGGGACTACGAATACATTCACTTCAGAAGCATTGAAGGCTACCTCAAAAACGCCCCGCTACAACTATACTATGATTGCTCTTGAGGCTCTAAAGTTCGACGTGAAAGACAAGCTGACCTTTTTCTATGACCAGGATAGCTTCTGGCATATCAAGCTAAAGGTAGAAAAAATTCTGGATGAAGAGAAACCGCTGGCATATCCTGAGCTAATCCGGGGCCGAGGTTTCGGGATCATGGAGTGGGTCCCTTCGGAAGATATGGCGAACTATAAATTCCTTGTGGATGACGATAGCCCCTTGGATATCGATGATTTTAATCGGAATTTAAAAGATGTTTTATCGGAATCTGTTGATTATGCATCTGCCTACATGACATTTTATACAGACGACACGGAAGTTAAGCTTTCCAATCTTCTGATGGATGACGATAGCAGAGATGATTTGTCGCTTGAAGACGGCATGCTCTATAATGATTTATTCTATTCCTTTTATGAACTCACCCGGAGTAACGAAATTCCCATCGGCTACAAGGTCGATTGCTTACGAAAAGCCGGTCTCCTTTATCCTTTTGATGCCGATATAAAATCAGAAATCATCCGCCTCAACACAAATAAACGTCAGGTCTTCTCCCTCTTAGAAGAACTCCTAATCCATGAACATAAAATATGGGTAGATAATGGCCGTATGGAAGCCGGCGTAATAGAAAGCAGACCCTACCATCGCTTACGTTTTAACACTGCACTGGGATATTATGATGCAAGAATATATAATAAGGCCCAAAAACACTTTCAATCTTATTTAGAAGGAAATCCCAATGATGATGCCGGAGCCAGATACGTACTGATGTCCATTAATATAAAAACGACACAGATAGAGCAGGCTTTTGCATTAGTAGAAAAGTTCTCTGATACCCTGATGCACGATTCTTACCTCAAGCTCCAGTATCTTTTTGTTTGCATTTTGGCAGACGACTATGCCAAAGCTAAAAAAATCCTACCCTCCGTACAAGAAGACTATCCTATTCTTTATAAGTACACGCAAATCAATTTGAATAGAAGCAAAGACTCTCTATTAGACTCTTTATTGTTCAACCACTTTTTCTTAGCAAAATTAGCTCCAGATGAAGAGTCGTCCCCCGGTCCAAACTGGATTGAAGCAAGGTCACAAGAAGAGTTCGCGGAAATTCTTACAGAGATATCAAGTGTTCTATTCGATAACGATTATGTTTGGGAATACTTGGGTGATTTATACCAAGATATCGGCTATGAAGAACCGCTTGATGAAGAGCTTGAAGCGTTATTTTAGCATTTGATTCAGCTTAACGAATCATTCCTTGTAATGAACGCTCCTGTAGGCATGGCTTGGATTGATGAGAATAAAGTTGGCGGGGAAACTCATACTTATAAAATTAATCAAGGAAAGCTGACCTACTAAAATAGCAGACTAGCTCTTGGCTCTCATCTTTCGTGCTTTAATCGTATTTTATTAACGCACGATTGTAAAGAGAATTTCTTTGTTTTCCGCTCATCACTTCAATAGATAAAAAGAAAAATAAACGAAACAGGGATATAGCCGTGTTTTACAACTATATCCCTATTAGATTCCAGTACTACTGTCTTATTCCTTACGAAAAGTCAATAGAAGTTATCTCAATCGTATTATCACCCTTATAAGCCACCTCGGCTTCTATGGTATGGGCCAAATTCTTGGCAGAACCTGCATCATACTTAATTTCAAAACGAATCAGGAATGTGTCCTTATCTTTGACCTCGAAGGATTTGGCCTCGGAAGATTCGGCCGGATAGTAGACCCTCTCGCCTGCCATGATGCCACGGTTCATTCCGTTCATCTTGAGGAAGGATTGGGCGGCCTTGTCTTTAGCCTCGTCGGACATCTCCGCTACCGTAATATCCTTGCCGGTCGGGTCTGCCGCATTGAAGTCCTTAAACAAGTCCTCGGTCGCCTGGTTGACGGCTTGGAAGGCCTTATCTTGAACTTCCGGCTTCAAAACCAGATCTTTACCCTCCTTGGTCCCGAAGGTATCCATAACGGAGTCGCTGTTGATATTGACCTCTAGGGGAATGTTGTCGAACTGAAGATAGGAATCGCCGAAAGTAATCTCATACTCGCCTTGAGGGAGGTTCAAAATTTCTAAGTATTGCTTCTTCTGGTCCTGATCTTCAACGGTGTTAAATTCTACTTTCTTGCCGTTAAAATAGATATCAGTCAAGTAGGGCATGTAGAAGGTATACTTGGGGATACCGACCAAAACCTTGCCCGATTCGGAGAAGAGCGTGCCGAAGGGGGCAATGCTTTCGACCATCTTATTACTAGCATCGTAAAGATTAATTGTGTAGGTGTCAGCGTCTTCTTCAACGATGACCGTTTTTGCTTCTTTGTTTTCAATCGAATCTAAAACAGCGCCCATTGTGCCGGATGGATCACCCTTGACGTTTTCGTAGTGCTTGGTGGGAAGAGCACCTTCCCCTGCGATAGGTGCTAAGTTGGCAAGCATTTTTTCCTCATCGCCTGCCATATAGGCCTCCAGGTAATCCAGGAGGGCTTGGCCTTTTTCCGATAAATTGCCCTGGACCGGGGCTTTGGCCTCGGGTGCTTCGGTATCTTGGGGCTTATCCTCCTCAGACTTCGTCACTTCTCGGACAGCTTCAGAAGTCTTGCCTGCCTCTTCGGAAGGTTTCTTACCGCAGGCCACTGTGGACCCTATGAGCAGACCGGCTAAAAGAACGGCACTGATTTTTTTCGTGAATTTTTTCATAGTCATTTCTCCTTGTTGAAAAAATAATAGCATAGGACAAATCGCTCTATATTAAGTTGAGGTTAGAATCTAAGGTGATTTTAATGAACGCTTAGAACCCTAGGCCAACATTTTACCGATGGTCCTTTGGACATCTCTTAACTTGCCGGAGATGAAATCCATGCCGAATATAAGAACCGCAGCCACTAGTAGAAATAAAACCAGGATTAAAATACTCTTCCCCCATCTGGCATTGGACCTTTCGATACTCTCGAGGTCGTCCGTGTTTTTTAGGCGGTTACGCTCTCGCATCCAGGCGAAAATAAAGCCGATGAGCACCAGGGCCCCCACCCCGGCAAGGATGAGGACCAGGACATCTCGATCAATCGGAAAAGCGGATGCTAGAAAACCAAAAGTCATTACTCTTAAACTCCCTCCGTTTTTATGGACGCTTCGACAGTTCAGATTTGTCTTGTTCACGGCTCCGTTTAACGACAAGGAAAATGACCAAAGCTAATAAAAGAATCAAGATTGCCATACTGCCGTAGAATAAAGGTCGATTCGTCAGATAACGAATCCAAAGACTCATGGTGACATAGACATTATCCAGCGTTTCCTCATAGCTATTACCTGCCGCATCCACAGCCACAATGCGAATATCATGGGCCTTGGTAGACGTTCCGGGGATGCCGAATTCGAAGAGGCCGCCTTGGTCAATGACTTGGGCCAAACGGTCGCCTTCCCAGCTGCTGAAAGATTCGCCGTCTAAGTACACTCGCACCGATTTAAGGATGAAATTGTCTTCGGCCTTGAAGCGCACCTGATAGAGATCCGAAGCATAGGTCTGATTGCTGCGAAGATTCTGGATATTAAGCTCGGGTTCGATCCGGTCAACACCGAACTGGATGGCGATGTTCTTACTTTCCAAGCTATTTTCCGAAATATTGCCGGCTTCGTCTTCCGAGTAGAAGCTCAGACTGTACACACCGTCCTCCTCAAACAGGGATTTGAAAATCCGGTAAGTATAGACATACCACTTACCCTTACCGCCTTCGGAAGTCAATTCGTAGTCTTTGCCCTCTTCCAGGTAGACCGGCTGGCCGTTCTTGAAGAGGGTCACTTGAATTTTCCCTAGCGCATTGGGATTAATCTCCTGTACCACAACGTCTTCGGGATGCGTTAAGTAGGCACCGTTCATCTTCAAAGTCGCCTCACTTAATTCGTAAGTGGAGCCGAAGCGGTTAATGGAGAAGGTCACCTGTCTTTCGACCATGTTGCCGGCCTTGTCTCGGGCTTTGGCGGTTAGGGTATAGATATCGTCAAAATCTTTTTCTTCGGGTATGGCGGCCAAAGTAAAGCTGCCGTTCTGGTTTTCCACAACTAAGTCTCCCGCAGCTTCCAAAATCCCTTGCTTGGCCCCTTTAAGGCTAATGCTTAGGCCATCTTGCAACAAGTTCCAATCACTAACCAAAACTCTGGCTTCGAGCTTTCCGTCATAAGCTCTCTGATCTTCTACACCCGATATACTCATGATAGGCGCTTTTTTATCAATATAGAAACTGTCGGCCTTGAAGTTTTCGGCAGCATTGCCCGCTTCATCGACATAGGCCATATTCAGGCGGTAGAAGGCGTCTTTTTCGAAACGAATCTCGGCCCGATGGGTCTGCCCGGTTGTGCTCCAGCCCGATAAGGTCGGAAGTCCGACACTTTGGCCGTCCATATCGGCTTCGATTATGAGCTGATACTTCTCGGGATTGAAATTGCGCTCGACGATGGTGATATAAGCGGTCCTGGCTTTATTATAATAATTGCCGTTTTCCGCCTCATTATTGTCGTAAGTCAAGGTCATAACCGGTCGGGTCAGGTCAATGGTAAATTCCTTAGGCGAAAGGGTCCCATCAGCGAAGCGGACCTCTCCGGCACGGTTGCCGGCTTCATCCATAAAAGCTATGTCAAATGTATAATCACCTTCTGCTCCGTACTTCAGATAGGAGGTCCAGACTGTATTGTCGCCACTGCCCGATGACGTCCAGTTCGTGAAAGCGGGAACGGGGCCGTCGGAATTCGTAACCTTCAATTGGACCTTGGCAGGGTTGAAGTTTCTCTCTCTGACACTGACCGTCGCGGTCCTAGCGCTTTGGAAATAATGGCCATTTTGGACCTGGTTGTTGTCGTAGCGCACGGTAATAACCGGCGCGGTAATATCAATCTTGACCGTCTCGGACCGGGACGCTTGGTTACCAGTATTGTCTACCGCCACAACCTCTACACGGACATCATTGCTGTTATTAAGACGGCTGTCGATGGTAATGCTGCCGGACCAGCTTTGACGAAGGTCTTGCCAGGACGGCTCCGCCTTGTCGAAACTATATAAAACACCTTGCTGGGTGGGCTCGGTATTTCCACCGCTATAGACGGCGTAACGGACTTGAGCCAGACCGGAATATGAATTATTCACCATAGGCTCGATGACCTCGATTCCCATGGGAACATCGGTATTGTAGATACCATTTTGAAGTCCGGTGAAACTAATCTTAGGTGACAAGTCGTCAATCTTGGGTGCGGTCTTGTCGATGATTAGGCCCTGGGAATTGGCGTAGGTGTAGTTACCTGCCCGGTCCACCACCTTGATGTAGACACTGACCTTCTCATCTTCGGTCAATTGGAAGGGCTTGTACAGTGTCCAGTCCTTATCCGTAAGCTTCTCTAGCTCCTGATAGGTCATGGCACGACCATGGGGAACCGGATACTTATAGTAATAGATGGCACTTACGGGCACAGTCAGGTCGGAACCGGTAGCCCGGATAGTCAAGCTGTTTTGAGACCAAAGGCCGAAACGAATGGTCTCCCAGAGTCTGTCCCAGGTCATGGACTTGCCTTCGCTTGTTTCAGCCGTCAAGGAAGCAGCCGGTTTGTTCTTATCCACGGCGAAGTCATAAGGATGGACTGAATCCAAAACTGTCATGCCCTCATTGGGATTACCGGCCTTATCCGTATAAGATATGGCGAAGGTGTAATTGGCATCGCCTTTATAAAGGATGGTTTTCTGGTGGCGGGTTCGGTCGGGATTGGCCTTATCTTCGATAGTAATCCAGGCACCGGCCTCATAAGTGTTCGAGACAGCCTGACCGGCACCGTCTACTGCCGTAATGACCAGGCCTCGGTCTGCATCGTCGGCATCAAAGTGGTCCGGTCTTTCATAGATTGTAACGGTTGCCTTACGTGGCCGATTAAAATACTTGTCGTCTTGGTAGCTTTGATTATTGTCGTAGCGCACTTCGATTTCCGGCGGCATAATGTCGATTACCAAAGAAAGCTTGTCTTCGGTCACATTGCCGGCATTATCGGTTACTCGCACCTTCACTTCCGTGGCGAAGCCGTTGTTCTTTTGGGCATCGACTCGGATACTTCCCTCGAACATTTCTTCCGTGTTCTTAAGTGTGGGATTTTTGGATTCAAACAAACTGCCGGACTGAGTGGTTTTGCCGTTATTGATTACCCAATAGTCCACGCG
Source organism: Oscillospiraceae bacterium (assembly GCA_029983685.1). Taxonomy (GTDB): domain Bacteria; phylum Bacillota; class Clostridia; order Saccharofermentanales; family Fastidiosipilaceae; genus JASBZA01. The sequence goes on along the minus strand of JASBZA010000006.1, from coordinate 26,302 downwards.
GTTAATGCCCGACCGGTTCATGCCGTCGTGGGTCTCGACAAAGACTTGAACATCGCGATTAAAGATGTCTTGGTTGGCTATATCTTTGTCCAAAGCAAGGCTCGGCGCTACCGTATCGATATTAAAGGCGAAGGGGGAATGGCTGTCTCCGGTATTAATGGGCTCATTGGGGTTGCCCGCTTCGTCGGTGTAAGAGAAGTCCAAGCTATAGTCGGCATCTTTAGCAAAACTAATCTCAATGGTATGAGCACTCAAGTCGGGATCTTCGCTATTTTCGACGGTTCGCCATTGGCCGATGGTATAGGCGTCCTCGACATCCCGGCCGTTCTTGTCCACAGCCGTAATCTGAATCCCTTCAGTTGCTTTAGCCTCGTCGAAATTGGCGGGACGTTCCAAGACCGTCAAGGTCGCCTTACGCGGGGCTTGGAAGAAACCGGCACCGGGGATATGGTCGTCATTGTTGTCATAGGCCAAAGAGACCTTAGGCGCCGTCACGTCAATCGACAAGGGCACAACTTCTAAACGCTCATTGCCGGCATTATCAAGGGCTCTAATGTATAAGTAGGTCTCATTGCTGTCGTTATCCTTAGCGATAATCCGCACCGTATCTTCGAAGTCGGCTTTTAAATCTTCGAACTTTACGGCAGCTGTACCTTGCTCCTTAGTAAAATCATACAATGTTTCACGATAGGTCAGGGCCGCCTGGGGGTCTTCCATCTTGCCCTTGGTATAGAGCCAGACTTCAACTTCCTTAAGGCCGGAATAGGCCGGTCCCTCCGCCACATGAAGTTTCACATCGAAGTCTTGGTTGTAGGGCTTATCTTTGGCCGGGATTTTTTCAAACTGTATCTCCGGCATCGTCTGATCCCAGACGAAACCATCAGTATTGATGTAGATAAGGTTACCGGCATAGTCCACGACTCTGAGATAGACCACCGACTGTTGGTCTTCCTTAAGTGTCAAGAGCTTAATCGTATCGACCGGCCCCTTCCAGGTTTCCTCACCGGATGCATTCAAAACCGGTAAGAACAAAGATTCGTCTAACTGATTCAGTTCTTCTACGCTAAGTCCCTTGTAGGGCTGATTGGTCTGTGTCGGGTGGTCCACATAATAGTGGATACGATAGGGGCTGGTCTTGTCTCCTGCCCCGGCCAAAAGTGTCTCTTCGGTATTCTTGTAAAGGCCGAACGTGATGGTCTCTAAGAATTTACTCCAGGTATTTTGATCCAGGCTAAGAGAGGCCCAAGGCTGGGTCTTATCGACCGTAAAGTGGCGGGGGAAAGCGGCTTCTTGGCTATGGTCTGCAAAAGACCTCGTCTTTATGTCGTTCAATTCCAGCGTGTTCCCGGCCAAATTGGTATATTTCCAAGACTTAATCTCGTAGTTGGCATCCTGGTCGAAGGTTAGGGTTGTTTGTTGGATGACATTACCGTCGGCATCCTTCTTGCTGGTCCAGTCACCGAACATGGAAATCGGATCAACATTAATGACACGTCCTTGGCCGTCAGTGGCAATTAATTCGAGAGACTCTTCAAAAGCGTCTTTATCAAAGGTAAAGTCACTGTCTTTGACTTCCAAGTAAAGGGTACGCTTGTTGAAATAAGGAGCATCCGCTTGGGCCAACTCACCTATAGTATCCTCATAGAAGATAGTCGCCTCGGGTTTGACCGCACTGATTTTTAGGTTCATGTCCTTGTGTGTCGTATTGCCGGCATTGTCTTCCAAATAGACTCGAAGAACAACGTCATCCGAGTTATGTTTCTCGGCATAGACCATGATATGATTCTTATCCGTGGTGACGAAACTTTCCATTAGCTCGCCTTTACTTGGGTGGTTGGCGCTGAAGTCCGCTAAGCGATAATAACCGTCATCTCCGCCGAAATTAGGTGCACGCTTGCCGTTTTCGAGGACTTCCCAATAAATCTTACGGATACCGGAATTGGCTTTTAGAGGTGTCTTTTGTCCCGTTTCATCTGTAAGTTCGATTTTGTCTGTCGCTTCGACACGGACTTTGAGGTCCTTATTATAAAAACCATGTTCGTTTCCCTCAAATAAGGGAACTAATTTCAAAGCACCGACGTGTTGGTCGAAGATAAGGCCATCGGATCCGATATAGCGGATATTACCGGCTTCGTCTTCCAACTTAGCATAGACTACGGCACGTTGATTTTTATCCAAAACCGGTACATCCTCAACAAAGGCACTATCTGCTAACTTTTGTAAATCACTGAATTTGAGGTGATTTTCGGCATCGGCTTGATCAACGTCGTAGACATAGTAGCGAACCGCTTTCACCGGCGCCACTTTGGTCGTCGGTTGGGTGCTGTCGGGCTCGGCTATTTTCACCTCGGTCTTAATAGGTTTATTTTGAATAATCCCGAAGCGAATGAGTAACTCTTCTAGGAAGTTGGCCGTAGGTATGTTTTCAACAAAGCTTCCTGTAGGAGCCAGGGTATCGATAATGAAGCGTTCCTGCGCACCTGCACTGTAAGAAGCCTTGCCTGCAGATTGGTTATATATGTAGGTACCGTAGATATTTCTATAGCCCATGAAGTTAACTTCATAGAGACCGTCTGCCGAACCATCCTCGGATTTCAAACTGAAGTCATAGGCTAAGACTTTTCGACCATCTTCATCGACTTCATGCCAGTTTTCCTTAAGATTCGGGTCCGGATCTAATTCGACCGGTTCGTATTGCTTACTGGCGGGATTAAACTTATTAACATGTAAAGCCCGGCCTGCCGAAGAGGAATCCGAACCATCTTCACTCAGACGAAGTGATTCCGGCTTGTCGTCAATAATGAGTCTAAAGTTCAAAGATTCGTTCGTGACATAAGAACCGTTTGATGCTCTTTGGAGCTTTCCGCTTCCAGCCAGTAAATCAAACCTCGCCTCGGGATAAACACTTGTAGGATTACTTAAAGAGATGAAAGAAGATCGGACCGTACCTCTATTCCCCAATTGATCCTCGGCCTTGACTTCCACTTGAATATCGGTCGCACCAACTATTTTAGTCGCATCCTGTGTGCTGATTTCATAACTAAGAGGAATATCTACCGTAAATCTTTTTTCATACTTTTCCTCGGCAGACAAATCCACCTTGATGTTTTGGTAGCCCTCAAGCACCGTACCGTCTTTTAGGATTGAATACTCCACTGACTCCAGTCCGGACGAAATCGCCTCTTCTTTTACCATCACCTCTACCTGTACCGTTTGGTTGTAGTAATAGGTATCCTTGTCCTTTTCATAGTAAAGGTCGGTGGACCCATTTTCTCCCAAGTAACGGAAGCTGACTTCGGGGGCATTTTCTTCTACGCTAATGGTAATTGACGAATCCGATTCGAAGAGGACAGTTATAGGCTCCAAATACGGAACAAACCAGACATATCTTTGTTGGTAGAAGGTGATTTTTCGAATTTCCACATCTTCGGCAATGCTTAAGATGGGATTGGATTGAGATCCATAAGAAATCGGTTTGTTGCTGTCTTTCTTATAGCCTTCCGCCACAATACCTTTAATAGACGGATCCGTACTACTGATGGTGATGGATTTTTGACCGTTGAGATTTGATGGGTTAATAAAGTAATAATACGCTCCGTCAATTGTCTCGGCATCTTCATAAAGCGGCTTGCCGTTAACTCTCAAGGAGGCTCGCTGAGGTGTTTGTACCCTTACGGTTTGGGCGGAAATTGTTAAATTTTCGGTGACGGGTTTAATACTCAATACTGCCTCTCGTCTGTCATCGGAAAGGCTAAAGGCGTCTTTATACTCTGTCTCATGGATAGGCACACCGTTGATTGAAATCTCACTTAAGTCATAAGATCGGGCGATGGAGAAATAAATTTCAACAGCCTCCCCGTAATCCACTTCCGCCATTTTGGTCGCCTTATCTCCTACGGTAATTTGGACAGGGTCACCCGGACGGTCCTCCGCTTTCACATCATAGGCAAATGGAGCAAAGCGAATAGATAGGTCATGGTTACGGTTGGCTTCTAAGATACGTTCATAGGGTTTCTCTCCCGTGTAGAAATTTTTAGAAGCATCATCTTGTCCCACGGGCTTACCGTTTTGGACCTCAGCTTTCCCATCGACTGTCACTTCCAGCACACGATAATGTTCTGACGGTGTGGCTTTAATTGTTAATTGCTGGTCTTGTAAGGTCCGGCCTTCCAAGGTCGTCTCTACTTGTCCCGGCAAGTCCGATTCGGGAAAGAGAGCCGGATCAGAAGGTTCCAGACTCTGCTCAATTTGGCCGTTTTCGTTGTAGTGAACCTTAACGATATATTGAGGCACCATTTCCACCGATAGAGTTTTGGATGAATCCATGGTGAAGGTTTTGTTATAGGAAGCCGAGTAGGCTTTGAAATCGTCGGTAGGAACGTCGATGCCCTTAATGGTCTTTCCATCCACCGTTTGATCCTGACCGGAGATTTTTATACTCTTGATGGTTGCTTCATCACCGGTTTTAGCCGTCAACTCCAGCTTGCGGCCCATTTCAATCAGGTCACCGTCTTGATAAGTCCGAGCTTTAGTACTGCCGTTTTCGTTCACTTGCTCAACTTTTATTTCGCCTGGGCCTTTTTGATCTAAATGGAGTTCTAGCATCGGCAGGCGTTTGAATTCAATCTGTTCTCCCTGAGTCAGGCGCCCCGGCGTCAAGGGCGATTCTTCAGACGTATAGACCTTATAGTTCTCATCCTTGTCATCCAGAGAATCTATACTAATCGTGTACGCTAAGCTGACATCGTACAAGTTAGGCTGCTGAAGGTAGTACTGCATTTGCGTCCAAGGAATAGTCTGCAGTTTGTCAAGATGGAGAACGTCCGTATTGGTCCACGGTGACCGGTCGATTTTGGTCTGAACGGTTTCTTCCTGCTTTGTAGTACCCACAACGGGTTTTCCTTGAACCTTAATTGTATAGTCTAACTTGGCACTTCTCCGCTTAAAAGCATCCGATGTAAGCCGGAGTATGTTTTTTACGGTCTCCGTTTCAGGCATTTGGATTTTCTTTTCGCTGTTGCCTTGCAAGGACTCATGGTAGGCGGTTTGCGTCTGATATTTGTCTTTTTCAATGAAATAACTCCAATACAAGGCGTAGGGTGCTTGCAAATACTTGGAATCCAGATTCTCCGTCTTCAAATCAATAACGAAGGTGTTCTCTTTTCTTCCCAATTTTTTCTGACTGTAGCCGATATTCTCTAAAGCAGAATTGGCCGATGTCGTGTCTTGAGCAAAAATTCTGTAGCGTATCGTCGCTTGGTCTAAATTATTCCCCTTATCATCATAGATATGGAGGGTTACTACCGGTACTTCCGGAGCCGGCGCCTCCGTAGGTGTCGGTGCGGGGGTCGCTGTGGGCTCCGGTGTAGGATCCGCTTCAGGGCCGGGAGTCGCTGTGGGCTCCGGTGTAGGATCCGCTTCAGGGCTTTCACTTGCTGCCGGCGGATTTTCGCCTTCCGGAGGATCTGCCGCCACTAAGTGTAATGGCAAAAGTCCCAGTGCAAAAACCAGGACCAAGACCCATGCCGTAATATTTTTAATCCATATTTTCTTCTTATGATTCATCGCTATTTCCTCTTATCTAAAATGCAATCCTTAAGGAATAATATTCTTACTTTCACTAAATTGAAGGCTATAGACAACCGCAAATTCGGGGCCGGTAGGATCAGGATTCAAGACCTGTGTTTCATTTTCAGACCCCTCTACTTTCAAAAGTTCCGTAGCTGGTCCCGAGGGCATCTCTTCTCTATCGTCAGGCTCTTTTTCCGGGGCAGAAATTTTAGCCGTATGAAAATCATTTTTCTCGCGTAATTCCTTGCTGAACTCCGAGGTCAGCCGGTTCTGCTTGCTAAACTTCGACACTTGCTTACGCTCGGTGTAACCGGTTAGTTCACCAAAGGTTCGGGGGATGTGCAAGACGATAAAAAGCAAGATGGAAAGCAGTAAGCATACTACCGCCAGGATTAGAAAAACCTGGGTTAGGGGGTGGAGCTGTATGGCAAAAACTGGTATGACATGTCCTGACATTATTGGTCCTTTCCGCTACTGAAGGCCGTATCGATAGCCTTTTGTGTTTGCCCTATATGGCGTAAACTTTCTTCTTTTCTATTAGTACTGGTCTCGGTTGTGGTCTGAATATCCTCTAAAATGCTTCGAATATCGGACAGGAGGGCTCTCATCTCATCTTCTGTTACACCGTCTACCTTTAGCTTGGTGGCGTATTGCTGGAGGGCACTTCTGCCCAGCTCTAACAACTCCAGGCGGACAATTTCACTCTCGTTTTCGTTTTTGGCAATGGATTCGGTCATCTGAACGATGTTGTCGAATAAAGGCTTGTAGCGTCCCTTGTCGTCGGCTTCGGTAACGGCCGTCTGGATATCACGGTAGAAAATGCCCACATTGGAATAGACCTCCGCCATGGCCAAATTTTCGTAGTCCGGTGGTGCATAGCGCATAACTTCCTGGAACCACTCGATGGCGCTTTTGGCCCGGGTCACCTGGTTATTCTCGATGCCGCCGTAGGCGTAGTAGTACCAAAAAAGCTTGCCGGTCTCAAAACAAATGTCCACATATTCTTTAGGATTTTTCAACAGTGCGTCACGGTTTTCAGAAATCAGTCTTTCAAGCTGTCTGGCTTCATCTACGGTAAAGAGATGGTCGTTAGCCTTATAAGCTTGAATCAGACCTAAATAGGCCTCGCTTTGGCCATTTTGGTCGGGAATATTGATCGCCGCTTCAAAAGTCTTGAGACTGGTCTCATAGTCTGCCGTCGTTTTGGCATCAGCAATTAAATCCACGTATTCTTTACCCTGATTACCCGAAGCAAGCATTTGGTTCCCGACTGCCAGAAAGGAAAAGACAATGGCCAAAGCCAGCACGGCAAAAAAGGAAGCAAGCCTTACCTTGAGCATGCTCCGATAGCGGTCATCGACCTTTTCGTAGTTTTCCAGAGCGTACATTAATTCTTCAGCCGACTGGTAGCGGTCATCAGGATTTTTCTGGACGCACTTTAAAATAATTTTTTCGAGGCCGCCCGATAAGGTCGGATCCAGTTCACGGATGGGCCTTATCTCGTAGGGTGGTTCACTGGGGTTAAGGCCCGTAACCAGGTGATAGAGGGTGGCGCCTAGACCGTAGATGTCGGTCCTCGCATCGGTCTGGCCCTGGCCGCCGAACTGCTCCGGTGCCGCATAACCTATGGTACCCAGGCAGGTGGTATCGGCTATGTTTCTTACCTTAAACTCTCTGGCTGTACCGAAATCGATCAGGGTCAGGTTGCCGTCCGGTCTTAACATAACATTGCCCGGTTTCATGTCGCGGTAAATAATGGGCGGCTTTCGGCTGTGCAGATAAGCCAAGACGTCGCAGAGCTGCTTGCCCCATTCGATAACCAATTCTTGAGGCTGGGCACCGTATTCTTCCAGATTCACGTTGAGAGAGACACCCTCAACATAGTCCATAACAATCAATAAGGAGTCCTGGTCTTCTATAACGTCGACAATACTGGGCAGGTGGGGGTGGTGGAGCTTTTTCAAAATCTCCGTCTCGGCGATAAGACCGTTACGGACCGCCTCGTAATTAACGACGCCCTCGCGGCGCAATTCTTTGACCGCCCAGGTCTTATTGGCTTTTTCGTTGATGGCCATGTAAACCACGCTCATACCGCCCGAGCCGATCTTACTTAAGATTTTGTATTTACCGTCTACTAAAGAACCGATTTGCAACATATGGACTCTAATCTCCTATAGGACCTGAGGTTCATAGGTCTTGATGGTTAAGACCGAAATATTGTCGGTCTCTTGCCGCTCTTTATTCATTTGAATCAAGCGATTCATATTCTTCTGCATGCTGTCTTCGTCGAGCATTTTCGGCGGAGCCAAATAGTCCATCAGCTCCAATTCGCTAACCTGGTGTCTGAAGCCATCCGAACAAATCATGTAGACCGTGTTGGTATAGGGTTTACCGAAATACATCAAAGGCTCAACCGTATCGAGGACCCCCACGCACTGCAAAAGCACGCTCCTTCTGGGATCTCGCTCTGCTTCCTCTTCTGTAAGGTTTCCCCGCCTGATCTCTCTGGCGACCAGGCTCTGATCCTCAGTCAAACGGCGGAGGCTGTGTCGAATTTCGTAGGCCCTGGAATCGCCGACATGGATGATGTAGTAGCGATCCTGAGTAATGAGGATGGCGGTCAACGTCGTGCCCAGGTTGACGCCTTTTTCTTTGCCATAACGTTTGATTTTATCATTGTTTTCGCGAATCAAAGCTTCCCATTCCGCCCGAATGACATCGTCGGTTAAAGGCTCTTCCAAGAGGCCTTCCAAGCTGTCTTCCGCCCATTTCAGGAAGGCATGGACCAGGGTTGCACTGGCCACTTCGCCCATGGAAAGTCCGCCCATGCCGTCACAAAGGACGGCAAAGAGCATTTTGCCTTGGGCCGTATGTAGAATTTTGGCCCCGTAGCTATCCTGGTTGGTGGTCTTCTTGATGCCTACATCCGTGCTGGCTGAAACTATGAAATCCATTTTCTGTCTGTTCAATCCTTACTCCATATGAAAAGTGAAGCTTTCGTTGGCTAAGCGAACTAAGTAGCCGTCACGCAATTCCACTTCCTGGTTACTGGGAACCATCTCGTCTTCCACATAGGAGTGGTTGGTCGAGTTAGTATCGACTAAATACACCTTGCCGTCACGACTAACGATATTGGCATGGCTCCGGCTGATGGCCGAGTTGTCCGATACAAAGTAATCTACGAAGCTCTTCTCTTTACCGATGCGGAAGACCTCCTTGTTCAAAAGAATTTTCTCCTTGGTTTTCTTCCGTACAAGGTAGGGAGTGCTTGTTGACTGTTCTTGCCCTAAGATAGTGGTTTCACCCGCCCCACCCAGAATCGTTGTTTCACCGAAGCCCTCGGAGCTATGGCTATTCATAGACTGGTTCATAATCATGGGATCGGGTTCGCTATAAGCAGGGGTTTCAGGCATAGGAGCCGGACTCGGAGCTTGCGCTTGCGGCGTTTGGGGCATGGGCTGAGGCGCCATAGGCATAGGCTGGGGAGCTTGAGGCGTCTGCGGGTAAGGTCCCCCTTGGGGATAAGGCATAGTCTGCGGTCCTTGTGCCATCGGATAAGGCTGAGCCTGCGGTTGGCCCATAGGCATAGGTGGAGCACCCGGCACTCGATAGTGATTCGGTGTAGGCTGGACCTTTTTGTTTTTCTTTCTCTTTTTCTTGGAGTTGTTGGCAGAAGGGTTTTGCCCCTTCATTTTTTCCATTTTCTTCTTAGCCTTCTTGATGGCCTTCTGCTCTTTATACTTGGCTGCATTTTCCTTGTTGTAATGCTGCATCAAATACATGAAGCTAATCTCTTCAGCCGGGTCTATGGTTAAGTTGGCCAAATACTCATCAGACTTATTAGAAAGTCCGCCTTGATCTTGATTGGGCACGGCGAAATTGGTCTTGTATTCCGGAGTCTTCTTGGCGGGCTTGGCTTGAGGCTGAGGCGGAACAGCGCCGTAGTTGTGGCCTTGTAACTGGCCGGGATTGAGTTCTCTGGACTTATGCGGGTGCTGCGACGGCATCAAATCGGGATGAGGCGCAGGCGCCGGGGCCGGATTCGGTGGATAAGCTACCATAGCCGGATTTGGCATCATTTGCGGCTGCGGGTTGGGCTGAGTTTGTGGCTTCGATGTAGCCGACGTCTTGGCCGCATCTTCGGCTGACATTTGATCTAATTCTTCCAGAAGTTTGATAAATTCTTCCGGCGAAAAATGATTAGACTTATTTAAGTAATTTAATATTCTGGCCACATAAAAGGTATTTTCCTTCTCATCAAAATTGGTGTGGACCATAATGTCTTTAAAATAGGACGCCAGATTTGTTTCACTCTCAAAACGCTCTTCCTTTAGGACCGGTACACATAAAAGGGTTGCATCGTTTTTGGACACATCAAAGTAGATGAAATCCGGATTAAGGACCAGCATATCAGGGTCTATCATATACTCTTCCGCTGACAAGGCCGCCTCTGATACACCGGTTAGGAAACCTATGAGCTTTGATTTTTTTACCGCTCTGGAAAAGACATCTGAAGCCGGAATTTTGGCTGAGATATTATATTTTAAAAACCTTTTATCATCTTGCTGGGTATAGAGGGTCCGGGCTAAACCCGGAATCTTATTATTGGTCAGCATCCCCAGTGTCAGAGTATCGACCACATCTTCAGCCTCCAGATGATAGGTCAAAAATGTGTTAGATCCTTGGTTTTCAAATGTGATTTTATTTTTCATACGTCCTACCTAACTATTGAATTTATTTTATTTTATTTATGCAATTTAGATTCATAACGCCAAAGCCAATGGGTAGATGTGGTCTTAACTTTTCCCACATCACCGACCTGTATAAAATCGAATAAAAACTTCAATTGATACTCTGTTTTAAGCTCTAGCTCTCTTTTTCCGGATATACTTCCGTCCACTTTTAATCCGTCTAAGCCTCCCTCTACGCCCATCCACTTAAGCTTTTCATTAGCTTTGGACTCATCGCCCCCGGCAAAATAAGCAATGAAGCGGTCTTTAGCAACACCGGACACATCGCCACCCTCATACCATTTCGTAATATTGGTGTACTTCTCTTTCGATGAAGCCTGGCGGACTTTGGACATGAGGTATTGTTCGGCTGTCCTAAACTTTTTATCATTTGCTTTCTCCAACATTTCAGTTGCATAAGGATCTAAGGACAAACTCTTTCCAGCTTGTATCATAGCACGCGTTATCTCTTGCCTAGCATTAATCATGCCAAAAAGGCCAAAAATACTTAAAAAGACAAAAATAAAAATCGGGAGGATGATGGCCGCTTCCAGCGTAACCGAACCTTCTCTACTCTTTACTTTCAACATAAAACCCTCCTTAGTAGCCTGAATAAGATGTCATTGTTTTGGCATAGGCGTCTTGCAGGCCCGGGAATTTAAGGAATGCTTTAAGACTGTATTGGGTTTTGGTTTCTACATGCGTGTACGCCTTATGCAAATCAAAGGCTGCCCCCTGATTTTTATGGTACTTTTGGGCCTCCATTTGAACTAAACTCTGCATACGTGATACCAAGGCATCTTTTCCTACGGTACCCGCAATAAGAAGAAAGAGATGATCCTGGTAATTTGTTTGATTAAAGGCCCCCTTAACCTTTTGCCCTGTGGTAAGCTCATCGCCTCCACCGGGAGAGGATATTTTTTTAATGTCGTCCTTCCCATCTTCTAGAGCATTTTGTAGTTTTTCATTGGTTTCCTTCGCCTTATCATTGTCTTTCCCGAATAAAACCTCCGTTTCACGTAGAGCTTCTATATATTTTGGGAAACCGGCAGCCGAGCACCATATATCTTTGGTCTTGAAAAAGGGAACTACCCCGCCATTCACTAGCAAGAAAGCGTCCAAAATCGATTCCACAATTAAAACGATGAGTTTCACCGCCCAACCGGCAAAACCCGCTAAATTCATAGCTTGGAGGCCCTCATTGGTAAAAACACCAAAGATATTGGCATACATTCTGAAGTAGAGCATATTCATAAATGTGGCTGCCTGATTGGCTTTCTCACCATAGCTCCCAATCAGCATGTATTCACCTATAGCTCCTGCAAACATGGGATCCCCACCTGCTCCCGTTTGCAAATCCGCTTCAGAAAAGCCTTTAAATAAGCCATCCAAACCACTTGAAGTCATGTGGCCATCCGCAAGCATGAAAATATCACTAAAAGAATGCCCCGTCATTGTACTGCCATCTTTATAGCTGATACGGTTGGGATTGTTATAAGTGGCATAACCGACTAAAAGCAGATGCTTCATGCCTTCGCCCACTGAGTTGCCTACACCGCCTCCCAAGGCCATGACCATATCTGCTGTATTCGCCACTAATTTAGCGACAACATTAACAGTCCAAGTGATAAGTCCTCCCATGAACTCAATAATAGATAAAAGCATCTTTCCGACTGCTTTGAGCAGACTTAGAAATTTACCCACAATACTATTATCAGTTAAAACATTGGCGAAATCCTGTATAGCACTTGTTAAGTTTTTTAAAGACTCTATACCGATTCCCGAAGCCAGATTCATCCCGCCGCTAGAAGCCGTAAATGAAGAGCCAACAACCTGCTTGTCTAAACTCCCATCCCACAAAACACCTACCTGCGAAAGATTACTGAAAACGCGGACCAGACTTATTAGAAAAGCTTTAATACCCGGATCAGGCTTAGCAATATCATCCAAAGTATTTTGCATATTCTCCCACAGTGTAGACATGGTATCACTCAGAGTTTGTAAGTCTAAGGGGGAAAAGTAAGCATGTGTGTCATTGCGAGACCAGTATTCATCTATCATGTATTTTTGAGCTTCATAATCCGTTGTCGTCATCTCATTCAACCGGGCGGTCAAGGCTGTTTTTAATTTCTCTACCTCCGCCCTTTGATGACGCAGCTGATCAAATTCCTGGTCCAAGCTTTCTTTATAGTTTGGTTTAACAGACTGAACAAAAACGTCATACATAGCTTCCAAGGCTTTTTTCAGAAATTCCTGCCCTGCACGTTGCTCCTTTTTTCCTTGAGTTCCGTCATCCGCTTTTGCTTGTTCTTCCGTGACATTATCGGTATTTGTCCCCGACTGAGCACTGCCATTACGGATTTGTTCAAATTTCCCTTTTAACTCATTAAAAGAAGATGGCAAATCCTGTATATTATCAAGGAATTTATCAATCTCTCGTTCAAGTTGTTCTTTCTTGGCAATATACATTCTTCCAGATTCACGATAATCCTCTGATGCCGTTCTTGCTCTGCGAAGTGCACGCTTGACCGAACTCTTTTCCCAGATTGCGTCAGGTGAATCTTCGTCTCCCAAATTGTCTTTAGCCTGTTCTAAGGCATCTACTACATCTTCAATGTTATCTTCTAATTGCTCATAATCATTCTCATAATTTTGAATAGCCTCTTCATGCTCTTTTGCGGCTTTTATAACCGTTGACACTGATTTAGTCAAAGTGGTGAAGACTTCAACTGCATCCGCTGTTTTCTGTGCGCTTTCTACATAGCCTTCCAATTTTTCGATACTATTCCCTTTAAGCGCATCAAATAGTTCTTTGAGGTTTAAAGCCTCTGCTGCCATCTGCGCTACAACCATATATTCCGAATAGTCATAGACTTGCTCTTTGAAAATGGCCTTATCGGATAAATCCAAGGTCCCGCTGGCTGAAGGATCTTGAATATCTACTGTATTTCCCAGAAGCTTTTTGTTAGCCCTGAAGAATTTACTAAAATTGTCATTGACAGGCTTCTCCTGGCTCATCGCCAAAAGTCCAAAGCGCTCATCTAAATATTGGTCTGTGTAGGCCAATGTGGAAAAAGCAGAGCTATCAATAACCTCCTGGACCAAGGCATAAGCGTTCTGAAAGCGTACGCCTTCAACTAAAATTAAAGCGATACTAAGCAAAGGTGCAAAAGTTAAGACCAGAAACAAGGAAATCGCTCCTTTGGCCCCGTTAATTGTGCGCCTAAAAAAATCTTTTAAAGACTTAGTTAATTTCTCCCAACGTGCTTTCATCTCATCCCCCTTATAATCCTAAAATTGATGCCATATTGTTTAAGGAACTTATAGCACTGTCGACAATGCCGAAAGTGTTTTTGGTTTTAGCCATTAACCATTTCCCAACTTTGGATGCATTAATATAAAATGAAGCATCCATACCTTCTACAATTGAAACTGCTTCTACCTGATTAATCGGCTTATAGTTATCTCCTGAGGAGAGAACTCGGTTCATAAAATCATCGAACAGAAATTTGTAATGCTTGGTAACTGTCAAGGTGTAGTGCATGCGACCTAAGTCACTCGTTTCCGGTTCAACTTTTACGGACAAGCTTCCGTTATCAATAGCCAATGATCCGCCCGATAAACGCGGGTTTAACATCGTCGTTCCCAAGGATTGATTAGAAGATTGTAACTGACCGCCGTTCTTAACGTAGCGGTAACGACCTAAGCCGGTCACCATATCCTGGGTCACCAGGTCTCCGTCCTCTTGACCGAACTTATAAGATTGGGTTATCTCTTCTGCCACTTCATTGGTCATGATATGGAGCATGGCCTTTTGGTAGAGGATGAAACCGTAGCTGAGGAAGAAACACAGCACGATGATGGCAAAGAATATGACATAGGTGGATTCTAAAACAATGGCACCCTTTTCGCTTTTGGCTTTCGAACTAGGCATAAGTTTTCCTTTCTTACTTTTTCTCAACCACTTTCTCGACCGTTGACGGGAAAAGGTTTTCAAAATTCAGGTCCAAGACGGACCCCTCGACGACATGCATCTTGACACCTTGCAGGTCGAAAAACGCATCACGGTCGTTTTTGTCGAACTGAAAGGTCTCGGGGAAATAGATATCTTTAATGCCGCTGTCCTTAAAAAGCATGATGCCCATGTGTCGGATGCTTGCCGGCATATGAACCTCCTTTAGATTGGAACAGTCAGCAAAGGCGTATGCTCCTATATTCTCTAAGTTGTCCGGTAAAACAATTTTTTCCAATCCGGTGCAGTTACGGAAAGCTTCGCTTTCAATGGCTTTCAAGTTTTCCGGCCAACTCATATCGGTCAAATTAGGGTTGTCGGCAAAGGCTCGCTCGCCGATAATTTTCACCTGATCCGGTAGGTTGACGCTTGTAAGACCCGTGGCTTTGTAAAAAGCCATATAGCCCACTTCTTCCAAATTTTCCGGTAAGTCCACTGATTTCAGCTGATCGGTATTGGCGAAGGCCAGGTCTATAACTATATTTTGCTTGCCGGCAAATTTTACACTTTCGATTTGATTCTCTTGATTGGTCAAAAAGGAATCACCCAAGCCCTGAGACCTTTCGGGAATAATCAGTTGGGTTAACTCCGGCAGAAGTTCCGAATCTTTATTTAAATCGATGATGACATTGTCTTGCCAGACAAATACGTCTTCGGGCGCAACATCACCCGGCTCAAAGGTCGGTTCTTCCTTTTTTTCTAAAAATGAACAAGCTGTGCCGCTTATTATAATCAAGGTCGCTAAAATACCACTTACGATACGCTTCATCCTGCCCCCTTCTTATCTCACAAATCGAATCAGGAGCTGCCACTTGCCGCCATCGGTTTTCACAAAGCAATTTTTACGCTTGTTGAAATAGCTGACATCCCCGAATTGATAGTCGTAGATTTGTTCGCCGTCAGGGGCAATAAAGCCCCACTTCTCACCGTCCGACACGGCTGCCAGACCGTTGGAGAAGGATCTGGCTGTCTTGTATTGGGGTTCGATAATTATTTGACCTTGGAGGTCGGCAAACCCCCATAGGCCGTCCTTTTTAAAGGCGAAGGCCTCTCCGCCGGCCAAGCAATCAACCGCATCAGCTTCAAATCCATCCACCTGGCGGATAATCCAAGTAAGAGCTTCCGGAGCTTGGGTGCTTTCGCTTTCCATGGCGGTCTCTTCGCTATTTTCCGTGTTCTCCATACTTTCTGTATCTTCGGCATTTGCACTTTCTTTGGTTTTCTTCGTCTTCTTATCTTTAGAGTCTTCGGTTTCCAATAAGAAGAGATGATACTTGCCGTCTTTTTTGGCCAAGAAAGTCTTGTCTTGCAGGTGGCTTCCATCAACACCGATGACGATATCTTCGAATGTATCCTTGCTTATGGCCTTGCCTTCTTTATCAATCAGATACCAGTCACCATTTTCCTTCACAGCGGCCAGGCCGTCACGAAAACTTCCCGCATCGTCGTACGAACCAAATTCTATATCACCCAACAAGTTATGATAGTTGTAATAGCCATTGCTTTTCATGGGGATTAAACCTTCACTGTAAATACCGACCTTTTCAGGCTCAAAGTTAATATAGGCCTGGATGACCTCGTCTTTGTCCACCAACATGCGGCTACCCCGAAATTCCAGATAGCGCACATTGTCTCCACCGGCTGCCATAGCCAAATCCAATTCCCGGTAATCCGTAGTGGTTCCGTCAAGATTTATATAACCCCACTTTTCATCCAAGGAATTTTGGACCGCGTATCCATCACGGTCCGCATAAACAAAGTCTAAGTAATCGTTCATGTCCATCTTGTAGGCATAGTTCACTTCTTTTAAAAACCCTTTGGCTACTTTGCTGTTGAGTCCTTTGCTTATCTGGCTTTGTAAGAAACGATAGGCACCCTGATAGTCCTCTTTTTCCGTCATGAGTTTACTGACGTGGGCAGCAAAATTCGTTAGCTTAGGGTACATGCGGGCACTTTCGGTTGCCAGGCCCAAATAGGTCACATAATAGAGCGGATCTTCGTTGTAATAACGATTGGCATTTTGCAGCATCTCCATCCTGGCCTCAGCGTGATCTTCGATGGCCAAAGCGTCCTGATAGGTTAAAACCGCTTTCTCATAGAGACCGCGATTGGCGTATTCTTGTGCTTCCTGACGTTTTTCTGCGAAAAGCAATCCCTGGTCCTCTTCTTTCACCGTAAGTGTCAGGGTCCAGGCGGAAATCATCAAGACCGCCAATAAACTTATTATTAAAACACCTTTTGCCTTCATCTGACTTAACTATTCTCCTTAAATCATCCCGACCAGAAGGGCTATGCTAAAACCGTATAAAACACAGGGGCCCAGCGGAATGACATCTTTTAACTTTCTTTTCTTGGTTATCAAGAGGATACCGGAGAAGACGGCACCGACCAGCATGGCAAAAACCATAGCCGCCACGGTGGCACGCATGCCCAATAGGAATCCCATAGCACTAAAAAGTTTTACGTCTCCCATTCCGAGCCCGCCTTTGGTCAGGACGGACATAATCAGCAGGACGACGACACTGATAACCAGGGTAATAACGCTGTTTAGTAAGGAATCAAGTGCAATGGACGGGTAGAAAATAAACTCGAAAATGATGCTTATAATCCGGCCCAGAATCAAGATTACCGCCATAAGGTTGGGAATGATCATCAGCTCTAAATCGCAGACGAAGACCATTGCCAAAACCAAGATGGCCAAAGTAATCTTAGCGATGTTCACCGGAGAAGAAACAATAGGATATACAAAATATCCCGATACTCCTACAAAGATCGCAGTAATAAAAGTTAATATATAAAAAACCTTAGGATTTTTATCAATAAATTCCGTTTTGCTTATTTCAGTCGTTTTCTGTGCGATAATAGATGAGGAGGCTTCAGAATGAGACGTGTCTTCGGGGACTAGCTGTCTGCTTTTGAGCAGATAGGGTATATAGAACCGACCGGTCAGCAGCATGGCTGCCACCGTCATAATTCCCCATAGAACACCCATTAAAATGGCCATTTTGAAACCTCCTTTGCCTTTTAGGACTTTTCTTTCGGCATTAGCCCAAAGAAGAGATGAATTCATTGACTTTGCTTGTAATTTGTTCCATAACGCCTTTACCCAAGGTCAGGAACAAACCAGCTAAAACAACTACAATACCGATGATGAGCAGCATAGACACGAAATTCGTATCACCACGCTCAGAACTTAAAAAATTCTTGATTCTAATTGCTAATTGGTTCATTTTGCTTTCCTCCTTCTTTTAGATTTATCAAAACAACGTGCCCGCAAAGGCTGCTGTCATGATGATGATGATGATGCCGCCGAAGATTAAAACGATAGGTCCTAAGAGTTTCGTCGCTGCTTTTTCGCCGGCTTGCAGCATTTTCTGGCGTTTGGTGTACCAAAGTTCAGAGGACTGGTGCATTAAGAAGCTCTCCAGTTCACTGCCGCCCTTGTCCAAACTTTGTATTAAAGCGCTGGTGAATTTACGTATTTCCTGTGAGTTAGAGTTTTTGCCGAAGAGGAAAATGGCGTCCGAATCGGACTTGCCGCTTTCCATGTGGCCTCTGGTCTGCCGCATAAGTTTGTAAATCTCACCATCCCCGCTATCTGCGATGGTAAACCATGCGTCTCGAAGCATCATGCCGGAGTTGACTAGAATAGCCATTGTGGATACGATTTCCGGCAGCTCGGCTTCGCATTTAGCCGTACGCTCTTCCAAGGTCTTCTCCATCCTGTTGTAGCAGTAAGCCGCCATCACGATCGACAAGAAAATTCCGACCCCGATCAAGAGGAGTGCCATGTCATACATAACGGCTCCGAGCAGGAAAGTGAAAGTTAAGAAGAGATGGGTCAAGGTGATGGTCTGAGCCCACCACACTCTGCTGTAATAGTCGGCGTATTGAGATTCGTATAAGAGGCCCGCTTCGGCACGCAGCTTGTTGGCGGGTTTACCCTCGAAGGCCAAATGGGGCGAAAGGGTCCAAAGACTCCAGGAATAGCCCACGGTGTAAAGTTCACTTAAGGGGAAATTCGATTCATCCAGGCCGACGAACAAACTTTGGTATTGGCGACCACGGATGTAGTGGAAAATAAATAAGAGGGTTAATAGTGTTCCTACAACAGTTAAGATAAGTCGCATTATTTCACCTCCACATCCATTATCTTGGAGCCCAGTCGATAAGCGGCATAGAACATACCAATAGCAAGTGTAACTGAGACAATACCCGGTATGGTCGCGAAACTGGCGGCAAAAGAGGAGCTCATCAAGCGCAGCAAGAGCATCATGACCACGGGAATAATCATCATAATCTTGAACTGCATCTTGTTGGATGAAAGGGCTGTTTGAATTTCCTGTTTGATTTCGATTTTCTGGCTGATGATGTCATTGGTACGGCGAACAATGTCTTTGATGTTACCGCCGGCCCTATAGGACATGCCGAAAACCATGGCGAAGTTTTTAATATCTTCGATTTCGCTGCGTTCTCCCAATGAGGCCAACATGACTTCCAGGTCTATATTGTTTTGCTGACCGATAATCATCTCACGCACTTCTTTCACAATATAGGCGTCGTCGGAATATTCGTTTTGGAGGTCGGTGACAATACTGTTTAACGAGTCACGCATGTTCATACCGCTTGACAAGGAAACGGACAAGGCGTCCAGGAAACTTCTAAACTGGTTGGTCAATTCAATCGTACGTTTTTCTTTTAGGCTGTCGCGCCTTCTGGGATACAAGAAAAAGGTCACCACCAGGCCAAAAATCGTAAACAAGATCAAATTGGTCACGGTCGTCGCTTGGGTGGCCTCACCGTATTCGTCCAAAAATTGATTACCATAGAAGACCCAGCCTACAAAGCCGCCAATAAAAAAGCTCGTCAGGAAGGTCGTTATCTTTTCTTGGGTCGACATGTAGTAGACCTTGTAATTCAGCATAGGGGTATTAAGCCCGGATCTGATGTATTCAGGTTCTCTTATCTTCTTCGTATTACTCATCGTTAGTCCCTTTTCTAAATCTCCGTTTTGATACCGGCCAAATGCAACTTGAAAGTGTTTTGCATTTTGTTTTCGGTTCGGACCAAAGAGCCCGAGACCTTATCCAGTGTGGAGTTTTCGTCCTCTACGAATTCGTAGAGAGGGTTTAGGTGAATCTTTCCGTTGGAGTAATCCAGGACTTCGGTAATCGCCATGGTCTTTCTGGACTTATCACGCAGACGGGATAGGTGAACAATAATATCTATGGCAGAAGCAATCTGCTGGCGTATAGCATCCAAAGGAAGCCCGGCGGCCCCCTGGAGCACCATGGTTTCCAGACGGCTTAACATATCTTGAGTCGAGTTGGCGTGGCCGGTTGACAAGGAACCGTCATGACCGGTGTTCATGGCCTGGAGCATGTCCAAAGCTTCTCCGCCACGGACCTCCCCGACAACGATACGTTCGGGACGCATACGTAAGGAGGATTTAATCAAGTCCCGGATAGTAATAGCACCGACACCTGCAGCATTAGCATTTCGGGTTTCTAAGCTGACCAGGTTGTCTATGCCGGTAATCTGCAATTCAGCTGAGTCTTCTATGGTGATAACACGCTCGTCTTTAGGGATAAAATTCGACATAGCGTTCAAGAAGGTCGTCTTACCGGAACCGGTACCGCCACAGATAAAGATGTTGTATTTGGCCTTGACCAAAACCTCCAGCTTCTCGGCAATCTCCGGCGTCAAAGACTTATAGCCAATCAAACGCTCCATGGTCATGGGCTCTTTGGAAAATTTACGGATGGTAATGGTAGGCCCGCAAAGAGCGACCGGCGGCAGCACTACGTTAACACGAGAACCGTCCGGTAAACGCGTGTCACAGATGGGGTTGGCCTGGTTGACTTCACGTCCGGCCATACCGACGATACGTTGAATGATGTCCTCTAGGCGTTTTTGGCTATCGAACTTCTTATCCAACTGGGTCAGGCGGCCCTTTTGCTCGATGAAGATATTGTCCGGACCGTTGATCATGACTTCGGTGATGGTCTCGTCCTTTAATATAGAGTCTAATAGGCCAAAGCCGCGGATGGAACTATACACCTGCTGGACAATGGAAACACGCTGCGAGATAGAGATATAAGCATCACCGATTTTTTGCGTGGCGATGTCCTCGATCTTGCGTTCGAGGTCTTCGTCAGACATTTGACTCAGCGGTATATTTTCCGAAATATAACGCCTAATATCGTTGACGATTTGTTCTTCTCTCAGTTGATCCATGTCTCTCCTTTAGGCTTGAGGCGTTGTACTGGGGCTGTTCAAAGCGGCTTGGAAAACATCCAACTTGTCCAAGCGGTCCAAAATCTGACTAACGTGTGCATGTTCATAACGAGGGGCGCCTCCCAGGACACGACATTCCAGATCCAGGGATTCACCTGTTTTGTTGCTGAATTTGTTGTAGAGAATGGCCATACGTTTATAAAGGGGGAAGTCTTCGTCTTGTTCCAGGGCCTCCATAGCTTCAAAGGCGCGTTCAATCTTGTAGTTGGCAATTTCCGATCCGTCGCTAACCGAAATAAAGGCGTGGAGCATGCGGAAAAGAGGTAAGTGTTCGGGTGACAGGGCAAAATCCATATCTAAGATGACGTAGCTGTAAGACTGGGTGAGTTGGATGACCGACAGAAGGTGGACCAGCTCGGGGATATGGATTTCGCGCATATCCAGGGCCAGTTTGGATTCGGAATAGAAATAGACGCCGGTCTCTTCGTCAAACTTAACCGCACTCTCCAGCTTCATGGCCAAATTGGCTTTTTGGCTCTTAAGAGAAAATATAATGTCGCTCATACCGAATTGACCATCGGCGTCAAAAAATGAGTCGGCCGAGCCGAATTGCTCCAGGTTTAAATAAAGGGTTTTGCCGCCTCTAGCTGCAAAGTGCCTGGCGCAGGCCGCTGCCATGGTGGAGCTGCCGACACCTCCGGCCGGTGTGGCGAAGGCTATAATTTGGCACGCCTCATCGGTGAACTTCAAACCGGTAACGGTTCCGGCTTTCTCCGAATAAATGCTTAAGATTTGTCTGTAAAACAAGTCCAGTTTTTGGAATTTCGATACGGCGACTTGGTCACGATAGGTTTCAACTTCCGAAGAGCTGACTAAGTAAGCGAAGCCGCAGCGGTTGGGGAGACTCTCCACATCAATATCGAAACCGTTATCCGCCAAGAAAACGTCCACTTTTGCCTCTTGGACTTTGGCCAAAGCTAAGTCCAATTTGGTGAAAGAATAGATTTCCAACTTGCTGCTGTACTTGGTCTGCAAGTGCGACAGCAAGCGATTCAAATAAATCTGGTCACTATCTAAAATAACAATATTGATTTTCATCTCTATTCACTTTCTAAATTAAACTGTCTTGGTCGGACCGGATTTAGGACCCTAGTTCGCCTTTTACATTTGTACTGTACCAGTCTAAATTTAGAAGTTTCTTAGAATGAGATTAAAATCAGGTTAAAAATTTCAAGAATTTCTTATACTAAAACCCAATCAATGGATTCCATAGGACGCTCAGTCTGACAATAACTGCAAACTTGGACACCCTCATGTTCGACCATTTCATGGCTACCGCAATTCCTACAGGTAAATTGATCCGGCATGTAATGAACCGGTGTTAAGGTTCCATAGGTCCTGGCCAAACGGAGGGTAACTTTCTTGCTTTTATCTCTCAGCCGTACCCTTTTCTCAGATCCATACAAAAACAAAGCATCTACTTGCCCTACACAATCCAGGATTTCAAGATCTCCTTGATGATGATAATCTCGAATTTCCAGCTTCTGCACACTGCGGCAAATAACACCCCGGTGTTTATTAGAGTGCTTTTGATCTTCTAATAGGATTTCCGGATGTGTTCTTAACAAGTCGCTTACTCTGGACGTAAAGATTTCTGCAGAAAAATGCATGTCATGTGAAAGAATTTTTTTTCGGGCTCTATAATGTTTAATAAAACGCTTTAAACCGATGCCCAGAGCTAAAAGGATTAAGCCGGTGGCAAATACGCCTATAAATAATCCGACATACTGGGTTAGGATTTCCCACTCTTGCTGATTGATGATTTGCGTTTGTAAGAGGATGGCAAGAATAATAGCAGGCGCCAAAATAACCCAAAGAAACCAAATCCCTTGAAACGAGTTTTTTATAAAAAAGCGCATTAAGAGATATTTCAGAGCTTCCGCCTTATAATGGCTGCCACAATAGTGGCAGTGGTAATCTTCCCCTTGCGTTTCCATTTCGGCTCCACAATTTATACAGCGTGGAGGATGGTGTACATCATAGGATAATGCTCTATTACTTTTTACATAATATGTTTGAATAAAGGCGTGCTTGATTTTTCGTCTATAACGTTTTCGCCCTTTTTTATTGACATATGTTTCCTTAATTTTTGCACCGGATACTGCAAGAATCATATCAACCTTACCATCAGAAATTTTCATTGCTGACGCCTGTGTTTGTTCCTGTGTTTGTTCCGGATTCTCCCAGATAACATCAAACCGCTTTTGGAGTCCGAAGGCATTTAACGTCTCGATTTCTTTCCTAAAACTCTCCATTTGTAGAAAGCCAGCATAGTCTTTCATACCTTCTACACTATTTGTGTCATACATTCTCTGTATGGCTTTAATATATTGTTCGTCATTTATTTCCCGGGTCATTTTTCCCAATAGCATGTGGTCCCCCTGATTTTACTGATGTTTATAATACTTCTGAGAGTCAAATTCATTTTATTATCTTAGGTTAATGCAGAACAAATGCAAATTAAAAACAGGTTAAAAGCTACCTAGGCACACTTGTTTTTAAAGCAGTGTACCCAGGCAGCTCATAGAGCTTATAGTAACTTTTATTTTCTTTCGAGAATTCTAAGAGAACTCAACATCGAAACCTTCTCTCTGGAAGCACCTAAAACCCGACCGATTATGACGTCGGCATGACCGGACAAGGAGCAGTCCAGTTCTTGTGTTGTGACGCCCTTCGCCTGAATATCTCCGACACCGGAAGTATTGATAATGAAATGCTCAAGGTCTCCCTGTTCTATCTTGATATCACCGGCTCCGGAGGTACGAATGGAGACGTCCCCCGTGACCGTTTTCAGATGGACATCGGAAGCACCTCTTCCTTCGTACGTGAAGTTATGTACTGTTCCGATATCGATATCCCCCGCACCGGAATTATGATAACGTACATTAGAAAGCTTTAAGGCGTCCAAATTCCCCGCTCCGCTGACTTGGAATTGGGCCTCTTCAAAGGCCACCTGACAATGAATATCACTCGCCCCAACCGAATGGATACTTAAACGCTCGGACGCTTCCAAAAGTCGAATCTCTATAGAACGTTCATCCTCAACAGGATATTTGCTCCAATTAAAGGCTCGCCCCAAAAAGGAATTGGAATAAACTTTCTCTTTGCTTTGATCGCTTATTGTTAGGCAATTGCCCTCTATGTGGATGAAATAGGCTTCTTGATGCTTGGGGTCATCAAAGAAAACCCCTATGTCTTCTGCCTTTTCTACAGGCACAATGCGCACATCTGTGTTGTGTCGTAGGTCTAAGTCAAGCGATCGGACATCTTTCAAGTAGGGCCCCAGTTCCTCATTTAGAGTCTCTGGCGGGACTTTATCTTCAACAATAGGGCCCACATGAGGAATGTATTGTTGAGATTCTATGTAATGCTCTAAGTTAGAGATGATAATTTGACCATTGCCCATATTAAGAACGGATCCGGTCAAGAGATTGGCCTGGCTGCCATCTTCGAAACTTACCACAGCTCCCTGTGTTTTTTCGGGCGTAAGGTCACTTAGAAGGACCTTGTCTTCATACTGGTAAATAAGATCCAAATTTGATTGAGAGATATCCTCTAAGTCTAAAACAGAATTTGTAAGCTTTCCCTGTGGCTGCTCTGTTTGAGATAAGTCTTCTAGTTCAGGATTTTTGTCTGATCTATCCTGCCCAAATAAGGCATCTATAGACATATCCAGGGCTTTGGCCAAATAAGGGAGAGAGGCTATATCCGGCATGCCGGCTCCTGTCTCCCATTTGGAAATAGCTTGAGGGGACAAATCCAACTGCCGGGCTAATTGGTCCTGCGTTAGGCCCAATTCTTTTCTTCTACGGGCAATCCTTAAGCCCATTTCATCAAGATTAAACATAAGCGTATGGCTCCTTTTCTTAGTCAATTCAATAATCTTTGGGAATTCCACTGTCCCCAGTATGCGAGATTCTTCGGTTTAAAAGAAGCACCTCTCAGTTGAATTCGACTCATTTTACCATACGCTTAGTTGGTCAACTATCAGTTGAGTTCGCTATCTTGCAAAAGGTCCGGGCTTTACATACTTTCCTCTGTCTTGACCATAAAAATCCTTATCAAAGCTTATAACTTCGCCATCAGGCCCTTCGTATTTTTGCTCCGGTTCGAAGGCCATGGGCATCTGGTCCGTATCAATAGAGTCCACTTCGTCAAGAAGATTCAAGAAATCTACTATGACTTTATATTGGCCGTCTGTTTCTTCTAAGCGAACGCTGACTTTGTCCCTTTCATTCACTTGAGCATTTTCATCCAAATCGCTGGGTCTTGCTCCATTGAAGAAAGCATTGTTTCTGGACCAAACCGGCAATGGCATATAGTACTTGTCTCTGGTCCCCTCTGACCCTTCTCCGACAGCCCCGGTGAAATGGCCCTTCCATTCGTCTACTGTCATGTAACCGTTATAGACCATGGTCCCAGCTTGGAGATTCTCGTCGTCCCATTCGTTATCTTGACAGCCGCGACAAATTTCAATCATACCTTCTCTAACCTCCGGTTGTATAAAAACATTGTTATAGAACTGCACATCCCCATGCAGAATAGACATGAAACCGATGGTATCGGTGCTGTGCGGCCTATGAATGGGCGTATAGCGTGTCGAGTCAAATTGTGCGCTACCGTTTTTTACGCCTCGACCCACAGCCGTAATAGCGCCGTAGAATAGATTGTGTACAAATGCCACGCCCTGGGTCGGCAACTTCACACAGCGTTCAGATAACATGACATTGTTATCCACCAAGGTCGGTCCATGCGCAATTTCCAGGAAAAGATCTTCGCCAAAACCCAAACCTTCTTTATTTTCCTTTTTCAGCAGATAGTCTTCAGGTAAGCAGTTATCATGGAATAGATTTTGCGTGATACGGGTTCCCTGGGTCTGCCAATCCAACCATACACCTCTAACACAATGGTGAAAATGATTATGCTTGATCACAACGTCTATTGGAGCGTGGAATTTAATACCGCCGGTTTCTGCTCCCCTTAAATTACGCTTGTTATTGATGTGATGAATGTGGCAATTCTCTATAGTTGAAAATACACAACCCAGATTCCCCACAATGCCTGTCTGCCCACAATCATGGATATGACAGTTCCGGACCACATGAGAGCCTATGGTCTCTTTGCTCCAGCCATCCAACTGGGCGATTAAGGTACAGTCACGCTGTGTCTGCGTACCGTCTTTAAGCTTAAAGCGAGACCACTTATTATCGTTATGTTGTTGATAATATTTGCCCAAAGAAATGCCCGAGCATTTAGAATGGGATATCTCGCAATTTTGAATCAACCAACCTTTGGACCAGTGAGGACCTACCATACCTTCCTGAAAGGCCGTAGGTGGCGCCCAATTAGTAGCCGCCTTGGTCACCTTAAAACCATCTAAGGTGATGTAGTCCACATGCTCAAATTGAGGGAAGAAACATCTGGCCCGGAAGGTGATTTCCACCTTTTCTTCATTGGGATTGGCCCCTTGAAAGTTGGCATAGATAACTGTTCTTTCCTGATCTTCCGATTGGCAGGTATACCAAGTATGCTTGGTAAAATCTTTGTCCCAGGACTTGGTATCTATCTTCGGATTCAAAACATCTTCCAATGTCGTCTGTTCGTAAAGGGATTTATCATTAAGGAATACTTCACCTCTATGGGCTACTGTATCTTCTGTAAGCCAGTCACCGAAAACCAGAGTCGTGGGGGG
>JASBZA010000005.1 GCA_029983685.1 Oscillospiraceae bacterium | reverse complement strand
AACCCAACCTTGAAAATAAGCAGTTTTCAAGGTTCAAAAACTATGATACGAGGAGGGTAAATATGAAAAAAGGATTAGCGTTAGCAACGGCATTTTTGTTGGGATTCACAGCTGTTGCTTGTAACAACGGCACTAGTGGCGGAACCAGCCAGAATTCTAGTGAGCCCGGCCAAAGCCAGTCAGAAAGGCAAACCGAAAATGAAAGCCAATCGGAAGCACCTTCCGGCGAAGAGATCACGATTAAGTGGGCCTTATGGGACTATGAACAAACGGCTTATTATGATGCCATCATTGAGGGTTACAAAAAAGTTAATCCTAATGTTACCATCGAAACCATAGATTTAGGTTCATCTGATTATTCAAATATGTTGCAGACACAATTAGCTGGTGGATCTGATTTCGATGTTGTAACAATCAAAGAAATTCCGGGATATGCCAATTTGGTTGCACAGGGTTTGTTGGATCCATTAGATGATTTTATCGCTGAGGAAGAAATTGATACGAGCCTTTACGGAGGAACGACGGAGCAGGTGACAGTAGATAATCATCTTTATATGCTGCCTTTCCGTAGCGATTTCTGGGTTATTTACTTCAATAAAGCAATTTTCGATGAGATGAATGTCCCTTATCCGACCAATGATATGACTATGGAAGATTATGATGCTTTGGCCAGAAAATTAGTGCATGGTGAAGGCAATGAAAAAGTCTATGGTGCGCATTACCATACTTGGAGAAGTACAGTACAATTGTTTTCCGTTTTAGACGGAAAGCATAGTGTTTACGATTATCCTTATGATTGGATGAAGGATACTTATGAGCTAATTTTAAAAGAGCAAGAAGATGGTGTTGTGATGGACTATGCCACAGCCGTATCTACATCAGCACACTATAGAGATCTCTTCTACAATGGCAAAATAGCCATGATGAATATGGGTTCTTGGCAAATCGGTTCTAATATTAAAGCTGTTAAAGATGGAGAGACAGATGTAAAAGATTGGGGAATTGTTAAATATCCTCATCCTGCCGGCGTAGAACCGGGAACAACTCTGGGAAGTATTACAGGTTTGGCTTTAAATAAGAATGCGACCAATAAAGCTGCAGCACTTGATTTCATTAAATGGGTCACAGGAGAAGAAGGTGCCAAAGAAATTGCAAAGACAGGCACCATTCCGGCTATTCATACAGAGACAGTAATGGAAGAAATTGCAGCTATGGATGGTTTCCCTCAAGACCAGAATAGTAAAGATGCTTTATCAACCAAGCAAATATACTTAGATATGCCTTTTAATATCAAGGCTGGTGAAGTTGAGATTGTTATGAATGAAGAGCATACCGAAATTATGAGTGGTACTAAAACAATCGAACAGGGCTTGGCAGATATGAGTAGTCGAGTTGAGCAGATTCTAAAAGATGAATAGATAGAAAATTATGATTAACAGGTAGGTCCTTGTCGGGCCTACCTGTAACTAAAGAGGGATATATGACAACTAATCAAAGCAAACTTAAAAGAAAAAATGACCTAATTGCTTATTCCTTTATTTTGCCTAACTTTTTGGGCTTTGCCTTTTTCACTTTGGTACCCATGATTTTTTCTTTCGTTCTGGCTTTCGCTAAATGGAAGGGAACAGGCAACATAGAATTTGTGTTTTTTGATAATTTTAAGAAGCTGGCAAATGACAGAGCCTTCGTTAAATCCTTGTCTAATACAGCTATCTACACAGTCCTAGTTGTGCCTTTAACTTTAATAATGTCCTTGGTCTTAGCCATGGTTTTAAATATGAGTATAAAAGGAAGAAACTTTTTTAGAACGGTATCTTTCTTTCCTTATGTTGCGTCATTGGTAGCGGTGGCCACCGTTTGGCGTTTCGTTTTCAGCCCTGCAGTAGGCCCTGTCAATATGCTTTTAAGTAAGCTGACCGGTAAAGCAACCAATACTTTGCCTTATTGGACGACACATCCCGGACCGGCCATGGTTCTGGTGGTCATGTTTAGTATTTGGAAGAACATGGGCTACTATATGGTTATCTTTTTGGCCGGGCTTCAAAGTGTCAATGAAGAACTCTATGAGGTAGCCAGTCTGGACGGCGCAAACGCATGGCAGCGTTTTACCAATGTGACCTTACCGCAGTTAGCGCCTACAACCTTCTTTGTTACTATTATGTTGACCATCAGTTCTTTTAAAGTTTATGACATTTTCTTGAATCTTTTTGCAGGCGGAGACAATCAGTTGTCCGATGCAACTAGGGTTTTGGTTTATCAGATTTATAACACGGCCTTTAGAAGTTTAGATTATGGTTATGCCAGTGCCATGTCTATGATTTTATTTGTAATTGTTTTAGTTATTACACTTTTACAATTCTACGGCGAAAGAAAGATATCAGAGTAGGAGAGAAAATTATGAATCTTAATCAAAAAATGAAAACAGGTTATAAAGTTCTCATCTATTTTCTACTTCTTCTAGTGACGCTTATGACAATTTACCCTTTTGCCTGGATGATTTCATCTTCACTAAAAGAAAACAAGGATGTCTTTAATTTTCCTATCGAATGGATTCCGGGTACACCTAGATGGAAAAACTATGTAGAAATATGGCAAAAAATTCCCTTAGGCATCTTCATGAAAAACACAGTAAAACTATCTGTTATTGTGACCTTCCTTCAGGTTTTGACCTCCAGTTTTGCGGCCTATGCCTTTGCCAAGCTGGACTTCAAAGGGAAAAATATCCTATTCATGTGTTATATAGCTACTATCGCTATACCCTGGCAAGCCTATATGGTGCCCCAATTTATCATGATGAGCAGTATGGGATTAAATAATACACATCTAGCAATTATTTGCCTTCAGGCTTTCTCTGCCTTCGGTGTTTTTATGATGCGTCAATTCTACATGAAAATTCCGGATGAGCTTTGTGAAGCGGCCAGAATTGACGGCTTATCCGAATACGGTATTTGGTTACGTATTATGGTTCCTAATTCTATGCCTGCTATTACGACACTCATTATCTTTACCTTTGTGACGACATGGAATGACTTCTTAGGACCTCAGATTTATCTTACTGAAACCAGACTTAAGACCATTCAAATCGGTTTAAGAATGTTCTCAACCCAGTATACTTCTGACTATGCACTGATTATGGCAGCGTCGGTAGCAACCTTGATTCCTGTGTTGATTGTCTTCTTGTCCTTACAGAAATACTTTGTTCAAGGCATGATGTCTTCAGCAGTAAAAGGGTAGAGTTAAAGACAATCTTTTTTCTCTAAAACAATTATACCCCGGTAAACGACTTGTTTGCCGGGGTTTTTCTATTCTGTAGATACACTTAATTTCAACTCGTCTGATAAAAGCCTGTATCCAAAGCTTAATTCCTGAACATCTGCTAGAATACATGAAAAATATTTTGGATAGTGAATAGATGGTGTATTTTATACTTGTCATAATATACTTAGCCTTTATCGGACTGGGGCTGCCCGATGGGATTTTAGGCTCAGCATGGCCTTCCATGCATGTAGATATCGGCGTTCATGTGGACTATGCCGGTTACATTCAGATGATTATTGCCCTGGGTACCATTATTTCTAGCCTCTTTAGTAATCGTCTGACGAGAAAGCTGGGAACAGGCAAGCTTACTTTTATCAGTGTCCTCATGACCGCTGTGGCCTTGTTGGGCTTTTCTTACAGCCATCAATACTGGATGCTTTTACTCTGGGCAATCCCCTACGGTTTAGGTGCCGGATCGGTAGATGCCGCATTGAACGGCTATGTTGCCGTAAATTACGGATCGCACCACATGAGCTGGCTTCATTGCATGTGGGGGCTTGGCGCAAGCTTCGGACCTTATATAATCGGCAATATTTTAGCCTTAGGTTATCCGTGGGACACGGGCTATAGAGTCATGGGTCTAATCCAAGTCGGTCTCAGTCTAATATTATTCCTTTCCTTGCCGGCATGGCGCATGGTAAGAGAAACTAATATACGTAAGAAAGCTGAAGAAAACCTAAAGATTGATTCGGAGACATCTGAGTTTAGTGAAGGCGGTGACGACTTGAGCTTTACCGACGTCTTAAAGATTCCGGGAGCTAAACAAATCTTATTGGCTTTCTTCGCCTATATAGCTGTGGAGACTACTACCGGTTTATGGATTGCTTCGTATTTAAATCTTTCGCGCAATTTCAGTGCGATTGACGCGGCCAAATGGGCATCATTGTTTTATATCGGGATTACGGTAGGCAGAGCCATCAATGGTTTCCTAACCTTTATCTTTCGAGACAAACACCTAATTCGCGGAGGTGCCTTTCTGATTATCTTAGGAACGGTCCTGTTAATGCTGGCAGCTCATCCTTATGTTATGTTGGCCGGTATTTTGCTGCTGGGTCTGGGCTGTGCGCCGGTTTATCCTTCTATTATTCATCAAACACCTGATATATTTGGTGAAGATAGGGTCTTTATTATGGTAGGGCTCCAAATGGCGGCAGCCTATACGGGCACTTTAATCATGCCAGCCTTATTCGGTATCTTGGCTCGCAGTTTCCATACCGATTTATTACCTTATTATCTTTTGCTTTCTGTAAGCCTCTTTGTCCTTTCTTATGAGCTAACTTTAAAAAAAAGCCGGATTACATAAGTAGAGAGACTTTGTTCACGTAAGGTAGAATATGTTCCCTTGTCCATGATTGACAAGTCTTGCCGGTCATCTTATAAATAAACCTACCCGGGAGGTATCTATTATGTGGGCAGATCAACTGATTTCCGATCAAGCGTTTTTTCTAGACGTACTAAACCCCGACTTTAAGGGCTTAGAAGCCGTGATTGAAGCGGCTAATCTAGGAGATTTTCAGACGGCCAAAGAAGCATTCGCCAAACACGTACGGCAAAGTCTTAACGCTGAGCTTTTCCTAACGATTCCTTTTGAATTTCCGGAAAATGTTTTTATGTTGGATGGAGAAACTATGCGAGAGGCGGCTGACCGTATCTGTCGTTATCAACTGATGTCTGTAGGGGTCATGGCCGATTTCTCAGAGACACAAGTAGTAGACTGGGAATCCAACCCTACTTACAACGGTTACAAAGAGTGGACCTGGCAACTTAATCGTCATAATGAATGGAAAATTTTGGCACATGAATACTTGCAAACCGGCGATGAGAAGTACGCCGAGTGTTTTGCCGACCTGTTCTATTCCTGGGTGCGTCAGGTGAAGTGTCCGCTAAATATCAGCGGTTATTTGACAAATGCTTTTCGTACCATTGAATGCGGTATCCGTATGGGAAGTAATTGGCCCTATGCCTTGCACGCATTTATGCATTCGCCTCATTTCACCGATGACCATATCCTGGCCTGGTATAAGTCGGTATATGAGCAAGGATTCAGGCTACGCACCTGTTTTACTAAGGCCAATTGGCTCCTTATGGAGATGAATGGCCTAGCCCATATTGGAGTCTTATTCCCCGAGTTTAATGTTTCAGAAGAGTGGTTGGATTTTGCCGTTCATAAGCTTCAAGCAGAACTAAAGAAACAATTTTACCCGGACGGCTTTCAGTTCGAACTGACTACGGTCTATCATGATGTGTCAGTCCGGAATTATCAGCGTTTTATGAATTTGGCCATGGCCTATGATGTAGAGATACCAGCAAGTTTTTATGAAATTCTGGAAAAAGCTACGGAAGTTAATATCAAGCTTATGATGCCCAATCGAAGACTACCGGATATCAACGACGGTCGGATGATTTCCGTGCATGAAATACTCGAGCCTAAGACCTATATTTTCCCGAAAAATCAGATGATACATTGGCTATTAAGTGATGGAAAAGATGGAGAGAAGCCGGAAAATCTTTCCTATGCATTTCCTTATGCAGGCATCGGGATTTATCGGGACTCCTGGGAAAAGGATGCGACCTATGTCCTTTTTGACGGTGGACCGGTAGGCCGTGCCCACCAGCATGAGGATAAATTGAATCTTCTTATATATGCCAAAGAAAAACTCATTATTACCGAAGCCGGTGACTATGCGTATGACGAGTCGGCAATCCGTGAACATGTGCTAACGTCTGCGGCCCATAATACCATTCTGGTCGATGAAGAAGGACAGAATCGTCGTAAAGACTGTAAATGGGAAGATTCTGAAATAGAACTCATGTCGGATCTGAAGTGTGAATTGTCCGACAAAAATCATATACGTATGATTTCGCATTATGATGAACTCTATGGAGAAGATATTGAGGGCGTGTGCCATAGAAGAGAGGTAAGAATTGTAAAGCCGGAGACCTCTTCTTGCCCTGTTATCGTTTGTTTCGATAAGATAAAGGCGCCGGAAGAGCACGGCTATACCTTGCTTTGGCATGTGGATTCCCTTTTTGAAGAGGCAAAAGAACCTTTCGGCGTATGGGATTTTGAGGACGTCTCTATAGGTATTCTGGCTGATGATTACACGGTCAATATTATCGAAGGACAGACTGAGCCTTATGTACAAGGCTTTTTTGCCAGTTGTGAAAAACAAGGCGACGAACGTCCCATTCCTTGTCTGGAGATACGAGCTCGAGGGGAGAAGCAAAGTTTTATCAGTGTGTTTTCGCTGGATAAAAGGATTGCTAAGATGGATTATGCCAAGTCTGTTCTAACAATATGCTTTGAAGACGGAGAGACCCTCACTATGGAAAAATAATAGAAATTTTTAGAAATAAGAAATCCCCGAATTTCCTTATGGAAATCGGGGGGCTTAGTTTGTATTCTGCTACAAGATCTTGGATGCTTTAACTTATTGAATCTCCAACTTTATAGAAGATTTAAAGTAGACCCGTGTTCTATATAAAGTGTCCGGCCAGGCTTTTCGTAAGCGAGGATCTTCAATCGGGATGGTGTCGACTTCAAATCTATCAGCTTCAAGCTTTATGTTTCCCAGATTTCCATAGCGGATGTTAAACGTTCTGTCTGAATATTTGACCAAAGGTTTTTCTTGACTCATCAAGCTCAGCATAATTTCTTGAGGATAGTCGCTACTATCTTCAATTACGATCTTGTCATCTGATACTGTGAACACTCTAGTGTAATGGCTTAAGCCTTCTATAGGAGGATAAGCCGTGGCTATATTCATACCAATGGAGTCGGTCCGAACGTCAAGGTCGGTTGCTTTGAATTCGGCGCCGGGGGCTTCCATGACTTGGCCGAAAGTCGGGAGATTATGGTAAGCCGACTGCATAGTCCATATGGTATAACGCTGATCCGAGAAAGTCTTCCGTTGATAGGTTTCTACGCCTACGTCAATAAGGAAGGGGAGACCGTTTTTATAAAGTGTGAAAGAACCTACATCGTTGTGATTATGGGCGTCATTGTTGTGACCGGCTTTGGCCGCAAACTGATAAGGTCCTCTGCGACGAATGAAGACACCGCACGAAGGATAATCCACATCTCGGGCTTTGGCTGCATCTTCAGCTGAACATCTAAAGTTAAGTATTTCTTCTTCCAGCTCAATCTCGATTAGGCAGTAGAAAAGATTGATGCCGATGACATCATCAATATTACTGAAAGCCAGAGGATTTTTTCGGACATCTTCTGCCGCGAAATTCATTAAGGGAAGTGAGTCTATCTGTTTACCGAACAGAAATTCCCGTGCACTGCAGTGACCGGCTTTGGTCGAGGCATCTGCAAAGTTGAAATAATATTCACTGTCGATGTGCATATTTAAAATAAACAAGGCGATATTGCGGTATTTGTTTTCTTTATAAGTTGCCGCAAAGGCAGGGTTCAACTTACTTAGTAGGTACATAGCTGTCGAAAGTGAAAGTCCGGCATGGCGATAATATTGGGGTCCCTCATCACAACAACCATCATCACCGTAGTAGGTGTAGTAGATATCCAGACTACGGACAGCCTTTTCTATAATCGCTTCAGCGGGAATTTTGGGGTCTGCATAGGCGATGGCAATCAGCATATTCTGGCTTATCCATGTCGTCCAATTCATGAGCTTTTCGCCTTCTTGTCCCATCCACTTGTAGAAGTGTGTTGCATAGGGGCGGAAAATACGATTGTTTAGCTCTGTTTGAATTTCTTCATAAAGCTCAGAGGGTAAAATGGATTGGAGTATGTAGGCGGCCAAAGACAGCTGTGCCGCAGTCTCAGCAGAGAAGAGGGCGACGGTTTGCTCTCCGGATTCAGCGGGCGGCGTACCTTCCGGCGGAGCAGCCGGTATATGGGCAGGAAGGGTCCATATAGGCTCGTCAAGGATGCTTCGTAGGCTTTCTATGATGGCCGGCAGAAAACGTCCCTGATTTTCAAAACATTCTGCCAGGATTCGGAGGTTTAGCAGACGTCTGCGATCGAAATAATCATTTTCGAATACTATGCGGTTGCCGTTTTCAAAGTAGAGATTGTATTTGTCCCAAGAGAAGGGGACAGGAGTCTTATCAATTGTCTGTGTGGCTTCTTTTATAAAAACATCTCGCCTTTCGGGGCCGTGATTGTCCCAAAAATCTCTGTTTTCGATACGATAATCTTGCTCCGGACGTTTCAAGTCCATAGCGTGTTGACTTAGTATATTTCTTAACATGATTTATCCTCCAAAGCATGATAATGATACTCTATTTCATTGACAAATGGCGTTTTGCAGTAAAACAGCATATCATGCCTTGGTATAAACAATGTTATTTCTTATAATGGATTAAGTATAAAATAAGATAACGATCCGAGGTTGAAGTTCATGATAGCAATT
Organism: Oscillospiraceae bacterium; assembly: GCA_029983685.1. Classification (GTDB taxonomy): domain Bacteria; phylum Bacillota; class Clostridia; order Saccharofermentanales; family Fastidiosipilaceae; genus JASBZA01. The sequence goes on along the minus strand of JASBZA010000005.1, from coordinate 97,454 downwards.
AGAAAAGAATGGTTAGAAAAAATGCTGCAAATTGTAAGCCCGGTTTTAGATGCTTTAGAGACTGGAACTTTACACGAATGCCTTCCTTTAGATTTCCATCATGAGCGTTCTAAATTTGCTCCATTAGAAGCTTTTGGCCGGAGTATTCTTGGCATTGCTCCATGGCTGGAACTGGATAGTTCTGAATTGGATGATGAAGAACGCGCTCTTCAAAAAATTTACCGAGAAAAGGTTCGGGTTTGTTTAGATCAATGTTCTAATCCTGACTCTAAGGATTTCATGCAGTTTAACGAGGGAGACCAGCCTCTGGTGGATGCTGCCTTTTTAGCGCATGCTTTAGTTAGAGCACCTAAACAACTAGGCGAACTCTTACCTGAAAAGACGAAAAATAATTTAGCGGATGCTCTGAGAAGTTCTAGGACCATTACAGCGCACAATTGTAATTGGATATTCTTTAGCGCAATGGTAGAGGCTGGTTTATATGTTTTAGGTCAAGACTATGATCTTATGAGAATTCTTTATCCAATCAGACAATTTCAAGACTGGTATCTGGGTGATGGTGTATACGGTGACGGCCCTGATTTTCACTGGGATTATTACAACAGCTTTGTTATTCAGCCCATGTATGTTGACTTGGTAAATATGTTTGAGGATAAGCATCCTGAAATTGCTGCCGTAAGGCCTAAGGTACTTGAGCGTGCAGCAAGGCATGCTTCTGTATTAGAACGGATGATTTCTCCAGAAGGATCTTATCCTATTATAGGTCGGTCTATTTGTTATCGTTTTGGTGCTTTTCAGTTGTTATCTCAATGTGCCTTGCAGCATAGACTTGAAGAGCATTTATCACCTGCAGGCGTTCGAACGGCATTAACCGCGGTTTTAAGACGCACAATGGATGATATATCTATTTTTGACGAAGAAGGATGGCTTCTGCCGGGAATCATAGGAGAGCAAGCGGAATTGGCGGAGGAATACATTAATATAGGAAGTTTATATTTGTGTTCAGCAATTTTTCTACCATTAGGCTTGAATCCGGAAGATGATTTTTGGGCAAATGGAGATGATGCTTGGACTGCAAAGAAGATATGGTTAGGTGAGCACTCTATTATAGATCATGCAATATAATATTGGGCTAGCAATTCCTTGTTTCAGGGAGCAAATAGAAGGAGTAGATTAATGAAGCATAATTACAGGGAAGTTTTGCAAAAAATTGCAGAGAAAGAACGCATCGTGGCTGAGCGGAATAAGGGCAGGATTCCTTATACGACCCGGAATGGTCGTTTCGATGACAAGCTCGAAACTAATGTGTCCTGGTGGACTAACGGTTTTTGGGGCGGTTTTATGTGGCAACTTTACACTTTGGATAAGTCCGAGATTTTTCGTGAAAATGCAGAGTTTGTCGAAGAGCAGTTGGACCAGACTCTCATGGACTATCATGCTTTGGATCATGACAATGGTTTCAAATGGCTACAAACCTCAGTAGCTAATTACCGTCAATTTAAAAATGAGAAATCCAAGAACAGAGCTATTTTAGCGGCAGGAGATATGGCCGGACGTTTCAATACCTTAGGCAGATTTATCAGAGCTTGGAATGACTGGGACGAGAATGCTGACCATAGAGGCTGGGCCATTATTGACTGTATGATGAATTTGCCGCTTCTGTATTGGGCCACGGAGGAAACTACTGATCCAAGGTATGCACAGATTGCTAAAGCTCATGCTGATACCACAATCGCTAATTTTATTAGAGGTGACGGCTCTTCGGCTCATATTGTAGAGTTCGACTTAGAAACAGGAGAGAGAATAAGGTCCTACGGTGGACAAGGATACGATGTGGGCTCGTCTTGGACACGCGGGCAGGCTTGGGCACTATATGGAATGGCTTTAAGCTTCAAGCACACAAAAGAAGAACGGTATCTGGAGTGTGCTAAGCGAGTTGCGAACTATTTTATTGCCAACATTCCGGATAACGGCCTGATTCCTGTAGATTTTCGTCAACCTTATGAACCTAACTACGAAGACAGCACGGCTGCTGCTATTGCGGCATCCGGTTTATTGGAAATTGCTAAATTCTCTGAGGGTCGTGATAAGGATATTTACACGCACCATGCCGAACGCTTACTGGACGCTTTAATTGAAAATCGTTGTGAATTTTCGCATGAGATTGATAATCTCTTAGAGAAGTGCACGGAAGCTTATCATAGTGAGGAGAACAGAGAAGGTACCATAATTTATGGAGATTACTTCTTTGTGGAAGCGTTGATGAAACACAGTGGAGAAGAGCTCGATTTATGGTAAGTCTTTTCTAAAAAGTATAAGCTGGTAGCTGTCTGATGCAGGTCCCTGACCGCAAAAGGCAGCTTTATTTTTGGACAGATTTAAGGAGCAAAACTATGCGTCTATTTCAACAAAACTGTGTGCGACGGAGCCGAAATTTAGACGGTGTCTGGGATTTCAGGATGGAGGGATTCGAAAAAGCTTACTGCCTGCCGGTCCCGGGAGCGTTTGAGCAGCATCCTGACTTTATGACCTATCGAGGTGTAGGCACTTATACGAAGCAGCTATTTTTATCTGAAGATACCCACGTGAAGCTCTTTTTTGAAGGCGTGAGTCATACTTGTGATGTTTTTTGGGATGACCGAAAGGTGGGGCACCATTACAACGCCTTTACCGGTTTTGAGCTAATTATTCCCAACCAGGTCGCCGGGAATCACAAGCTGGAAGTAGTGGTTGATAATCGTTTCAGTGAGGCTTCCTCTTTGCACGTTCCGAACGACTATTACAGCTACGGCGGTATTACCAGGTCTGTTCAGATGGAAACTCTGTCGGACCTTTATGTAAAGCAGGTTCATGTCACCCCACTTTGTGAGAACAGTTTTTGGCAAGCAGAAATTAAGGTGCTTGTAGAGAATTTAGCGTCCGAACCCAGGGCCTGTTCACTCCAAGCTTCGCTTAATGAAGATAATGATTACGATTTCAGGGCCAAAGTCTTCCATCAAGAGGATATTCTGCTGGACAGTGGCGAAAGCGTTGAGATTCATTGGAAACAAGACTTCCCGGATGTGAAAGCTTGGTCAGATAAAAGACCCAATCTTTATCTCTTGCAAGTGGCTTTGGCCAAAGACGAAGTCTTGTTTGATGACCGCATCGAGCGTATCGGTTTTCGTACTATCAGACAAGACGGTAAAAGAATTCTTTTGAATGGTCAACCGGTCTTTATTAGAGGCTTCAACCGTCATGAAGATTATGCCGTGGTGGGTTGTGCCGTTCCTTTGCAGCTCATGATGAAAGATATGGATATTTTGGAAGATTTAGGGGCTAATTCGGTGCGGTGCTCGCACTATCCTAACGACTCCATGTTCTTAGATTTATGTGACGAGCGAGGGGTTTTGGTCTGGGAAGAGTCCCATGCCAGAGGTTTTGAATTAGACCGCATGCTGAATCCTAATTTCGACCGCCAGTCAGAAGACTGTATCCGCGAGATGGTAGCTCAGCACTATAATCATCCGTCAATTTATATTTGGGGTGTCATGAACGAATGTGCCAGTCAGACACCAGAAGGCCGTGTAAAATACGAGGCACAGCTGGGACTCTTGAAAGAGCTAGACCAGAGCCGTTTGACGACTTTTGCCACCTTCCAGTATTATACCGACATTTGCTTGGATATTCCGGACGTTGTCTCTTACAACATGTACGCCGGCTGGTATGTAGAAGAGCCGTCCAAGGTAACGAATAAGAAAATCCTGGATTGGATTAAGTCTTCCGGTGGCGACGGGAAACCGATTATTGTAAGTGAATTTGGTGCCGGAGCAGTTTATGGCTATAGAGACCGTACGCATGCAAAATGGTCTGAGGAACGTCAGTGTGACATTATTAGGGAAAATCTGGAAGAGTATCTCAATCATCCTGATATAGCAGGAGTGTACCTATGGCAGTTTGCAGACGTGCGGGTGACAGAGGAAGAGTGGTTTCAGAAACGCCCTCGTACCTATAACAATAAGGGTATTGTCGATGAATTTAGAAGACCGAAATTAGCATACGATGTTGTTAAGGAAATGTACGAAGCCGATGCGGCCAAGAGAGACAAGAAATAGCGAACGTATTTTAATTAAATAACGACAACACAAAAGCCCTTGGCCTAACCAAGGGCTTTTGTCGTTGAAGCTAATATGTGAAGTCAATTGCTCTATAAATGAACCCTAAAAGAGAAAGTCATATCCTTATCTGAGTGAATGTGATAGGCTTCTTCCACATCGGACATCCAGCTGTCGATGCCGCCAACACCACGCATGGCTCCACAAAGCGTTACCACGGTTCTGCAAGGCTCGGGCAGCTCAACCTTGTGATAGGCCTGGCTTAACTGTAAAGGAGTATAAGGAATAGCGGAGAAGATGTAGGGAGCATCCTTTTTCTCGAAGGTCAGAGTAGATTTACCTCTTCTTAAAACAGTCTGATGTGTATCGGTATGGGCACCGCACTCCTGAGGCCAAAGGTAATCCGGAATATGCGGTGTTTCTTGGTGCCAACCGAAGAGACCGCCTTTTTTTCTGTCAGGGTAAGTTTCTCCGCTAAGACCTAGCCAAGACACTTCATCTACCGGTTCAGGTGTTGAAAAGCGGATTCCGAACAAGGGTAGCTGAGGTCTTCCTTCGGCACCGTAGTAGCTTAAGCAAATATCCAGGCAGCCGTCGGCAACGGTGTAGGTGACATCGGTCTTAAGCTCCGGCATGGCAGGGGCGGTGTAAGTAAAGCGAATGGAGACCCTGTCTTCGTTTTCTTCCAAAACTTTTATGTCGCTACAGACCTGCCAAGCATCTACCGCAGACCAAATACTTGTCTCGGGCGCAAATTTATTGCCTAAGTCATTTTCCGTTGCAGCCCGCCAGAATGCCGGACGAGGTGCACGCCAAATCCATTCTTTGCCTTTGGAAACCAGTGAAGAAGGTCCGCCTTCCGCGTAAGAGAAGAGAATTTCAAAATCTTCACCTGAAACGCCCAAAGCGCCGTCACCATGCACAATTTTTAAAGGACTCTTGCGAGTGGGTAGCGCTTTTACCGCCTCCGCCATTGCACGGTTTTCTTGGTCCATGGCATCCCTTATTTCTTTTGGCGCATACCAGTAACGGACTTCCTGCATGGCAGGTTTTTCCATGCCGTCGGCGAAGACAATACCGTCGCCGCTAAAGGCATAGTCGCTTTGGCGGTCGTTGAAATCGCCGCCGTAGGCCAGATAAGCTTTGCCGGACGGATCCTTATGCCAAAGAGCCTGGTCCATGTAGTCCCAGATATAGCCGCCCTGGTATTGGGGATATTCTTCCTCCAGCTTGATATAGCTTTCCATACCGCCCAGAGAGTTACCCATATCATGCATGTATTCACAAAGGATGAAGGGTTTTTTCGGCTTGTTTTCTAAATAAGCTCTTATATCAGCCGGTAGCGCATACATGCGGCTTTCGATGTTGGAGATCTGGTCGAATTCTCTATGGTGGAAGATGCCTTCATAGTGGACCAAGCGGCCGGGGTCTTGGGCTCTGAACCAATCTGCCATGGCTAAAATATTTTCTCCGGCATAAGACTCGTTGCCGCAGGACCAGAAGAGGATAGAGACGTGGTTTTTGTCTCGTTCGAACATAGACTCGGCACGGTCCAAAACACAGTCCTTCCACTCGGGGACACTGCCCGGTACATTCCAGCTGGGGTCAATGGAACCTAACTTTTGCCAGGACCCGTGACTTTCCAGGTTAGCCTCGTCCATGAGGTAGATGCCTTCCTCGTCACACATATGGTACCAAGGCGTCTGGTTCGGATAGTGGCTGGTACGGACCGCATTCATATTGTTCCGGAGAATGGTATCCATAGCCCTTTCCATATCTTCTATATTAATAGCCCGTCCCGTATGAGGACTCCATTCATGGCGGTTAACCCCGCGAATAACCAGGCGTTCGCCGTTAAGAAGCATGAGGCCGTCTTTAAGTTCAAAACGCCTAAAGCCGGTGCGGTAGGGGACCAGTTCCGTGATATCGGCTTGGTCATTTCGCACCGTTAGCTTGACATCATAAAGTTCGGGCGTTTCGTACTGCCAGGGCAAGACATCTTCAAACTCCAATTCTTGTGAGAACAGATATTTTCCGTCTTGAGTTAAGTCCAGCATATCGTTCCAGACAAGGCCAAAGTCCGGGTGGCTGATTTCACAATGTACTTCGCCCAAAGGTCCGTCCACCTGGAGGCGCACCTGCATAGTACCGGTGCTGTTATCTTCTTTAAGGCCTGTCTTAAGCCACATATCTTCTATATGGGTTTCCGGTTTGGCCCAAAGTTCTACACTGCGGAAAATGCCGCTGAAGCGGAAGAAGTCCTGATCTTCAATCCAGGAAGCGCTGCTGTGCTTATAAACCTCAACGCATAAACGGTTATTCTTTTCCCTGATGTGAGGGGTTAAATCAAAATCAGACGGCGTGAAGCTGTCCTCGGCATAGCCGATGAAGTGGCCGTTGAGCCAGACATAGAAGGCTTGCTCTACACCGTGGAAACGGACACATACGGTTTTACCCAGAAGACCGGGCTCCAAATCAAAGGTTCGGACATAGCTTCCGACAGACGTGTTATCCCAGTCGATTTCGGGTGGGCGGATTTCGGCCTTGCCGTCCCAGGGGTAGAGGGTATTGATGTACTGGATTTGGCCGTAACCTTGTAGCTCTATATGACCCGGCACCATAATATTGTCGAAGTTTGAATCATCGTAGTTTTCTTGCCAAAAATCTTCAGGACGGCATGCAGGATTTTTGCTCCACGAAAAACGCCAGCGTCCGTCTAAAGATTGACCGAACGAGGACTTGCCGTCTTCTAGCTCTTGCTCGTTTGCGTAGTGGATATGGTCGGAATGGGCATCTAGTCGGTTGACACGAAAGACCGTGGGATCGGTCAGCCAATTGAGATTCGCTTTCATAACTCTGTACTCCTTTGTTGCACCACTTTGGTTTTAGATTTTTATTGTACAAGACTTAGTGGTAAAAGCAAAAGCTGTAAATTAAGGAATTGATTAAATATAAGAATGAATAAGAGAATCAAAAAGTATGCTAATTTGATAAGATATAATTATTGTTATGGAAAGGAAAGTCTATGAATAAGGTTATTAATGTTATGAAAGACAAATACATGACACAGCTTATATTATCCAAATCTATATTTCATAACAATGCAAACGCAAAAACTGTGCTTATAGATGGAAAAGAGTATCCCTTTCAAGTTGGTGAGTCTTCACCTGAAGATTTAGGAAAGGTCTTATATTTGCCAAAAGATGTAGACGTAAAAGAAGGGCAGGAAATTATCTCTAAATGAAGCAAAAGATATATCAAGTGTAGACCAATGTGAAATAAAGGGGGATAGGAGATGGAATATGATTGTGGTTTTAGAAAAGGAGATAAGTGGTTTAGATATAGAGCAGCAGCAATTATAGTCGAAGAGAATTGCGTCTTGTTTGCAGGAAATGAAGTTAATGACTATTACTACTCCATAGGCGGAGCAGTCCATTTAGGGGAAACATCTGAAGAGGCCGTAAAAAGGGAAGTATTTGAAGAAACAGGGGTTGAATATGAGATAGATTATCTTGCTGTGATACATGAGAATTTCTTTGTCGGAAGTTTCGACTTAAATGGCATTGATTGCCATGAGATTGCCTTCTATTACATGATGAAACCGAAGGGTAATAAAAATCTTAACAGCCGGAGTTTTACTATGGGCGGCGTAAAAGAGTCTATGCACTGGATACCGATTGATGAGCTTAGTAGTTTTAAAGCTTTTCCATCTTTTATGAAAGAATACCTGCAATCCGATCATACCGGCGTTGAACATATCATTACAGATGAAAGAGCTGAATGAATCCCGGATTGCAAAGAAAATTGTGGTGATGATAATAATAATTAAAACAGTTCTTTTATTTTGCAATCCAATCGTATTAGCCTGAGCAATTGAAATAGGCATGTGTATCAGCCCGGAGAAGCTAGGAAATGCTGCAGAGCCCCAAATTTTATCAACATCAAGTCTTAAATTTAACTTTCGTTTGAATAGTTTTTTAATATGTTTTCAGTACGCCTAAAATAAGAAAAAGCCCTTAAAATAAGGGCTTTTAACGTATTTGGTGGAGATGAGGGGGATCGAACCCCTTACCTCTTGAATGCCATTCAAGCGCTCTCCCAGGTGAGCTACACCCCCGTGTCCCATGAACAGATTCATACTTTAAGTCATAAGAGCCATCTTGTCAACACGTGCATTAAAAGTATTTATTTAGCAAAAACGTAGGGCAGCGATAGACTATTCCAACTTCGCTTAAGCTTTTTTAGTATCCTCGATAGGAACTTTAACCTCAGCCTTAGGCTTGGACATGCGCTCCAAAAGGGCATCGTAAATGGGCACGATTCTTAGATTGTCAGAAATAAACAGGGCTAAAATAGCCGAAGTCGAAATGGGGAGCATATGGGTTAAGGATCCGGTCATTTCAGCAATTAGTAGGATACTGGTTAAAGGTGCTTTTACAGATGCAGCCAAGGTACCTGCCATGGCACAGACAACAAAGTAGGGGATATAGATACTACCCATGCCAAGGCTGACTGCCATCTGGCCTAAGACATTACCCGTCAGTGCGCCTACGGCCAAAATCGGCATAAAGATACCTCCCGGCGCTCCGGAGCCGAAACTGGTGCAGGTGAAAAGCAATTTAACAATGAGGTAAATAATGGCTGTGCTAAGGGCTAATTGATTCTTTTCGGAAAGAGAGACCAGATTTCTGCCACCACCCAAAATGTTTGGCAAGAATAAGCCGCAAGGTAAGGCAATAGCTAAAGCCAGGAGGGGTCGAAATTTAGGGGGGATTTTTTTATAGAATGTTTGAAAATTTAAAAGTCCTTTGTTAATGAGAGAGCCTACTAGACCCGATATAAATCCTAGTGGGAGGAGCCAAAGATAATGTATACCGGTAAAGTCCGGCATGACGACAAAACTTAGCTCGGGAATGGTACCAAAGAAGATTTTAGAAACCAGGTCTGCCGTTAGGGCAGCAGTAGCTCCTACGACCAGCACGTTTTTGGAATAGGCCTTATGGACTTCCTCTAAAGCGAATACCATACCGGACAAGGGAGCGTTAAAAGCAGCCGCCAAACCTGCAGCCGCACCGCCGGTGATAAGAAGGCCCTTTTCTTTTTTTGAAGAACTAAATTTTTGGCCGATGAGCTCACCTCCGCAAGCCCCCATCTGAATAGAGGGACCTTCACGGCCCAGCGATAAACCGAAGAAAGACGCCACCGTACCGGCTAAGAAACGGACCAAGATGACCGGCATGGACAAAATTTTAAGCCCGTGGGAGAAAATCCCTTCTACTTGAGGAATACCGGAACCTGACGCCATGGGTTCCTTTCGGACCAGGTAGGCGATAATAAAACCTGCCAAAATGATAAAACCCAACCAGGGCAAGACCAGGAGTGGTTTTTGTCGCATTAGTTGATAGGCTTTTAAGGATAAGTTGCTTCCCCGACCGATGATATAACGATATAAGACGACTATGAGTCCTGAAAAAAGGCCTGTCAAAACACCCTTCAGGCCAAGTAAGGGTAAATTTATTTCTTCATCCACATTTTCCATACCCTGAATCTTAGTCCTGTCAGAAGTAAAATTCAAGAATTTAGTGGATATAATCCTTAGCCATGAAGCCGAAGCCGTAAGCGTAGTTGAAGATTCCGGGATCATCGGAAGCGGGGGCTGCCAGATAGAAAGCGGTGTCCGGGAATACGTTGACGAAGTAGACCTGGTTTCCTTGCTCTAAGCTGCCTACAATGCCGGCATCCATACTGGCCCAGCTGCGGACGGCCAATGTGTTGGAGCCAACGCCGGAGACAGTACCTCTTTGAGCTTGTACCGCATTGAAGTGCTTTTTGGCCTCTTCCTTATAAGCTTGGTCAGAGGGAAGGCTTTGCCTGGCCAAGAGATTGAACTTGCCGTAAGCATTTTTCTCCAGGGTGTAGCGGGTTTTGGCCAAAGGTCTGTAGTCTATTAATTGCAGGTCCTGGCCTCCGACAGGGACGGAGAAACCTATGGTGACCCCGTCAATCATCATGCGAGCGATGGGATTATCCGTTTCCTCCCGGCCGGTTTCGGCATTGACGAATTCGTACTGCATTTCGTAGGTATCAAAATAGTAGGTGTCGCCGGTTTTAGTCACTACCGAGTCTAAGAAATAAGAGAAAGGGGAGAAGTTTCGGTCTGTATCTTCCGGTGTAGGGCTAAAGCTATCTTTTTCCTTATTATAGGCCAGTTCGTAATTGGCATTTAAAGGGAGGCTGATTTCAGGATTGAAATTTTCCTTGAGATAAGCCTCGTAGGAGGTCCGACTGATTTCTTCCAAGCCCAAGTTGGTCGTTACCCGGTTGAGCATGCGGTTGCCGGCAAAGACAATAGGAGGAATTTCATTAATGGCGGTAAAGTTAGGAAAGGCGGTATAGCTTCTAAAGGGACCGTTAACGGTGTCACGGACGTAGCGTGTAATTTCGTTTATTGTAGCGGCATCGGTCACTTCCTCTTCGCCCGGTTCGGTGGATAAGGGTGCCCTGGTGGGAGCGCTTTCTTCCGTATTGACTGTCGGAGTGGATTCGGACGGGACGGTTTTTTCCTCATCGGGGCCGTTGCCTTTACAGGCACTAAGTCCCACAAGAAATACCAGGCTCAGGACCATCAGTTTTTTCTTAAAGCTGTGCATGTCTATTTGTCCTCCGCTTTATAGGCCAAAGATAACTGAATTATACACTAGATACATGATAGAATCTTTCAATACAAAGCTAGAGAGGAGTTTGTCCGTGAAGCAATTGTTTTTATTAAACCACAGCGGCTTCTTGTTGGAGCTGGACAAGGTGGTCCTGGTTTTTGATTTCTTCAATGACCCGGCCGAAATTTTGTCCCGCTATACCACGACCAGCAAGCCGGTTTACTTTTTTGTTTCGCACGGTCACTATGACCATTGGAATTCTGAGATATTGGATTTTGATTATCCGGGGACTTGTAGCTATTTCCTAGATGAAACCTGCCCTATGCCGCCCAATTATGTGCCTAGAGAAAGCGATAGGGTCTACCAGGTTAAGAAGGGTTTTTCGCATCTGTTTTCGGAGGAAGAGAGAGAGAGGACCGGCCTCTTTTCGCTGGATGTTCTGGGATCGACCGATGAAGGCTCGTCTTTCTTACTTCGAACGAATGACGGCCCAATCTTTCATGCCGGTGACCTTAATTTCTGGGACTGGGAAGAGCAGGATACCGACCGTGTAATGGAAGCGGCTTATCTAAGGGAACTTTCCTTATTAGAGAAACTTTTAGACGGAGACCGCATTTGGCTTAGCATGATTCCGGTAGATCTGCGCCTGGGGCCCAAGGCCTTGTTGGGCACCGAAGTATTTTTAGACCATGCGGATACAGACTATCTGGTACCCGATCATTTGAATGGTGGGGTTAAGCTGCCGGACTTATTGGCCGAAGAAGTCGGTCAAAAAACACAAATTTTGGGCCTAACCACACCCGGCCAAAGGGTAAATCTGGACCGACTTTAACAGGATTTTTAATATTTCAAAGGCATTTTTCGAGAAACAGGGGATTTAGGTCCCCTGTTTTTCTCTTGTGGACGGTGTATAAAATACACATTGTGGACAATTCAATGAATATTTAAGATTTTTTACAATGTACTAACAAATTTAGGCCGATAAGGACACCTGTCCACAAAGTTATCCACAGTTTCCACATTTATCAACAGCTTTTCTTTGGCCTTAGCTAAAATGGCCGAACAAGACCTTGTCAAGGAATCTGTTCGCGGACCGTGGACAAAATAATATTTCATGAAGATTACAGGAGTATTTCAAGGGCCTACATGTTATAATCTAGCGAGTTGACAAAACAAGGAGAAGCACTTTGTTTAACAAAAATAAGAGAAGAAATATGTTTCTTAAGTCGGAGCCTGATGAAGGGCTCATTTTGTTGTGCGGTTTAGGAAATCCGGGCAAGGAATACGAGAATACCAGGCATAACATGGGGTTTATGGCCGTGGATACTTTGGCCCAACATTACAAGGGCAATTGGCAGAAAACTAAGTTTATGGCCCTAACCAGTCAGGTTACGATTAAGGGGCGAAAAGTCCTCCTGGTTAAGCCTCAGACCTTTATGAACAGTAGCGGTGATGCCATCAGTATGTTGCAGAATTATTACAAGGTGCCCTCTCAAAATAGCATGGTTATTTACGACGATATTGATATTGACTTAGGCCATATCCGTATCAGAAAAAAGGGAGGAGCAGGCTCTCATAACGGTATGAAGTCGGTAAAAAAGTCTTTAGGGACGGAAGATTTCCCCAGGATTCGTTTAGGAATCGGCCCCCAGCCGGAATATATCGATATTATCGACTATGTCTTAGGAAGGCTCTCTTTAGCTGAAGAAGAGATGCTGAAACCGGTTTGGCCCAAGGTGGCTTCTATTGTGGAAACATATTTGACTGAGGGTCTTGAGATTGCCATGACCCGTTTTAATGCTTAGCTAAAGAAGGTTCATCGTGTCGGAATTAGATTACAAATGGATTTTAGAGGCGGCTTCAAGAGACCCTAAATTTGTTTCGCTCCTTAACGATTGGCAAAGAGGCGCTTATCAAAAGTGTCAACATCTTAACGTGATTGGTCCCGTCGAAAATCACCAGGCCTTTATAGCGGCGGCCTTGGCTTTGGCCCAAGATGAGGACCAGGGTCTTGTGTTTATTGTCCAAGATAGCCTCCAGGCCAGAAGGATGGCGGAGGCACTGGAAGCTTTTTGGCCGGACGAGGTGGGACTTTTCCCCGAGCGTGAGTTCCAGTTGTCACCTATTGATGCTTCCTCCATGGATGCGAACCGTAAGCGGCTGGACTTGTTAAACCGCCTGATTTCGGGCCAAAAGCCCTTTATTATCGTGACCGGCCAGGCCTTGCTCCAACCGGTTCCGAGTGCCGATAGTCTGAAGTCCAGGACCTTGTCCTTGAGCTTAGGTCAACTTATTGAACCTCAGGATGCCGGCATGAAACTTGAGACCATGGGCTACGAAAGAGTGCCCCTGGTGGACGCCCCGGGACAGTATGCTTTAAGAGGCGATATTTTGGATATTATCCCTATCGACAGACCGGTACCCGAGGAAGAAGCGGAAGAAGACCGTTTGGACTTATACGGCATTAGGATTTCTTTTTTTGATGATGAGATTGACCAACTGCGATTTTTTGATCCGGTAAGCCAGCGCCAGGTGGCGCCTTGTCCCTCGATTTCGATTCCGCCGGCCAAAGAGTTTTATCTAAACACAGCTAAAAGGCAAGAACTGGGCCATGAGCTGGAGGCCTGGTCCAAGTCGCAGATTTTAAATATGAAAAAACAAGGCCTCTCACCGTCCCATTTGGAGACTTTTGAGTCTTTTATCGGGCAGGAAGTGGAGAGAATCCTTTATAGTTCGGATTCGGGCGTATTGGACCGCTATATCCCTCTTATTTTCCCCGAGAAAACGAATTTCCTGGATGTCTTGGAGAAGCTCAACTATCGGCCGATTTTATCAGAAATGCCTGACATCAGCCGAAAGATGGACGCCTATGATAGAGACCACTACCTGCAAAGTCAGCAGCTTATAGAAAATGGCCAGGGGACGTCTTTTAATTTAGAGATTTTCTTTTCAGGCCATGAGGTCCTGAAGCGCTTGGACCAAAATTTTTCCTGCCTGAATTTCTCGCTCTTGGGCCAGCCCGGCAGCGGTTTTCCCAAGTCTAAGTCCTATAGCCTTCAGAGTCGTGCTACGGAAAATTATAGGGGCTATGAGGACAAACTTTTCGCAACCTTAAAAGAACGTCAGAACCTCAATGAAAAAACTTACATCTACGTTTCGGACCAAAATCGTCGGGACCGCATGCATACGGAGCTTTTACAAAGAGCGCCCGGCAGTGTAGAGCGCCTGATTCCTCTAGCCTTGGGGAGAGGTTTTGAATGGCCCGGTGCAGGACTTCTTGTTCTAGGAAGCCAGGACGTATTCGGTACGGAGCGGAAAAAGAGAAGGCGACATAAGAAACAAGAAGGCCTTCCTATTGCTTTTTTTTCCGATATGAATGTCGGCGACCTGGTTGTCCACGAGGTCCACGGTATAGGGCGTTATGTAGGTATTAAGACCCTGGAGATAGACGGGTCCAAGCACGACTACATCGAACTGCAATATAAGGATAACGACGTACTTTATGTGCCCGTTGAGTCTTTGGACCAGTTGCGTCGTTATGTTGCCACAGGCGGTAGCCAGGCTAAGTTGTCCTCTTTGGGCGGAGGCGAATGGAACAAACTAAAAAGTAGAGCCAGAGAGTCTATCAAGGCTTTGGCCTATGACCTGGTTAAACTCTATGCCGAACGAAGCCGGGTTAAAGGCTATGCCTTCCCGCCGGACACGGTTTGGGATGAGGAGTTTTCTCAAAGTTTCCCCTTTGAAGAAACTGATGACCAGCTGCAAGCTATTGCCGAAGTTAAAGCCGATATGGAAACGGACAAGGTCATGGATCGGCTCTTAATAGGAGACGTCGGTTTCGGCAAGACGGAAGTCGCTTTCCGTGCCATGTTTAAAGCGGTTAACGGCGGTAAACAGGCAGCCCTCATGGCTCCTACTACGGTTTTGGCCCAGCAGCATTATGAAAATTTCCTGGAACGGGTAGGCAATTTCCCGGTTCGGGTAGGCCATCTTTCGCGTTTTGCCTCGCCGGCTTTGCAGAAGAAGACTTTGAGAGGGCTTCGGACCGGCGATATTGATGTCGTCATCGGGACCCACCGGATTTTGTCCGATGATGTCAAGTTTAAGGACTTGGGCTTCCTCGTTATTGACGAGGAGCAGCGTTTCGGTGTCAACGATAAAGAGAAAATCAAGGCCCTCTATCCTAATATTGATGTCTTGGCTTTGAGTGCGACGCCTATCCCCAGAACACTTCACATGTCCCTGTCGGGCGTGCGGGATATTTCCGTCATCGAAGAACCGCCCCAGAACAGGCGAGAGGTCCAGACCTTTGTCATGGAATATCAAGAAGACGTCATAGGCGATGCTATTCAGAGAGAAATCGGACGCGGAGGTCAGGTTTTCTATCTCTTTAATAACACGAGAAAGATTAATCAAGAGGCCGAGAAGCTGGAGAAACTTCTGCCCGGAGCTCGTATTTTGATCGCCCATGGCCAAATGCCGGAACGCTTGTTGGAGGATGTTATCCACTCCTTCGTTCAGGGAGATGCTGATATCCTGCTTTGCACGACAATTATTGAGTCCGGTATCGATATGCCCAATGTCAATACCCTGATTGTGACTATGGCCGAGCGTCTGGGCCTGTCGCAGCTTTATCAGATAAAGGGTAGGGTCGGCCGTTCGGGTCGCCAGGCCTATGCTTATATAACATATGAAAAAGACAAGGTCATGAACGAGGACGCTCAGAAACGCTTGGCCGCCATCCGTGAGTACACCGAGTTAGGTGCGGGTTTTAGGATTGCACTTCGTGACCTGGAAGTTCGAGGCGCCGGTAACCTCCTGGGTGCTGAACAGCACGGCCATATGGCAGCTATAGGTTATGAGCTTTATGTCCAGATGCTGGAAGAAGAAGTGGAAAATCTCCTGGCCGAAGAAAAGCTTAAAGAAAATCTTCAAGGAGAAGTCGACAATCAGGAGACTAAGCCCGTCCGGATTAAGGCCTCAAAGGAAGATGGGGAAAAGGAGAAGGCCGCCGGTGCGTCTTCTTTGGCCGAATCGATCTATCAGGCCCCCAAGGCAGTTCAGACTCAGATTGCCTTATCCTTGGACGCTTATATTCCGCCCGACTTGGTTCCGGACGAAGGCCAACGTATGGACATGTATCGACGCATTATGGATATCGAGAATTTGGCGGACTACTACGATGTCTTAGATGAGCTAAGTGACCGCTACGGTGAATTGCCTCAGGCGACTTATACTTTGGCCGACATCTCTTATGTGAAATCCAGAGCCGGTCTCATGGGCATAGAACAGATCGAGATTAGAGACAAGCATATTTACATGGCGTTCGGCCAAAAGGCCAGACCCAATATGCTGGAATTGTCTAAGCTCTTGGCCCTGGAAGAGTACCACGGCCAAATCCACTTTAACGCCGGCGTCAACGCCCATCTCTTGTGGTTAAATCAGGGGCAACCTTTAAATCGCGTACCGGAAAGACTCAGAAGACTCTTTAGCCAGGTCGAAAAATTTGAATAATTGTGCCTTGAAAAGG
The DNA here is from genome assembly GCA_029983685.1 of Oscillospiraceae bacterium. Lineage (GTDB taxonomy): Bacteria > Bacillota > Clostridia > Saccharofermentanales > Fastidiosipilaceae > JASBZA01. Next base: position 81,174 of record JASBZA010000005.1, on the reverse strand, counting down.
TCTTGGTTGTGCTATCATAAAAGCTATTAAATTAAAAGCAAGGAGCTCTTATGAAGCTAACTTCTGAGACGAAAAAAGGCATCTTATCATTGGTCGCCATTACATTGGCCATGGTTTGGCTTATGCAACGCCTGGATTTTATTCCGCGTTTTTTGAGCTCTTTTTTCTCCTTTTTTTCACCGCTATTTATCGGTGCTTTCATCGCATTTGTTGTGAATCTCCCCATGAGGGGCTTAGAAAAACTACTGTTTTCCCGGACATGGAAGAGGGGAGACACGATTAGACAAAAAATTCGCCGACCTATTTCTATGATCTTGGCCTTTCTCATTTTCTTTGGCATCATAGGATCTATTATCTTTTTGGTTTTACCTGATTTAGTAAATACCATTATTTCTTTCGGTAATAAGTTGCCGGGTACGATTAAAGATTTCCAAGAATGGGTAGCTAAGCTCGATACGAATGATTCGGACTTTGTAAAATGGCTGCAGACCTCAAGCTTCTCGGTTAATAATTTAATTCAACGCGGTATTAACTGGCTTAATGAGGCGACGACCAACATTGCCAGCTCTGCTTTTATTTGGTTGTCTTCTGTGCTTAACCGCTTCTTTAATACCTTTTTAGGCTTGGTTTTCGCCATATACTTCCTGCTACGCAAAGAGTCTATCGGACGTAACATGAGGGAATTTAACTATGCAGCTTTCCCTGAGTATATCGTGGACCGGGTTGTTCAATTCTTCAGCCTAGTCAACAGAGTCTTCTCGCGCTTTATCGGCGGATCGGTACTGGAGGCTCTTATCTTAGGTACGTTGAACTTTATCGGTATGAAGATTTTCGGTTTCCCTTATGCCTTAACCATCAGCGTTATGATTGCTGTAGGCCAGCTTATCCCGGTTTTCGGTGCCCTGATATTCGGAACATTCGGTACTTTATTTATCTTTGTTGAATCGCCTATTCAAGGTTTAGCTTATCTTTTGATGTTAATCATTATCCAGCAATTGGAAGGTAACTTTGTTTATCCCAGAGTCGTTGGGAAATCTGTGGGGCTGCCGTCTTTGTTGGTTTTCTTTGCAGTAACTTTCGGGTCCAAAGCTTTTGGTTTCTTGGGTCTTCTTTTGGCAGTGCCGGCTTTCTCAGTTTTCTACGTACTCGTAAAATCCTGGTCGTCTGATCGAGTCCGTAAGAAGGGGGTTGATGAAAACAAGATCCTTTTCGGTATGGAGGAAGCGGACGCTGACCAGGTGATGGGTATTTCAAGAGATGCTCCCGTTGCTACGCCGGGGCCAAAACAAGAGGAAGATAGTTCGACTAATTCTTCAAGCGCTTCTGAGAAAGACGGAGCCGGTTCGGGAAAAACAGAAGAGAAAAAGAGGACCAAATCCCTCTTGCCTTTTGACTTGGATAAGCTCGAGAGAGAATTGGATATTCAAGAACATGAAGCGAATCAAATTAAGAAAGAAGCCTGGAATACGACCAAGCGCTTCTTACATATAAAAAGAGTTAATGAAAAAGCTTCTTCGGATGAGAATGAAGACGACGCAGCGGATAAGGACGAGGATTTAAAAAAGTAGCTTAATAACGAATTATAACGTGAATCGGCCTTGTCAAAATAGAGAAAAAGGCTATTTCACAAGAAATTCACAGTCTTCGGCTACATTCGGATTGAATTTGTTTCGTTTTTTTATTATCATTACAAAGGTACTTTTAGTACTGAATTGTTAGTATTTTTATTGTTATTAGGAGGATTATATGGCAATTAAAGTTGGTATTAATGGTTTTGGCCGTATTGGACGTTTAGTTTTCCGTGCTATGCATGACCAAGGTCTTTTAGGTAAAGAGATTGACCTGGTAGCGGTAGCGGACTTCAATACTGATGCAGACTATTTCGCTTATCAGATTAAATATGACTCTGCTCAAGGCAGATTCAACGGTGAAATCACTACGAAGAAGAGCTCTCCGGATAAGGAAGCTAACGACGTCTTCGTTGTTGATGGTGATGAAATTCTTTGCGTTCCTGCTGCTAAGACTCCGGCTGAGCTTCCTTGGAAAGAATTGGGTGTTGACTATGTTATCGAGTCTACCGGTGCTTTCACCGACATGGCTAAGGCAGAAGGTCACATTCAAGCCGGTGCTAAAAAAGTTCTCTTGACGGCTCCCGGTAAAGGTGGCGTAAAAACCATCGTTATGGGTGTTAACGAAGATGAATATGATGCCAAGGAGCACAATGTTATTTCTAACGCTTCTTGTACGACAAACTGCTTGGCACCTGTTGTCCATGTTCTCTTGAAGGAAGGCTTTGGTATTGAGAAGGGTCTTATGACTACTATTCATGCTTATACCGCTTCTCAGCATACTGTTGACTCTGTAAGTGTTAAGAAACCCCGTTTGGGCCGTGCTGCCGCAAGCAATATTATTCCTACCACCACCGGTGCAGCTAAGGCTGTTGGTGAAGTTTTACCAGAAGTTAAGGGTAAATTGACCGGTATGGCTTTCCGTGTTCCTGTTATCACCGGTTCTGTTGTTGACTTGACCGTAACCACAGAGAAGGAAACCTCGATTGAAGAAATCGATGCTGCTATGAAGAAGGCTTCCGAGACCTATCTCAAGGACAGACTGGAATACACCAAGGACGACATTGTCTCCAGTGACATCGTCGGACATCCTCTGTCTTCTGTCTATGATTCTTCCGCTACCTTGGATAACAACCTCAAGGGTGAGAAGAACTTCTTCAAGATCATTTCTTGGTATGACAATGAGTGGGGTTATTCCAACCGTGTTGTTGACCTGCTCCGCTATGTTGCAGATCACGAAGCCTAAGTTGGATTGAACATTTAGTTAGTTCGTGACTGGAAGCCCTCTTCGGAGGGCTTCTTTTTTAAAATGGGATAGTTCGAAAAGTAGCGAAGGAGCGTATTTTGCGTATTTATCTGGTAGAAGACGATCCGTCTATAGCAAGACTTTTGCAGGAAGGTTTGGGCAAGTGGGACTTGGAAGTGAGTCTTTGCCGGGATTTTTCACGGGTTTTAGATGAATTTAAGGCGCTTTGGCCCGACCTGGTGCTTTTGGATATTACCCTCCCTTCTTATAACGGCTACTATTGGTGCCAAGAAATTCGTAAAGAGTCGCAGGTTCCCATTATTTTTCTCTCGGCCAGGAATGAAAACATGGATATTCTGATGGCCCTTCAGATAGGAGCTGATGATTACATTACCAAGCCTATTGACTTGAATCTTACCGTTTCCAAAATCAGAGCCCTCTTGAGGCGAACCTATGCTTATAACTTGGATAATCATGATCTGCAGTTTGCAGGGGTCAGTCTGAATCAGGGGAAGTCCGAGCTTTTATATCAGGACCTAGCCATCGATTTGACCAAGACCGAACTAAGCATTATTGAGACCTTATTTCGGGCCAAAGGCGACTATGTCAGTACGAACGCCTTGCTGGAATCTTGTTGGGACCAAAGAGATTTCATTGACCAGAATACCCTGGCCGTCAATATCTCCAGACTGCGTAAAAAAATGCAGGAGATAGGATTGGAAGACTTTATCGTGACAAAAAGAAATTTGGGCTACAGACTAAACAAGGATGACTAATCGCGTCCGATGAAGCATTTTTTAGAAAAAAATAAGATACTCATTTTATATTTCACGCTTTCTGAGGTATTTCTGGCTTTTATTTTCTTTGTTTTTGCTTTGCCTTGGGAAGTTTATCTTATCTATTTGGGCCTTAGTGCAGTCGTTTTTATCCTTTCGATGTGGTACAGCTATAACCGTCATCAAATAGAAGAAAATCTCAAGGAGCAATTAGAAAGTTTGGACCGGTCTTTTCAAGCCTATAAGAAGCAGGAGCTTATGGCCAAATCCGACCTTAAGACCTATTTTCTCTTATGGGTACACCAGGTAAAAAGTCCGCTGACTTCACTTAATCTGATGATTCAAGATTTGCCACCTGACCAAAGGGCACTTTGGCAAGAAAAACTAATTGATATTGAAAATTACACCAATATGGCTTTGGCCTATTTAAAACTGACCGACTCTGCTACCGTCTTATACCCTATTTCTATTAACTTAAATGACTCTGTGTCGGAAGCCTTACTGAAGTATAAGACGCTCTTTATTAGATACCATATTAAAGTCGACTATGACCTTGAGGATGTATGGGTCATCAGCGATAAAAATTATTTGGAACTCTTATTAGAGCAGCTCTTTTCCAATATCAGCAAGTATGCCCGGGAAGAGACTTGCCATATTTCTTTTGATGGTAGCCTTCGCACCCTCTACATAGAAGATACGGGTATAGGCATTGGGCTGGAAGACTTGCCCAAAATTTTTGACCAGGGCTACTCGGGCTTTAACGGCGCCTATGCCGAGAAGAGTTCCGGCGTGGGGCTTTTCCTGGTCAAGAAAATTGCGGATCTTCTAAATATTCAGATTCATGTGACCAGTAACTTGGGTGAGGGGACCTGTTTTGCACTGACCTTTCCGGATGAAATCAATCTTCGTTATTAGAAACTTACAATTTTGTAAGTTAAGAAATCCGCTTTGTAAGTTTTCGTAAAAGCTTCTTTTAGGCCGGCTCTTTAAAATGGGCACTGAATCAAGAAGAAATCTAGAAAGAGGTCTTAAGATGGCGTTATTAGAAGTTAAAAATGTAGGAAAAATTTACGGCAAGAAGGGAACGGCCAGTGCTACGGAGGCTCTTTGTCAAGTCACGTTCAGCGTTGAACGTGGTGAATTCGTTGCTATTATGGGTGATTCGGGATCGGGCAAGACGACACTCTTGAATATTTTAGGCTCTTTAGACCAGCCAACTGACGGCAGTGTTTTTCTGGACGGCAGAGACTTGTCTACTTTGGCCAAAAAGCAAATTTCGAAGTTTAGGCGTGAGGAGCTGGGTTTTGTTTTCCAGGACTATTCGCTTCTGAATAATTTCAACAATAAAGATAATATTCTCCTGCCCTTGGTCTTATCCAATACACCGCAAAAAGAGATGCAGGAAAGGCTCATGGCCGTGGTGGCTCCTTTGGAGATTCAAGATTACCTGACCAAATACCCTTATGAAGTTTCCGGCGGTCAGGCCCAAAGAATAGCGGTGGCCAGGGCCATTGTAACCTACCCTAAGCTTCTCCTGGCGGATGAGCCCACGGGAGCCCTGGATTCGTCATCATCGCAAAGTCTTATGCGTATTTTCCAAACCCTGAATCAAAACTACCGGCAAACCATTCTAATGGTGACTCACTCTGTAGCGGCTGCGGCCAACGCGCACCGGGTATTATTTATTAAAGACGGCAGAATCTATAATGAAATTTATAGGGGAGAGGACAACAATGTCCGTTTCGAAGACCGTATTGCCAAGAGTCTGACCCTCTTAAACGGAGGTTCTCTCCATGACTAAATTTAAGACTTATTTTAAGTTGGCCCGTAAAAACATGAAAAGTATGGGCAATATCCGTATTCCCTATGTTGTTGCTACCGGTCTGGCTTTTTCTATTCTCTATATTTTTATTGCCCTTATCGATAACGCTTATATCAGAGAAAGGGCGGAGTTTTTGGTGCGTCTCATGATGGCCGGAGCGGTGATTATGGGCGTCTTCGTGGCGATTTTCTATCTTTATACCAGCCGTTTTGCCTTTTCCCAAAGACAAAAGGAATTCGCGCTCTATGCTATTTACGGTATGGAAGGCCGAGATGTGGGCCTGATTTTGGCCGTAGAAACCGTCTTAAACAGCCTTCTTATTTTGGCCCTGTCGACCGGTGTCGGCTTCTTACTCGGTAAGGTGCTCTTTGTTTTATTGAACCGCTTGCTCCAATACGATGATGTTCGCTTGAGTGCTTTTCCTTTTTCGACCAAAGCCTTGGCAATCAATGCCGGCATTTTAGTAGCCCTAGCTGTTGTTTTGATTATTTGGAACCTGTTTAGTTTAAATTTAGATAGGCCCATTGAGCAGTTACGGCAGGATAAGTCGGGGTTAAAGCAAAGAAAGTCCTATGGGCAAGTCATCCTGGGTGTCTTGGGCCTGGGCTTAATTCTTACCGGATATCAGTTGGCCCGGTCGACCTTTAATATCGTCACATCTGTTTTTGTCTTCGTAATCGCAACAATCTTGGTTATTATAGGGACTTATTTAGTCACCAATAATATTTTGGCCCTGATTTTTAAAGGGCTCAGAAGCATGAAGGGGCTTTATTATAAACCCTCTAACTTTATTTCCTTCTCCGGCATGCTTTACAAGTTAAGGTCTAACACAAACTCTCTGGCTTCTTTGGCCGTCTTATCGACGGGCGTTATACTGGTAGTTGCCGTATCTTGCGGTGTCTATATCTCCCTAGAAGATTCTCTGAAATCGAATTATCCTCAAGACTACAAACTGGATTTGGTCTTTGATGAAGACCAACATGGCCAGGCGAAAGAAGAGATTAAGACACAAGTTTTGGCCTTAGAAAAGGACTTGGAAGCCAGTCCCTACTTTAAGAATGTCCACCGTGATAGTCAGATGATTTGCCCGGGCTCCATTTCACAAGATAAAGAATTGGTACTAGAGGTGGAAAATAACTTACTGACCGGTTATCTGTTCTTATTTCACAACGTGGATGCATACAACAAAATGTTCGATAAGGACTTTGCTATTGCGTCCGATGAACTGGTGGTGGGCGCCAATAACGATGAAATTTTAAAAGGCTTAGACACTCTGAAAATAGGAGATAAGACATATAAGGTGAAACGCGCTGAGCTATCCATTCCCTCTATATATGCCATTGATACGGTGAAAATTTTAGTTGCGGAAGACGATGTTTTGCAGGATATAGCAAGAAATTATTTGGAAAATGTCCAAGAAACTGAGAATCAAGTCTTTAAGCCGGCCTTGGTCCGTACACTGAATTTTGATGTTGAAGATGCGGAGACGGTACCGGAAGGTGAAGTCGAAAAGATCGTCGAAAACGAGCTTCGCGACTCGGGAGAAAATTACAGTATGGATGTCGGTATCAGAGACCAGCACAGACAAAACATCTATGAACTAAACGGTGGCATCCTCTTTGTAGGCATCTTCCTTTCCATCGTTTTAATCCTGGGTGTTTTCTTGGTTATCTACTACAAGCAAGTGGCCGAAGCTATCCAAGACCAAAGTCAGGTGTCCATTATGCAGGCCGTGGGCTTAGAAAATGAACTTATCTTAAAGATAACCAAGAAGCAGATGCGCTATCTCTTCATTTGGCCCTTGATTCTTACCTTCAGCCATGTGGTAGCGGCTTATCCCATTACCTGGAAAGCGGTCAGTATGCTTGTGGCACCTCAGAGCAAGACCTTTCTTCGGAGCTATGTCTTGGCGGGTGTCTTGTTACTACTGGTCTACTTCATCGTCTATGAGCTCAGCTCCGGAACCTACTACCGGCTCGTCAAGCACGAATAATTGTTTTAAAATTCTTTCTGGTGGCTTCATTGCCGCGGAAAGAAAGGATTTTGGCCCATGCCCGTAGATTATAGAAGCTATATGAAAGACTGTAAGCTTTGCCCGAGAAATTGTCATGTCAACCGTTTAGGAGGCCAAAGAGGTTATTGCGGTCAGACAGCCGAACTAAGAGCCGGTCGGGCCGGGCTACACTTCTGGGAAGAGCCTTGTATCTCCGGAGACAAGGGCTCGGGTACCGTCTTTTTCAGCGGCTGCCCCTTACGCTGCGTCTATTGTCAAAACCGATGTCTGGCGGAGTCTAGGGCCGGTAAAGTCCTCTCAACAGAGCGTCTGGCGGAGGTCTTTCTGGAACTGGAAGAAAAAGGGGCCAACAATATTAATCTGGTGACCCCAACACACTTTGTTCCACAGATTGCATGTGCATTGGAGCTTTCTAAGACAAAGGGGCTGACAATTCCTATCGTGTACAATACGGGCTCTTATGAAAAAGTAGAGACTTTACGTCTTCTGAACGGACTGGTGGATATTTACCTGCCGGATCTAAAGTATGTGTCAGAGGACTTAGCTAAGCGCTATTCTAATGCGCCGGATTATTTTGAGGTCGCCTCAAGTGCTATTAGAGAAATGTTTAAACAGGTGGGGAAGTCTGTTTTCGAAACGGACGCTTCAGGGCAAGAGCTGATGAAGAAGGGGATAATCGTCCGCCACCTGGTCTTGCCGGAAGGAGAAGACGATTCTAAGAAGGTTTTGGCCTACCTCCATGAAACGTACGAGGACTCTATTTATATTAGTATTATGAACCAGTACACCCCTATGGGGCATTTCGAGGCTTACCCGGAACTTAACCGGAAAATCAGCGACGAGGTCTATGACCGAATTGTGGACTATGCTTTAGATATCGGAATCGAGAACGGCTTTATCCAGGAAGGTGATACGGCCAAAGAAAGCTTTATCCCGGTTTTTGACGGAAGCGGCCTGTAAATCCTCTTGTCGACTAGGCTCGTGTCAAGAACGATTGAAAGGCATATTAAGGTTCGGTAAAATAAACATATAGTCCATGAAGGAGGTACTGGTATGAAACTTGAGATATTCGGTGTCGGACTTAAAGTAGGTCCTCAGTTGGAGAAACGCATCCGGAGGAAGATGGAGAAGTTTGACAAGTATTTCGACGAGACTGCCTCATGCCAAGTCAAGTGCAGTAAAGATGGCCAGGACTTACGCAAGGTCGAGATTACCATCTATGTGAAGAAACACATTCTTAGGGCAGAGAAGACCGACGAAGATATTTTAACCGCCTTGGATTCTGCGATTGCGGCTTTGGAAGGCCAGATTAGAAAGCAGAAGTCCAAGTTAAAGAAGAGAAAGAAAGATTACGCTTACTTGGAAGATTTTTTCCAGGAAGAAGCAGATGTGGAAGCCGAATTAGAGCCTCAAACCGAAACTGGCGACTTGAACGGCGCAACTTTCCGCTTCAAGACTTTCCCCTTAAGCCCCATGAATCACGAAGAAGCTGCTTTGCAGATGGAACTCATGGGCCATGACTTTTTCCTGTACTTAGACGGGGAGACCGGTAAGGTCAACTTAGTCTACAAGCGTCGCGACGGCAACTATGGCGTCTTAGATCCGGACTATTAGGATGTCGGACGAATTTACATTTTACGCTGACGCACAAGCTATAGGACATGATTGGGAGGACCGCCTTCTGGAGGGATTAAACCCTCCGCAAAGAGAGGCGGTCCTCCATGATGAAGGGCCCTTGTTGATTTTGGCCGGGGCAGGATCGGGGAAGACCAGAGTCATCACCCACCGTATAGCTTATTTGGTCCAGGTCAGAGGCATATCACCCAGACGGATTTTGGCCATTACCTTTACCAACAAGGCGGCCCGAGAGATGCAGACCCGAGTGGAGGACCTCTTAGGCGAGGGCCAAAGCCAGGGCATGTGGATCGGCACTTTCCACTCTATGATGGCTCGTGTTTTACGTCGCTTTGCCGATCAATTAGGCTTTACCAGGAATTTCTCCATTGCCGATACGGGGGCACAGCAGGCCGCGATTAAGGGTGTTATTCAGTCTTTGGATTTAGATCAGAAGACCTTCGATCCCAGAAGTGTCCACAACCAGATTTCTTCGGCTAAGAACCGCTTAATCGGACCGGACGAGTACAAGGTGCAGGCCCAAGGTGAATATTGGAAAGAGAAGGTAGCCTTAATTTATAAGGCCTACCAGGATATGCTGCGTCAAAATAACCTCATGGATTTTGACGACTTGCTTTATTATGCCGTTTTACTTTTTAAGCAGAACAAGGAAATCTTGCAAATCTATCAGTCGCGTTTCCAATACATCATGGTAGACGAGTACCAGGATACCAACCAGGCTCAGTATGAGTTGGTGCGACTTTTATCTTTGGAGCAGGGCAATCTCTGTGTGGTCGGCGATGACGACCAGTCCATCTACTCTTTCAGAGGGGCGGACATACAGAATATTTTGGACTTCGAGAAAGATTTTAAGAGGGCCAAAATTATTAAGTTAGAACAAAACTACCGGTCGACCGGCAATATTTTGGAAGCAGCCAACCGGGTTATCGGCAACAATCAGAGTCGTAAGGCCAAGAAGCTATGGACCAACCAGGGAGAGGGCGAGAAAATTATCCGCCTCAATGCCTCAAGTGAGCAGGAGGAGGCCCTCTTTATCGCTAACGAGATTAAAAGGCAGGTCGGAGGTGGAAAGGCTTCTTACGATGACTTTGCCATTTTATATAGGATTAATGCACTGTCCAGAAATCTGGAGTTTGCCTTACAACGTAATGGTATCCCCTTTAAGATTTACGGTGGCTTACGCTTCTTTGACCGTAAAGAGATTAAAGATACCATGGCCTATCTTTACCTTATTACAAGTCCTAGAGACAATGTGTCTTTCAGGCGGGCCGTGCAGACGCCCAGGCGGGGTATCGGTGAGGCGACCTTAGATGAGTTGGAGAGGCTGGCGACTATGGCAGGGACATCTATTATGGATATTTGTATCCATATCCAAGACTATCCCTCTTTGAGTCGTACTCAGAATAAAATACGAGAATTTGTAGCCCTTATCGCCCGCATGCAGAAGACCCTTTTGGGCGACCAGATGTCTTTGGCCGAATACATCGAATATGTGCAGGACGAGTCCGGCCTCATGCAAGATATTATCGACCAACAGGACAAGGGCAAAGAAGACGCCATCAGTCGTTTGGAGAACATGAAAGAACTCCTGTCCGAAGCGGTGACCTTCCAAGAATCCGGTGATGTAACCGAAGAATGGGATTTTACGGTTGACGAATTGGGAGACCTGGCCGGCGAACGCGATATCCGTGCGGAGAGTCTAGCCGGGGGCGACCTTCCCGAAGCCCTTATCGATACGCTCTTGCGCTTCTTGGACCAGGCAGCTTTGCAGTCGGATTTGGACAAGGAAGACGAGGAGGAAGAGGATAAGCATGTGAGTCTTTTGACCATCCATTCGGCCAAAGGCTTGGAGTTTAACCAGGTTTTTGTGGTGGGTATGGAGGAAGGCATTTTTCCGGGCTATCGCTCGATTGCGGATCCTTCTCAATTGGAAGAAGAAAGACGCCTGGCCTATGTTGCCATTACCAGAGCCAGGAAAAAGCTTTATTTATCGACCTCTTCGGCCAGGCTTTTATTCGGACGGACCGAACGTTATATTCCGTCGCGTTTCTTAGAAGAATTGCCTGACCATACCTATAACGAGATTGGGTCCAGGTTCGGAGAAGATGACTATGGCTTTGGCTCGGATTCCCGGAGTCGCTCGACTTATGACAGACCGGGCCAGCAACTAAAAGATTTAAGGCAAGACAGGCAGAGATTCCAATCCGGCACCGGTGGAAGAACGATTCCGGACCACACGGAGTCTAAGCCTAAAGTAAAGATTGAAACGCCCGGAGCCGGAGCCTTACAGGCCGACCAGCTTCACAAGGGCGACCGAGTCCGTCACTTTAAGTACGGTCTGGGCACCATTAAGTCCGTGGAACCTGTGGCAGGGGACGCGCTTTTGCTTATCCACTTTGACAAGGCCGGGGATAAGAGGATGTTAGCCAATATGGCAAAATTAGGGCCGGCCTAGGGAGAAAGAGAGACTTTAGATGGTACAGGAAAATGCTTTTTTTGCTATGGCGGACCGGACCCGTTATATCCAGCGTTGGTCCTTGATGCGCAATGCTCAGGAAGAAAACCTGGCCGAGCATTCTTTTCTCGTGGCGGTTATTGCCCATGGCTTGGCTCTTATTAGACAGACCTACTTTCCGGATTTGAAACCGCAGGTTTCAGCGGAAAAGGTCTTGGGCATGGCGCTTTATCACGACCTGTCTGAGGTTATTACGGGTGACTTGCCGACACCGGTTAAGTATCAGGAAGAGGACCTGACCAAGGCTTATAAGAGGATTGAAGACTTGGCGGTAAAAGACCTGTTGAACTCCTTACCCCAAGAGCTAAGACCCTCTTATGAAGCTTTATTAAACCCCGAGGCCGACTCGGATGAAGTCTTATTAATGCTCAAGCTGGTCAAGGCAGCGGATAAGTTGTCGGCTTTGGCCAAATGCATGAGTGAGCTGAAGCAGGGAAATCAGGAGTTTCAAGAAGCCCAAGAGGCCACTATGAAACGTTTAGAGGAATTGGCTATGCCGGAAGTCGAGCTTTTCCTCCGAGACTTCATGCCGGCCTTTAGCCTTTCTTTGGATGAACTTCGGGAGAACAAGGTTATCAAGTAATGAAAAAACAGGGGGCCGAAGAGGCCGGGGAGAGCCGGATCGGTTTTTTACCGGTCCTTATTATTGTATTGATGGTGATTTTGGCCATAGCGGGCCTGAGCATATGGGATTACGAAAGAAGGGCTCCCTATGAGGCTTATTATAATGAAGCCTTAGCCGAACCCTTTCTGAAAAAGGACCCTATGGAGGATTTCCCTCCGTCTTATAGAAAAGCATTAAGTAGCTTACAGGTCCTTGCTCCGGCCTGGACCTTTGAGCCACTTTGGCTTCAAGACAGCTGGGATTTGGTTTTATACGAGGAGACCAAGAACGAGGAGAACAACCTGGTTGCCTATGACGACACGGAATTTTACGCTCCATATAAGTGGATGGTAAAAAACGACACCGTCTATGACGGGGCCAACTGGTTTCCGGCCACTCGAGACGGTGTGGCCTATTATATGGACCCCAGAAACTTTTTAGATATAAGGACCGTTTTTCAATTTTTGACTTTGGATTCGGGGAGTCAAATTAGTAGCCTGGAAGGCGTAGAAGATGTTTTCCGAGGTATACCGGAACTACTGGAATTTGCTCCCACGGTCTACGAGGCGGGAAAAGAAGCGTCCTATTTGGCCGAGTCTTTGGCCATCCGGATGCGCCAGGAAATAAGCCTGACCGAGGGTGGAATCAGCCCTTTGGGTCGGGGACAAGTCCCTTTAGAAGACGATTCGACTGCCTACTACAATTTCTATAATATAGGTGCTTATCCCGATCCGGCCGTCCCGAATGGTGCTCAAGTGAACGGGGCGCGCTTTGCCAGAGGTGACTTCATTGAGAAGACCGACCCGGCTTATGAAGCCTATCATTTGCCCTGGACTTCTCCCGAAAGCGCTATAAAAGGCGGAGCGGTCTATATCCGCAACAACTATTCGACCTATGGCCAGGACAGCCTTTATTTACAAAAGTATGATCTTTTGTCCGGAGAATATTGGCACCAGTATATGCAGGCCCTGACCGCACCCGAAGAAGAGGCCATAAGGCTCAGCCGGATTTTACTGGAGGCCGGCGGAAGACAAAGGCCATTGGTTTTTAAGATACCTGTTTTTCCGGATATGCCGGAAGACCCCATGCCTTGGGGCGGACTAAAAGAAGCTGAGGAGAACTAAGATGGACAAAAACAAGCAAACAATCTTCTTCCACCAAAGGACGAGAGATCGAACCGGCATGTTTCCCTTGGCTCAAAAACTGCCCATCCTAGACTTGCTGCGGCGTTTTTATTTGCCCTTAACACTCATTTATTATTTGGCCTATTTGAGCCTGAAGCGACTCGGAACAGGTGACCGTGCTCTTCTTAGGGCCAGCCTTATTGCCCTGGCTATAGAGAGCCTGGTCTATTTTATATGCTATAAAAGACCTTTAGGGAGCCTAGGGCCATCTTATTTATGGGACTATGAAGAGGGTAGACGCCTACTGTTTTCACTCATCTTATCCTGGGGCGGGACCCTGGCCTTGGTCTACTATGGCGTTAGAAGATGGGGCTTTATCAGCCAGGCGACGGCCGGGTCTTTACTGGGACTTTTGATTTTGGCCGGTAATGTCTTTTTGTGCCTTCTATCCTATGAGCTTTTATCGTATGTCTTTTTCGGTGTTTTAACCTACTTGGTCTCGGTGGCAAGTTTCAGTCTGGCCAATTATTTTATTGGTATCTGGATTTGGGCCTTCCTCATCTCCTTTGTCTGTGCGGTCCTTTTCGCTTTTTTTACCAACCGAGCTTTTGTTTTCCAAGACAAGGGAAATCTGTGGCAGGATTTGGGGAAGTTTGTCTTGGCCAGGATCGGGTCGTCGATTTTCTTTGAAGTCCTTCTTATGTGGCTTATGATTGAAGTTCTTCATTGGGATGAAGACTTGTCCAGGTCTTTGGGCGCATTTTGCGTGACAGTGGCAAATTACTTTTTATCTAAATTTGTGGTATTTAGAAAGAAAGAAAATAAAAGAAAACGGTAGGATTTATAGATGACAAAACAAGACTATGTGGACATGACCTTTGAGGAGTCCATGTATTATCTGGATAAGAGGGAGCGTTTTGCTTCCCGTCTGGGTTTAGACAAGTTAAGAGAAGTGTTAGAACTTCTGGGAAATCCCGACAAGGGTATTTCTACTATTCATATTGCCGGAACCAACGGCAAGGGATCGACTTGTGCTTACATCTCTTATATTTTGGCCGAAGCAGGCTATAAGGTCGGTTTGTATTCCTCACCCTATGTCTATGAGTACGGTGAAAGGATACGTGTCTTGGACGGTCATGATCAGGCCAAAACCTGGCGTACTAGGCCTGAAGCAAGTTATATCAATGAAGAAGAGACTACTCGTTACTTAAATCGCATCCGCCGGAGCATAGAAAGTGTGGGCTACGATAAGGAACACCACCCCAATCACTTCGAAATGCTGACCTTGATGGCCTTTTTATTCTATCGGGAACATGAATGTGATGTTCTGGTATTGGAGACCGGTTTGGGCGGAAGGCTGGACGCAACCAATGTCATAGACCCACCCGAGGTAGCTACAATTACGGCTATCGGTTTAGACCACACACAAAGGCTGGGCAATACCTATGTGGAAATCGCAGGAGAGAAGGCCGGGATCCTCAAAAAAGGCACACAGAGCCTGGTCTTGTATGACCAATATGATGCTATAAAAGATCACGTGGCTGCAGCCGATGTAGAAGCGCTCTTTCGCCATAAGGCAGAAGATCTGGATATCCGTTTTTGCCCGGTCCGAAAAAATCAGGTCATTCCTTTAAGTCATGATTTAGAAGGGCAGACCTTCGAGCTTTCAACAGGACCTCTTAAAGAGGAAAAACTTCAGACTAAGCTTTTGGCCCGTTATGAAATTTATAATGCGCAATTGGCCATTGAAACGGTTTTGGCCTTCAAGAAGGATATCGAAAAGGATGCCATTATAAAGGGCCTTTACTATTGTTATTGGCCCGGACGCTTAGAAAGGCTTACTCTTAATCCTTCTGCCTTCCTGGACGGCGGCCACAATCCTCAAGGTACCCGAGCTTTAAGAGAGTCTTTGGACTATCTTTTCCCACCGGCGTCTTGCCCCGGCCATAGGGAGGTACACCTGGTTTGCATGATGAAAGACAAGGACGCCAAAACCATGTTTCAAAACATGCTTAAAGGCGGCCGAGTCAGCCACCTGGTTTTAAGCCGTGTGGCCGGTATTAAGCGTGCTATGGAACCCGAGGACATGGCCGGGATTGTTGAAGAGATTGAAGTAGACCTTTTGTCCGAAGAGAACTACCCCGAGATTCACATTGTGCCGGATTATGAAGAAGCCTTGGTAGAAGCATGGCATCTGGCTCAAGCTGATCAGGCTATTATTATGGCCTGGGGAAGTTTTTATCAGGCCGAGCGCTTTCGTGATAAAATGAGAGCCTTAGCATCCGGACAAAACAAGGAGGATTGATATGCGCTACATCAGTACCCGCCAAGACCCAAACACCTACAGCTCTGCCCAAGTGATTTTACAGGGCCTGGCCCCCGACGGTGGCCTCTTTGTACCGGAAAGTATTCCCCGGGTAAGCAAGGAAACATGGCGGGGCCTTATTGAGGCTTCTTATGCCGAAAGGGCCCTTTATATTTTGTCTCTTTACCTGGATTTTAGTCCTGCCCGATTAAGACCTATTCTGGCCAAGGTTTACGGTGAGGAGAATTTTAACCCCGCGCCGGCTCCGCTGGTCCAACTGAATACCTATGATGACAGCGCCTATATGCTGGAATTATGGCACGGACCCAGTGCCGCCTTTAAGGACCTGGCCCTTCAGCTCTTGCCGCATCTGATGCAGCTGTCCAGAGAAGACTTGGGCGATACGAGGCACTATTCTATTGTGGCCGCGACTTCGGGGGATACGGGCAAGGCCGCTATGGAAGCCTTCCGCGGCATGGACGATATGTCTATTGTGGTTTATTATCCGGCTAAAGGCGTCAGCCCTATTCAAGAGAAGCAAATGCTGTCCGCCCAAGGCGACAATTGTTTTGTCTATGCTGTAGACGGAGACTTTGACTTGGCTCAGCGTCAGGTTAAGACCATTTTTCAGGATAAGGCTTTAGAAGAAACTTTGGCCGAGAAAAGCATTTGCCTCAGCTCCGCTAATTCCATGAACTGGGGAAGGCTATTGCCGCAAATTGTCTATTATACTTCCGCTTATTTAGACCTCTTAGGCCAAGAAAAATTAGAGGCAGAAGAAGTTTTTGATATTGTTGTCCCGTCCGGCAATTTTGGCAATATCATGGCTGCCTGGTATGCCAAGCAGATGGGTGTACCTATCGGAAATCTTTACTGTGCTTCCAATAAGAACAAGGTTTTAAGCGACTTTATCCGCACGGGAACGTACGACCGCAAAAGGTCCTTGTTTAAGACAAGCAGCCCTTCCATGGATATTTTAGTTTCATCTAATATCGAGAGACTCTTGTTTGAACTGACCGGCCATGACAAGGCCAAAGTAAGTGCCTGGATGGAGAGCTTGCAAGAGAAAGGGACCTACCAGTTAGATCCGGAAACCAGAAGGGAACTTAAAGCACTTTTCCAAGGCGCCTACGCCGATGATCGCCTGGTCGCCTCTACCATAAAAAGTGTCTACGATACGACCGACCATATGATCGATCCCCATACGGCGGTGGCCTTTGCCGCCTATGATCTCTTGACGCGCAAAGAGAAAAAGGAAGATTTAAACAAGGTCGTCTATGTTTCAACCGCTTCTATTTATAAGTTCCCCGAAGCTGTGGCAGAGGCGGTTTTCCCGGCCAGGGAAGTTCGGTCCTTGAGTCTTCAGGAATTAATCGACAAGCTGGAGACCGAGTCCGGTATAGAGCTTTCCGCTAGTATTGAAAGGGCCCTGGCTTATAGCGAGGATGCCGGAGCCGCTTTAAAACGTGAAGATATCAAAGCATCGCTTATCCAAAGCCTTAACCGCTTAACCGGCAGGGACATAGGATTTTAGGCGATGAAGTTGGAGAAGTTTTCCCGCCATAAGGCTACTCATGGCTATATGGCGGCCAAGTATCCGGCCATCCTCATGAACATCGCCTTGGCCATCCTGATTTTTATCCCGGGTATAACGTATCTTGCCTGGCTTTTGGCCTTTATTTTTCTATATAGAGAGAAGGATTCTGATTTTTTGCGGCTCCACCAAAGCCAGAATGTTTTCCTGCTCCTGATTCTTAGCATTTTGCGTTTGGCCTTAAGTACCACAGGTGACTTTTTAATTCGTCGCGCTGTCCGGTTTCAGAGCCAAAATCTTTATATGCAAAGTCTTATATGGAACAAGAGGCTGGACCTCTTGGGTCTCAGCCTCCAAATAATCGTTTTGATCATTTTAATTGTACAAGCCTTTATGGCCTATTCTTATATTTTTCTGAAATTGCCGGGCTTAGGCACTTTGGCCCATAAGCTGGAAGAAGCGACTAGGCCGGGTCCTCTGCGGTAAATTTTTCCTTTTGTTTATTGACCAGGAAGATACCGATTACGATGGACAGCAGTGCGACCAGTGTCTGCCAGTTCCAAATCTGATCGCCCATGAAAAGCCAGGAGAAAAGGGATCCCCAGACCGGAACCAGGGCGTGGAAAATGACTACGTGAGAGGTGGGGTGGTGCTTTAAGAGCAAAGACCAGATGCCGTAGGCCAGAGCCGAGAGTACCATGAGATAGGCCAAGACCAAGATGCCCTGATAACCCGGAGCGTTCAGTCTGCCACCGCCGAAAAATCCTACCAGCATGAGGCCGGCGCCGCCCAATATAAATTGATAGGCGGTCAGAGAAATAGGGTTATGCTTCTGGCTGAAGCGGCTCATGAAGATAGAAGCAAAGGCATTGGCCAAAGCAGACAAGAGGACAAAACCCTCGCCGTTCAGACGGAAGGCAAAGTTTAAATTGCTATCCAAGTTTAAGACGATAATACCAACCAGGGCTAAAAGTGTTGCCAGAATTTTCTGAGTGGTCAGCTTTTCTGAACGCATGAAAATGGTCGCGATGATAACCGTAAAGAAAATATTGGTGGCACTTAAGATTGCACCGACCGATCCGGTTACGACAGCCAGACCCAGATAGAAGCAGATGTACTGGCCTGCAGTCTGGGTGAGGGCCAAGACCAGGACCGGACCTGTCATAGCTTTATTAAAGGACGGTTTTTCTCCGGTTAGGGGTCTGCTGATTAATAAGGTCAAGAGACCTGCGCCGAAGAAGCGCACGCCGGCGAATAGAATAATATTAAATACATTGGATGTATCCATTTGGAAATACCGGTAGCCCATTTTAATCATAGGTGAGGCCGATCCCCATAGCATGGTGCAGAATATGGCGGCTAAAACCCAGCTGTATTGCTTAATATTTTGTGTGCTTTGGTCCGTCATGCGATTTTTTAAAACTCCTATTTTTTACTTGATATCTCTAATCTGCAAAGCTAAAGAACTCACAACCAGGCTTATAATCATGACCAGGACGGATACCACCAGGCTCGTTACAATCTGCTTGGTGTCCGATCCGATGCCGGTCAGTTTAATAGCTCCTAAGCTTGTATAAGCAATTAGTTGGAAGTCCTCTTTCAGTTTAAAAACTTTGATGAGGGCCCAGCCCATGAGGTTATAGAAGACTGGTCCTAGCATCTGAGGGTATATGATACCAAATAAAAGCCCTGCGCCCATACTTTGTGTTAAAGAAACTAAAGCCAAGATTAAACTCATGAGTGCCAAGTGTCCTACAAACTGTACACCCAGAGGAGCCCAGAGCAAGTTGAAGTTCTTAATTAGGAAGGGTTCATAGTTTAGAATCAGGCTGGTAAGGGTATAAACCAAGCAGGTCAGGATCATTAAAATTAAGAGATAAAAGGCTCCCACCAGGAATTGGAGAAAGGGATAAACTTTTCGGTTCTTTTTGATATCCAAAAAGTTTTTGGCAAAACCGTGGCGGTAAGGCGCCGCAAAGAATATCGAGGCGAAGATGGCTAAATAGAGCGCCACATTCATACTTTGGAATTTGTTTAAGAATTGGCTTTCGCCCGGATTTTCATTGGCTCCAAGCATGTCTTCCATTATATTGACATCACCTTCGATGTATACGCCGCTGTCTGAATTCTCATCGTCTTCTTCCAAAACCTCGCTTTGCGTAACATCTGTTTCCGGCATGTCTTCTAAAAATTTTTCAAAAGCTCGCATCATGAAAAAAGACATGACCAAAGAAAAAATCAGTAATATGGCTAGGACTCCGCCAATAATATAAGTACTCTTTTGCTTAAAAAGTCTGGTAAACTCCATTTTTAATAAATGCATAAGTCTTTGTCCTCCTAGTGTTGACCGGTTAGGGCCAGATAATATTCTTCTAAGCTGTTGCGGTGGAGGGTAAAGCCTTTAATCTCCAAACCTTTACGGACCAAACCCAGGACGATGCGACCGGTGTCTTCGTAGGAAGCATAGATGTGGATATCGTTAGGGCTTACTTGTTGGACCTTGCTATAGCCCAACTCGGCCAAAGCCTCCATGGCCACATCGGTCCGATCCACTCGGATTTCTATGCGGTCTCGGCTCTTATCTTCAAAGGTCTCGTGATCGAGCTCCTGCAGAATTTGGCCGTGGTCAATAATTGCGAAGCGGTTAGCAATCCTGGAAAGTTCATCGAGGATGTGGCTTGAAATAATAAAAGTCACATTGAACTCTTTATTGAGGTAGGTGATAAGATTTCGGACTTCGGCTATACCCTGTGGGTCCAGACCGTTGATGGGTTCGTCCAGAATAATTAAGCTGGGATTGCCGACCATGGCCAATCCTAAGCCCAACCTTTGTTTCATGCCCATAGAAAAGGACTTGACCGGTTTTTTACCGACCCGGCTAAGACCGACCATGTCCAAAATTTCCTTAACGTAAGCATCTCCCTTTAGGCCCAGACTTTGACCTTTTAGAAGTAATTGGTCTGCCGCCTTCATTCCGGGATATATACCGGTGTTTTCAATGAGGTTCGAAATCTGACCCGGCTCGGGCAAAACTTCCTGACCTTGTTCATTATAGAAGTGGTAGGAACCTTGAGTCGGGTGGGCCAGGCCGGCCAACATACGCATCAATGTCGTTTTACCGGCTCCGTTACGACCGATTAGACCGTAAATATCACCTCGATGGACTGAAATAGACGCTTGGTCTACAGCCTTTTGATGGCCAAAAATCTTGCTAAGTTGTTTTGTTTCAAGTATGACAGACATGTTTTTCTCCCTAATATTATTGACGTAGGCGGAAATTCTTTGGGGACAGATGTATAAGTAAAGGAACAGAAACCATGATAAAGGCTAACTCTAATCCTGCTACGATTAAATAGATCATAAGAGGCAAGTCCTTATTCATATAAAGAACCATTGTCATTATATAGATGGCCAAGTTGGATAGTTGCATGGGTACGGATTTAATCTGCATGTTGGCATTATAAGGCTGGAAGAGGTAGTAAGTTACCAAATAGTAGAAATTAAAGAAAATCGTCTCGATAATAATGGTGCCCAGAACAATCAGGATATCCGCACCTTGTTCAGGGATGAAAAGAAAAGACCAGACGCCTAATCCAATGACCAGGACCAGGATAATAGGAGCGGTTAATTTGGCCAAATAAAGAAAACGAATTCTCAACCCCTCACGTACCAGGTCGGAACGACGGTAGAAATTATAGGGGAGGAGATTACGGTCCATGTTAGCAAAAATAAGTGAAGTGAAGTTGCGGCCAAAGGATAAGACGACGGCCGAAAGATAAAAAATAGCCGGCATCAGTTTAATAATCTGAAAATTCGCCAGACCATCTCTAAAGAAATCTTTATTTCGGAGAATCAGACTTGCGATTAGCAGAATAAGCATTGCCCCCAGACAAATAAAAAAGCGAATGAGTACCGGCCTGGTAAACATTTTTTTGAAGCGGTAAAAGAATAGAGCATGGGCGTAGACAAGACCCGACTTACCGTCAGTCACCTTTTCCGGAACCTGGTCGGTGTAGGCATTTTTCTTAACAATGAATTGGTTTAAAACCATTGAATTGTCCTGGACGGCATTCATGTTGGCGACAAAGCCTTGGATGTCTAAGGACTTACGTTTCAGTATATGAAAGTTATAATTCCTGAGGTAAAGGAAGGAAGGGACAGCCAAAAGTGCCGCAATGAGGCATAAAAGAGCCAGTGATAAGCCGGTTAGAGGATAGGGTTTCATCAAAATGAAAGGTAGGTAGGCCACAATGAGACCCGCAAGAGCCACGGGAAGCTTAAAAAGCCAATTTTGATACTTACTCTCTAAAAAATCTGTTTTTTCTCGTATCAGGCAGCCCAGTGCTTCACTCGAAATTCTAAGTAAGATATAGCTTAAAAGAAGGAAGAAGAGATGGGCTATAGATAATTCCAATAAGCTGAAACTGATAAGGCCGATAAGCATAAAAAAGCAAATATTAATCAACAAAGGAAGAAACATCTTCAATATATAGAAATGCTTAGGATTTTCCTTAAAGATTAAAAGCATCTCATAGTATTCACGCTCGGGCTTGGCCATAGAAATCGTCTGTAAACTAATAGGCACGATAAGATTGAGGCCTAAGAAAATGCCGTAAAGGTAGAGCCCCAGCTCTTCTTGCGGGAGCGTTTCCGCCGCCATTAGCGGGAAAAAATAGAATAGTCCGAAATATAAGGCCTTATGAAAGATTTGCTTAAAGAAACCTACAATTAGGGCCAAAATAGTAAAAAAAGCATTGGCCTGAGACACCTGGTGCAGGCTATAAGGAATGTGTTTTCCGATTAGAGGAATTTTTCTTAAATAGTAGATAAAACGATGAACTCTTTGGATAGAGATATAACGCCAGTAATGGCCCATGCTTTTCAAGTATGCCTTAGTCATGGTGCCATGCCCCCTGCTTTGTTTGTGTTTGTGCCTCTCTGGATAATTGGTCCTCGTTGGTCTCGTCGGTTAAGAGGTCTACCAGGTAGCGCTCGAAGCCCGCATCTTTGAACTTCTCATCCGGAAGGGCTTCCAACATACCTTTTCTCAAGAGAATGATATCGTCACAGAGGCTTTTGGCCAAATCCAGGATGTGGGTACTCATGATGATGATATGGTCTTGCTTATATGATCTTAAAAAGTCTTTAATTTGGGCAGCCAAAACGATGTCCAAACTGGTTAAAGGTTCATCCAAGAGAATAACCGGGGGTTTGGCCAAGAAGACCATAAGCATCATGATTTTGTTTTTCATGCCTTGAGAGTAATCTCGAATCAGGCGATCCCAGTCGTCCCGGTCCAAGCTCACCAGTTCAAAAGCTTGCCTTATAGAGTTTTCATCTGAGGGTAACTTATGAATATCCATAAAAAGTTTTATGCATTCATAGCCGGTCATAAATTCGGGGACCAGGGGATTGGAGAAAAGCAAACCCACATCTTCTGCCTCAAGAGGACGCTTTATTCCGTCAACTTCTAAGAATAGGTGTCCTTGATCTTGAGAGATATCACCATAAAGAATATTAAACAATGTAGTCTTGCCGGCTCCGTTTCTTCCGATTAGTCCGGATATCTTGCCTTGTTCTATAACGGCTGAAGCTCCGGTTAAGACTTTTTTATCATCGAAGGCCTTGTGGATATTCTCGATATGTAGTCGCATCATGTAACGGTCTCCTTATCTGTCCTCTAGTAAAAAATATAAATCAAATTTCACAAATACGTTACCCATTCTACCTTTACGGTCTTTGTCTGTAAATGTGCCTTTTTTGAATGTTCGAACCGAGTATTGGCATTTTTTAGAGCTTAAAGGGCAGAAATATGCTATTTTAGTAGCAAGAAAAAAGGAGGAAGCTAAATGGACGTTTTTGAAGCCATGCAGAGGCGTAAATCCGTTAGATCTTACAGAGGAGATTTAGCCGACCCGGATGATTTACAGAAAATCCTCCACTTCGGCATGCAGGCCCCTATTGCTATGGGAAGATATGAAGATATGCATATCACGGTCGTCAGTGATTTGGCTGTCTTAGAAGCTTTTGAAAAACACCAATCAGACTTGCAGGGAAGAGAGGCGCATCCGTTTTTTGGAGCCCCTCAAGTAATAGTTGTATCGATAAAACCCTCGGAACCCGAACCCCTTAATATGGAATATGCCAACGGAGGGTTTGTCTTAGAGAATATGTCTTTGGCCGCCACAGCCTTGGGCTTGGGTTCTTGTGTTATTTATGGTGTCTTCCGTAGAGCTGAATCGAAACCGGAACTTTTTGATCTCTTAGATTTACCGGAAGGCTATCAGGTTTTAGGCGGACTTGCCCTGGGTAAGACTGATGAGAGATTCGAACTCAGAGACGAGGCGCATCGGATGGGAACTACTTTTTTAGACTAGTATTGGAGAAGCTATGAGTTATTTTTCACAAGACGGCGGAGGCGGCATTATTTACGTCACGGGCCATCGCCATCCGGATACGGATAGTATTGTTTCCGCTATTGCCTATGCGCATTTGAGACAGAAACAAGGCCACAATGTGGTCCCTTGTCGATTGGGAGATCTTACGACCGAGAGTCGTTTTATCCTGGAACGCTTTAATCAGGCCGAACCGCTTTTCATTCAAGATGCCAGGTCGCAATTAGACGAGAGCATCATGGACGATGCCAATAAGGTCAGCGAGAACGCCATCTTAAGGGATGTTATAGAGCGTTTCGACGCCAATCACAAGGTTTTTACAGTCCAGGATGAGCGAAGCCATCTTTTAGGGCTGGTTACGAATTCTTCTATAGGTCAGGTCATCTGGGGTGATACGGCAAAAGCCATCGACCTGTTGGCGGAAACGTCTGTCGAGAATATAGCCAAGTCTATTGACGGTACCCTGCTTTATGCACCCGACGAGTCCGACCATAACGGCAAGGTCAGTATTATTGCCTTATCGGCTAATCATTTAAATTACTACGAATTGGACAAACGCATCGTTGTTTTAGGCAATGATACGCAAAGCCAGCTCAGGGCCATCGAGAAGGGGGCTTCGGTTCTGGTGTTAGTCTGGACCAAGCAGGTGGCACCCATGGTTATGGAAGCGGCCAAAAAAGCCAAGTGTTCGATTATTTTGTCAGGCCACGGGGCCATGAACACCTCACGTTATATTTACTATGCTATCCCCGTTAAGAGTATTATGGCCCAAGACCTGATTGTTTTCTCTGAAGCTGAATTTGTTGACGATGCCAGAGAGAAGATGATGCGGTCCAGGCACCGTGCCTACCCCATCGTGGATGCCGAAAACCGTGTTATGGGTATGACGTCGCGCTATCGCTTACTGAATGCTCCTAAGAGACGTTTTGTTTTGGTGGACCACAACGAAGCTAAGCAGTCGGTTCCCCATATTGAGTTGGCTGAAGTCTTAGAGATTATTGACCACCACCGCATCGGAGACCTTACATCCGACAGGCCTATTGCTTTTAGAAATGAGCCTTTGGGCGCAACGGCAACCATTGTTTCTAAAATGTTCTTGGAGAACAATATCCAGCCGGATTCGGATGTAGCAGGCCTTCTTTTGGCCGCCATCATCGCCGATACGCTGAACTTCAAGTCGCCTACCACGACTGACCAGGACCGTGCCATGGCCAGACATTGGTCAGACTTCACCGGTATTAACATCGAAGAATTGGCCGAATCCATCTTCAAGGCATCGTCGCAAAATTTCCTGGACGACCTGCCGTCTTTGCTGGAAGGCGATGTCAAAGAATATATGGTTCAAGACCGCAAGATTATCATCTCGCAGCGTAACCTCTATCGGCTGAACGAAACCGAAGGTATCCAAAACGCCTTAGAAGAGGTTATGGAACAGAAGGCCAAAGACAAGGATGCCTATCTTTGGATCATGATGTTCACCACGGCCCGAGACAACGGCTCGATTTTCTATGCAGCCGGTCCCGGCAAGGCGATTGTAAGCGAGGTCTTCCCGAACAAGGAAGGTGAGTCACATACCTTCCAGCCCGGGGTGGTCTCGAGGAAAAATCAAGTTGTACCCAAAATATTTTTATATCTGCGAGAAGGAGGATTCTACCGCGCTTAAAAGCCGATAATAGATATTATGCAAGAGAAGAAAAATAAGAAAACGTCACAAAAACCTTATTTACAAGATAACCTGGTCCACCAAGCGGACCAAAAGACCGGTTTCAAAGCTTTTTTAGCCAAACAGAATATTATTATTTCTTTTAAACGTTACATGATTGACGCACTAGGCGCCATGGCGCTGGGTCTTTTTGCTTCATTATTAATAGGGACCATTATCAATACGCTGGCCATGATTTTCCCGGACGGGTCGGCCTGGCATGACGGCTTGCAGAAGATAGGATCTTTCGGCAGTCAGGCAGCCGGTGCGGCCATGGCTATTGCCATCGGTTATGCTTTGGAAGCACCGCCTTTGGTTCTGTTTTCCTTGGCGGGTGTAGGCATGGCCGCCAATACCCTGGGAGGAGCAGGCGGACCTATGGCCGTATTCTTTATTGCGGTGCCGGCCTGTGAGCTGGGCAAATTGGTATCTAAGACCACGGCGGTTGATATTATCCTGACGCCTTTCGTGACTCTCATGTCGGGAGGCGGTTTGGCCTTAGCCATAGCACCTTGGTTGGGGAATTTTGCCAATCTTATCGGTAGCTTCGTCATGAGTCTCACCGATCAGCAACCGCTCTTAATGGGCATTCTGGTTTCGGTCATCATGGGACTTCTTTTGACCTTGCCCATAAGCTCGGCAGCTATAGCGGCTTCTTTCGGCCTGGTAGGCTTGGCCGGCGGTGCGGGCTTGGCCGGTTGCTGTGCCCAGATGGTGGGCTTTGCCGTTATTTCTTATAAAGAAAATGGTTTAGGCGGCCTCTTGGCCCAAGGATTGGGTACGTCTATGTTACAGCTGCCCAATATCATGCGAAATCCACGCATTCTGATTCCGCCGACTTTGGCCGCAGCCATTACCGGACCTATCGCTACGGTTGTGTTTAAACTTCAGATGAATGGTCCTGCCATTGCATCCGGCATGGGGACCTCCGGCTTAGTCGGTCCTATCGGTCAGGTAACCGGATGGTTTGTGCCTTCGGAAAAAGCCTTGGAATACGGTGCGACACTTTTAGCTCCGGGTCCCAAGGAGTGGCTGGGTTTGATTCTGGTCTGTATTGTTTTGCCGGCCATCTTATCTTATTTATTTTCTGTTATTTTACGTAAAATCGGATGGATTAAAGAAAACGACCTTAAGATTAAACTAAATTAAGACAAAAAAAGAGGGGAGGAGCTGCTTAAGTCTCTTCCCCCTTTTTCTTATTAATCGATGTTGACCTCATAGGTATTGTCCTGTGCCGCAGGATTTTCCTTAGGCATGTCCACAATTAATAGACCATCTTCATATTTGGCACGGATTTGGTCTACCAGGACCCCTTCTACATTGAAACTTCTTTCCATGGATCTGTAAGATCTTTCTTGGTGGATAAAGTTTCGATCGGTCAAAGCCGTCTCCCGGCTTTCCTCATCGGGACTGTTTTGTGATGCACTTGTATGAGAAGCTTTTATGGTAAGGATATTATCTTTCACGCGCAGTGAAATATCCTCTTTTTTCATGCCGGGTAGCTCAACGGTCATTTCATACTTGTCACCTAAATCTTCTACGTCCATACGCATGTCTTGCATGCTGTAATCACGGAAAAGCTTATCCATGGAACGCATCATACCGTCAAAATCAAAAGGAACTAAATCGAACATATGTCAAAACCTCCTCGCTGTTCTCTTTACGTTTTCTACTATATAATTTGACTTTGACTATCTTTGATATTTGTTTTTAAGAAATGCAGCTCTTTTTGTGAATATTCTATTATCTTGACTTTTCATGCTAAAATAAGCCTATGTCTGAACCTAAGGAGGATTTGATGACAGCTTACGATTTAGGAAGGCACTTTGCTTGTACGATGAATGATGCCTTTTCACATATATTTGATCAACTGCTAAACGCTAAGCAAGAAGAGAACTTATCCGAAAGAGACTTTGCCAGGGGCTTGGAACAGGATTTCGCTTCAGCTCAGGCCGATTGGCTGAGCCTGGACCAAGAACTCTTGCAAGGCCTTTCCTTGGATACTTATTTAGAGACTTTAAATGAAGATGATTTTTATCTTTTCTTTAAAGGCATGGCGGAGCAATCCGATTTTCCCTTGCCCGAGATTTTTGAAGTCAAGTTTTCGGCCTTGCCTGAAGCTAAGCAGGAAGTTTTCTTAAATGATGTCTTAAAGTTAAGACCCGACTTATCCGACAGCGATGAACACCGCTTGGAAGAGATCTTTTTTCTCCAGCAGGCTTTGCATCTTTTGGCCATCCCCAATAAGGTAGATCTTATGGAAGAACTTATTGACTGGTACTTGCAAGGCCTACAGCCGGACGAAAGAGTTTCCGACGCTGTGGCATCTTATGTGAAGGCCTTGCCGCCGGAGCTTCTGGATGACCTTATCCTTATCCTGGAGAGAGAAATCAAAGAAAATCCGAATTCAGATCGAGGCTTAGACCGGCTTTTGGAAGGTATGGTGGTTTTGGCCAAGAAGTCGCCCGACGGAAGGCAAAAAGCTTATCCAGTGTTTCGTTTAGCCTTTAGGAAGTTTACCAATAAGCAGCTGGTGACCATTTGCTTGGGAGACTTAGGTACCTTAAGTGCTGTACCTTTATTAAGATCTTATATAGAAGACCATCACGAAACGATTGATCGGAGTCTTTATTTAGAAATTATTTCGGCTATTAAGAGACTGGGCGGCTCTACGGAAGACTTGCCCAGACCTTTCGGTCAGGATTTAGACCTGGACGATCGGCTAAAATTCTTATTCGGCCTGGGAGGGGGAGCTTAGGATATGGCTTCTGTTAGTTTAAAAAACATCATTGATGAGTTTAATCTGGAAGAATTGACCTCTTTCGGCAATACCGAAGATATCTTGATTTCCGTTGCTGATGTCACTAGGCCGGGCCTGCAGCTGTCCGGATCATACGAGCACTTCGGTGCCGACCGTATTCAGCTGTTGGGCAATATGGAGATGGCTTATTTGGATGCCCAGACGGCCGAAGACAGGATGTATAAGTTGGACCAGTTGATGTCCAGAGGCATTCCGTGTTTGGTCATTTCCCGCCAGCATGAACCTTTCGCGGAACTTCTGGAGTGTTCCAGACGCTACTCCGTACCTTTGTTGAGAACACCCGAGGTCACCTCGGTCTTCATGAGTGCTCTTATAAAATACCTCAATGTGGAACTGGCACCTGAAACCACCTTGCACGGTGTTTTGGTTGAAATTTACGGTGAAGGTATTTTGATGCTGGGCGAAAGTGGCGTCGGTAAGTCCGAGACCGCTATGGAAATTGTCAAAAGAGGCCACCGCCTTATAGCCGACGACCTGGTTGAAGTAAGAAGGGTGTCCGACACGACTCTTTTAGGGCAGGCGCCGGAGATTATCCGCCACCTGATCGAGATTCGCGGTTTGGGTATTTTGGACGTTAAAGAACTTTTCGGTGTTTCTTCCATCAAGCAACAGGAGTCGATTGACTTCGTTATTAAACTGGAACTTTGGGATGAGCGAAAATCCTATGAGCGCTTGGGTATTAATGAAGAAACTACCGACATCCTGGGTATACGCGTGCCCTCGATTACCATACCGGTTCGGCCGGGCCGAAATTTGGCCATAATTGTAGAAGTTGCCGCGATTAACTTCCGCCAGCGCCGTATGGGTTACAATGCTGCCGAAGAGCTGACCAAGCGCCTTTTCGGCAATTAGGAGATATGATGACAAATCATTTATGGACTTCAATTGAACAGACACATAAGCTGAAGGTTTTAGAACAAGAGCCTATGTCAAGGCACACCACTTACGAGATCGGAGGACCGGCGGATTATTTTGCCGAACCTTCTACGGTTGAAGCTTTGATTGACCTTTTGACTGTGGCCAAAGAAAAAAACATGCCCTACCTGGTCTTAGGTAAGGGATCTAATGTATTGGTAGCGGATAAGGGCATCAGAGGCCTGGTTATTAGCTTAGGCGAGCGTTTCGGGCGGTTCGGCTTTCTGGGGAACTTCCCCGGAGAAGACGATTACCATTGGAACTTAAAGCATCTTCACCAAAGCCCCGTGCTGAATCATCGGGGCAAGGGCTATTTTTATTCTGAATCAGGAGCTTCCATGGTTGAGGCGTCGCGCTATGCTTCGTCTCAGGGCCTGACTGGACTGGAGTTTGCCACAGGCATCCCCGGATCGGTCGGCGGAGCTATTTTCATGAATGCCGGAGCCTACGAGGGCTCTACGGTGGATGTAGCTAAATTAACCTACTACTTAGATGAAGATTTGAAAATCAAGGCCCTGGAAGGGACCGACCAGGGTTTCGGTTACAGGATGTCGGCTTTTCAGAAGGGGGAGAAAATTATTCTGTCGACCTGTTATGTTTTAGAAGAAGACGATCCTCAGATTATAAAAGATCGTGTTAACGACTATACGGCTAGGCGAGAGCATTCTCAGCCTTTAGATATGCCCAGTTGCGGTTCGGTTTTCAAAAGACCTGAAGGCCACTATGTTGGCAAACTTATCACCGATGCCGGATTGAAAGGCAAAGCCATAGGCGGTGCCCAGGTATCTTTGAAACATGCGGGCTTTATTGTCAATCAGGGCGGCGCCACGGCTCAAAATGTTTTAGACCTCATCCATTTTATCCAAGACGAAATCTATAATAGATTCGGAGTACGCTTAGAGACCGAAGTGCGTCGGATCGGAGATTATTAATGGATGTCTTAATTGTTACCGGTATGTCCGGGTCGGGAAAGAGTGTTGTCGCCAACAGTCTGGAAGATTACGGGTATTTTTGTATAGATAATTTGCCGGCCCACCTGGTAGGAGACTTGGTCAGCAAGCTGGTAGCCAATAAGCAAAACGAAGGTTTGGGCGTGGGGCCTTTGGCCATAGTGGTCGACAGCCGGTCCAAAGAGTATTTCTCAGGTTTTGCACAGAGCCTTAAACAGCTCCAAGAAAACGGCATCAGCTATAAAATTCTATTTTTGGAAGCTTCGGACGATGCCATCATGAGTCGTTATAAGCAGTCCAGGAGAAACCATCCCTTGGCTAAAGACCAGAGCCTAGCCCAAGGCATCCGGCGTGAACGAGAACTCCTAGAGCCGCTTTTAGAACAAGCGGACCAGCGCATAAAAACCGACTATTTGTCGCCCAAAGATTTGGCCGATAAGGTTTTTCAATATATCCACAGAGACGACCAGGCCGATCCCAGCCAAAAGCTCTCTATCGTCGTGCAATCGTTCGGCTTCAAATACGGTATGCCCGAAG
This sequence comes from Oscillospiraceae bacterium, assembly GCA_029983685.1. Lineage (GTDB taxonomy): Bacteria > Bacillota > Clostridia > Saccharofermentanales > Fastidiosipilaceae > JASBZA01. The sequence continues at coordinate 50,711 of JASBZA010000005.1, read as the reverse complement.
ATTGTGACTCGGTTGTAGATGTCCGCTTTTTACCCAATCCATATTATGTAGATGCTCTGAGGCCTTTAAGCGGCCAGGACCGGGAGATCCGAGACTATGTCTACCACTTCCCGGAGACCCGGATTTTTATGGACAAGCAGTTAGACCTGTTCTTATATCTTTTGCCTTACTATATAAGGGAAGGCAAATTTACCTTTACCATAGGGGTAGGCTGTACGGGTGGTCGACATCGGTCGGTTCTTTTGGCGGAAGACTTAAGCCGGAGTTTACGTGAGGCAGGCTATAGGGTTACCTTAGTCCACCGCGATATTGCCAAAGATTTACAGAAAACGAGGGACGCTTAGCCATGCGACCCGGCAGTTTTTCTTATCAAGTAAAAGAAGAGTTCCTGGAATTGGAAAAAGAGAAGGGGCTCTTAGAAGATTCTTTTATTGCCGATTTGTGGTTGGGCATGGTATTGGCTTCTTCGGCGACCTTTATGTCCAAAGAAATCACCGTTAAAAGCCAACACCGTCCCTTTATTGAAACCATCGACCAGGTGGCCAAGGGCCTGACCGGTGAAGCGGGCGATATTCAAGTTAATAAGAACTTTTATACCTGGAAGACTGATAAGCCGGATATGGTGGCAAGCCTTAGAGAAAATCTGGAAGACACCTTAGGCTATGAATTTTTGCGGGCCAATGTGACAGAGCAGGCTGAAAACTTCGAAGAAGAAGAAAGAATGTGCCTCTTGCGTGCCGTTTTTTTGGCCGTGGGATCCATGGCCGTACCGGAAAAGTCTTACCAGATTGCCTTGTCTTTTAGAAGACCCCAGGTTTTAGCTTTTTGCCAAGATCTTTTGGACTTGGCTAATATCAGCAATTTTGTCCAAGCGTCTTTTACGGGCTCTATCTTGTACATAAAAAACGGCGACTGTATTGCGAATTTTTTGGCCGAGACCGGTGCTAACAAATCCTATTTGGATTTCGAAAGTGTCCGTGTCCGAAAAAATATGAATGAGCAGGTCAACCGGACGGTGAATTTTGATACGGCCAATATGGGACGTATTGCCGAGAGCGCAGCCCGGCAGATTGCTATTATTAAAGCACTGGATGATAAAGATTTACTAGATACGCTTCCTGACGAGTTACAAGAGGTGGCCAGGGTACGCTTTGAAAATCCGGGTTACTCGCTTAGAGAACTAGGAGATCTTTTGGTACCTCCTATCGGTAAATCAGGTGTCTATCATCGTTTGGGTAAGTTAGAGACTTTGGCCAAAGAACTCTTAGAGGAGATCAAATAATGGGATTGGAAATAGCTTTAGTTGAACCGGAGATTCCGCAGAATACCGGAAATATTATTAGAACGTGTGTAGCCTTGGGGGCGAGTTTACACCTGGTCGGTAAGTTGGGTTTTAGCCTGGAAGATCGTTATCTGAAAAGGTCGGGCTTAGATTACTGGTACAACATGACCGACTTGTATCTTTGGGACAATGTGGAAGACCTCCTGAAAGAAAAGGTTCATTATGCTATTTACTATACGTCCACTAAGGGGACCAAGGTCTACAGCGAGCCTTCTTATAAAGAAGATACACTAATTCTTTTCGGTAAAGAGACCAAAGGTTTACCTGAACCCTTGCTTTTGGCCCATCCCGAACGCATGATTCGCATTCCCATGATTGAAGGGACCAGGTCTTTAAACCTGTCTAACTCTGTCGCCATTGTCGCTTATGAATATGCAAGGCAGCAGAATTTCCGAGGATTGGGAACAGAAGGGCATTTAAGAGGTTTAAACTAGTTTTTCTAAATAGGCCTTGACCTGGTCTAAATCATCCAGGCAGGCCAAAAGTTTACCCTCTCCGTCCGGCTCTAATAGGTCCGGCACCATGATGACCGGGATATCCGCCCGGTTGGCTGCCTTAATGCCCTGGTGTGAATCTTCCAGGACCAGGGCGGTTTGAGGTGTCGGAAGAGGATAGTTTTTAGCTTCCGAGCTTTCGATATAAGCAGTGGCTTCCTTAATAGCCAGATGGAAAATTTCCGGATCCGGTTTAGAGTGTGTGACCTGGTCACCGCAGGCAAAGCCAATAAAATAAGGTAGAAGTCCGGTCTTTTCCAGAATTTTAAGGACCATGGGTCTTTCAGTTGAACTGGCCACAACGGCGGGAATTTTTTGTTCTTTCAAAAATTCCAGTAAACGGAAGGCTCCCTTTTTGACCGGGATACCCCTTGTCTCTTTAATTTCGTTTTGCCGCTTAATAACCTCATTAATATAGAAATCAAAATCTAAATCGGGGAAGTAGGAGCGAAACTTCATTGCTTCCATCCTCCGATTCACACCTAAGACGGATTGGAAATGCCAGTCTTCCAGGGGCAGGTCCATCTTCGCGGCAATCTCGAAAAAAGCTTCTCTGGCGATACGCTCGGTATCAACCAATAAACCATCCATATCAAAAATGACTAATCGTAAATCCATGCTGCCAATTATGCTATACTTGGCGAAGCATTTCAGCCCAAGAGGAGGAAAAAAGCCATGTTAGATATTCAATTAATCAGAAAAGATTCGGACCTGGTAAGTCAGGCCCTGGCCAAAAGAGGCTTGGAGATAGATTTTAGCTCCTTTTTGGCAGAAGATCAGTTAAGACGTCAGAAAATCACCGAAGTTGAGCAGATGAAGGCTAAACGTAACAAGCTGTCGGCTCAGGTGCCTCAACTGAAGAAAGCCGGCCAGGACGCCACTGAGGTTTTGGCCGAATTGAAGGCATTATCCGATTCCATCAAGACCTTGGATGAAGAAGTGAACCAGCTTAGCAAAGATCAGGAGATTTTCTTGCTGGCCCTGCCCAATATGCCGGATGACGATGTTGTAGCGGGTGGCAAAGAAAATAATCAGGTGGAGAAGATTTACGGCACTAAGCCCGAGTTTGACTTCGAACCGCTCCATCATGTGGATTTGGCCGAGAAGCTGGGCCTTATTGATTACACGCGCGGTGCTAAATTGTCCGGAAACGGTTTCTGGATTTATAAAGGTGACGGAGCCAGACTGGAATGGGCCTTGCTGAATTACTTTATCGACACCCATTTGGCTGACGGTTATGAGATGTTCTTGGTACCCCATATCTTGAATTACCAATCCGGCCTTACCGCAGGTCAGTTCCCCAAGTTTGAAGAAGATGTCTACTGGTTTGAGACCGAAGAGGAGACCTTGAAGCAGAATATGCAGTTTATCCTGCCCACGGCCGAAACCGCCTTAGTAAATCTTTACCGCGATGAAATTTTGGAAGAGAAAGACTTGCCGAAGAAGTTCTTTGCCTATTCACCTTGCTATCGTAAAGAGGCGGGTTCTTATCGGGCCGAAGAAAGAGGCATGATCAGAGGCCATCAGTTTAATAAAGTCGAAATGTTCCAGTACACCACGCCCGAGGATTCCCCCAAGGCTTTTGCGGAATTAGTCGGCAAGGCCTGTAAGCTGGTCGAGGGACTGGGCCTTCATTATCGCTTATCCCGTCTGGCAGCCGGTGACTGTTCGGCTTCTATGGCCAAAACTTGGGATATTGAAGTCTGGATCCCCAGCATGAATGATTTTAAGGAAGTGAGCTCGGCTTCTAATGCCAAAGACTACCAGGCCAGAAGAGGCAATATGCGCTATAGAAAGGCCGATGATAATAAGACCTACTATGTTCACACCTTAAATGCTTCGGGTTTGGCCACGTCCAGAGTGATTCCCGCTATCTTAGAGCAAAACCAACAGGCGGACGGAAGTGTCATTATTCCCGAAGTGCTTAGGAAGTATATGGGCGGTCAAGAGCGACTTGCACCCTAAGAAAAAAACTGCTATAATCGGTCAGTATGTCGCAAGTAGGACACTTGTGCCCTTTTGCCTGTGACTACGGAATAAAATGAAGTATTAGGGAAGGAGGTGTATTGATGCCAACGTTCAACCAACTCGTCAAGCAAGGGCGTAAGACAAAGCAAGAAAAGTCTAAGTCTCCGGCCTTACATGTGAACATGAATACCTTGAAAAAGCGTACGACACACGTAAACTCTCCGCAGAAGCGCGGCGTTTGTACCGTTGTGAAGACCACTACGCCTAAGAAGCCTAACTCGGCTATGCGTAAGGTCGCCCGTGTCCGCCTCACCTCGGGTATGGAAGTTACGGCCTATATCCCCGGTATCGGCCACAACCTGCAAGAACACAGTGTTGTGCTTATCCGTGGCGGTAGGGTTAAGGACTTGCCCGGTGTTCGTTACCACGTTGTGAGAGGAACTTTGGATACAGCCGGTGTACAAGATCGTATGCAAGGCCGTTCCAAGTACGGAGCTAAGAAACCTAAGGCTGCTAAGGTCAAGAAGTAGGATCAGGTTGAACTCATTTGCTCAGTACATCTTGTCTAGAACAAATAATTTTGTAGGCGGACAATGAGCACTGACAAGGCTTTAGAAGAGCCATGAGTACCTGTGATAGGGGCAATATATGCCCGGTTTTATCATGAAAAGGAGGGAAGACTAGTGCCACGTAAAGGACACGTCCCAAAAAGAGAAGTTCTCCCTGATCCGGTATATCATGATGTGAGAGTATCTAAGCTCATTAACAACATCATGTTAGACGGAAAAAAGGGATTAGCCCAGTCCATCGTGTATGGTGCCTTTGACATTATCAAAGAGAAGACCGACATGGATGGCTTAGAAGTATTTGAAAAAGCACTGGAAAATGTCATGCCTATGCTTGAAGTTAAGGCCAGAAGAGTTGGCGGTGCCAACTATCAGGTCCCGATTGAAGTTAGGCCCGAACGCCGCCAAACTTTGGCATTGCGTTGGATTACCCAGTATTCCCGTACCAGAAGCGAGAAGACCATGAAGGAGCGTCTGGCCAACGAACTCATTGATGCTATGAATGAGACCGGCGGCGCTTTCAGACGTAAAGAAGAAATGCACCGTATGGCTGAAGCTAACCGTGCTTTCGCACACTTCCGCTGGTAGGGATTGAAAGGAGTATGTTTCGATGCCTAGAGATTTCTCATTAGAAAACACCAGAAATATCGGTATCATGGCTCACATCGATGCCGGTAAGACGACCACTACTGAGAGAATTCTTTACTATACAGGTAAGATTCATAAAATCGGTGAGACCCATGATGGCGGTGCTACCATGGACTACATGCAGCAGGAGCAAGAGCGTGGTATTACTATTACCTCTGCCGCTACGACTGCTCAGTGGAAGGGACACAGAATCAACATCATTGATACACCGGGACACGTTGACTTTACTGTTGAAGTAGAGCGCTCACTTAGAGTTTTGGACGGTGCGGTTACCTTGTTGGATGCCAAGAGCGGTGTTGAGCCTCAGACTGAAACCGTTTGGCGTCAAGCCGATCATTATAAGGTCCCCCGCCTGGTCTATATTAATAAGATGGACGTAACCGGAGCAGATTTTTTCTACTCTGTCCAGACTATTAAAGACCGTCTCAAGGCTAATGCTGTGCCTATCCAGATTCCTATCGGTAAAGAAGAAAGCTTCGACGGAATCATTGACTTAGTTGCGATGGAAGCCGAAGTCTATCTGGATGAAATGGGTACCCAGTACGAAGCCAGAGAAATTCCCGATGAGTACAAGGAATTGGCTCAGGAATGGCGTGACAAGATGGTTGAAGCGATTGCCGAGACCAACGAAGACCTCACCATGAAATACCTGGAAGGTGAAGAGATTACCGTCGATGAGCTCAAGGCTGCCTTGCGTGAAGCTACGGTTAATGTCGATATTATCCCCGTTTGCTGCGGCTCTTCTTATAAGAATAAGGGTGTACAGCTTATGTTGGATGCTATTGTCAACTACATGCCTTCTCCTCTGGATATTCCTCCTATTAAGGGTGTGGATGTCGAGACCGGAGAAGAGGATATTCGTAAAGCTTCCGATGATGAGCCTTTCTCGGCTTTGGCCTTTAAGATTGTAACAGACCCCTATGTCGGTAAGTTAGCCTTCTTCAGAGTTTACTCCGGTGTCTTGGAAGCCGGTTCTTATGTTGAGAACTCTACCAAGGGACAAAGAGAGCGTATGGGCCGTATCTTGCTCATGCACGCTAACCACAGAGAAGAGGTTGAGAAAGTCTATGCCGGTGATATTGCCGCTGCTGTAGGCCTTAAGAATACAACCACAGGTGACACGCTTTGCGACGGTGATCATCCGATTATTTTGGAATCTATGGAATTCCCCGAGCCTGTTATCAGTGTTGCTATCGAGCCTAAGTCCAAGGCTTCTCAGGACAAGATGATGATTGCCCTGATGAAGTTGGCGGAAGAAGATCCGACCTTTAGGACACACACCGATGAAGAAACCGGTCAGACCATTATCTCCGGTATGGGCGAGCTCCACTTGGATATTATCGTGGACCGTCTCTTCCGTGAGTTTAAGGTAGAGGCCAATGTCGGTGCACCTCAGGTTGCCTATAAAGAAACCATCACCAAGCCTGTCAAGGCCGAAGGTAAATTCATCCGTCAGTCCGGCGGTCGTGGTCAATACGGTCACGTTATCCTAGAACTCGAGCCTATGGAGCCCGGTACCGGATATGAATTCAATAACAATACAGTCGGTGGTTCCGTACCTAAGGAATTCGTCGAGCCGACGAACCAAGGTATTCAGGAAGCCATGCAGGCCGGTGTTGTGGCCGGTTACCCGGTTGTGGACGTCAGAGTAAACCTCGTAGATGGTTCTTACCACGATGTCGACTCTTCGGAAATGGCCTTTAAGATTGCCGGTTCTATGGGTTTCAAAGAAGGTATGCGTAAAGCTGATTCTGTCTTACTTGAGCCTATTATGCTGGTAGACATCACCGTCCCCGAAGAATACATGGGCGACGTTATCGGTGACATCAATTCTCGCCGCGGACGTATCGACGGCATGCTGGCTGTCTCCGGTGCTCAGAAGATTACCGCCTTTGTACCTTTGGCCGAAATGTTCGGCTATGCAACCGCCCTTCGTTCCAGAACGCAGGGAAGAGGTACCTTCGTAATGCAGATATCGCACTTCGAGCAAGTGCCTAAGAGCATTCAGGAAAAGGTTGTTTCGAAGTAAGCCCTTGGGTTTACTACAGAAATTATTTAGTTAGGCCGGCACCTTCGGTAGCGACTTAAAGCCTTGCTAAAAGCAGGTTTTAGTGTAAAATACCTTGTAGGTGTCAGCCGAATAAGTAAATAAAAGAAAAGGCTCTTTACCGAGAGTCGCAATTAGGAGGATTATTAGAAATGGGTAAAGCAAAATTTGAAAGAAATAAACCCCACGCCAACATCGGTACTTTAGGCCATGTTGACCACGGTAAGACCACATTGACAGCTGCCATCACCAAGGTTTTATCTTTACAAGACGGTCAGGATAACACCTTTACTGATTACGCTAATATTGACAAGGCTCCTGAAGAGAGAGAGCGTGGTATCACGATTAACACCTCTCACGTTGAGTATGAGACTGCTAACCGCCACTATGCTCACGTTGACTGCCCCGGACACGCCGACTATGTTAAGAACATGATTACCGGTGCTGCCCAGATGGACGGTGCTATTCTTGTTGTCTCTTCGGCTGACGGTGTTATGCCTCAGACTCGCGAGCACATTCTGTTAGCTCGCCAGGTTGGTGTTCCCTACATCGTTGTTTTCATGAACAAGGTTGACCAGGTGGATGACGAAGAGCTCTTAGAATTAGTTGAGATGGAAATCCGTGAACTCTTGGATGAGTACGAATTTGACGGTGACAATTGCCCTGTAATCAAGGGATCCGCTCTGCAGGTTCTCGAGTGTGACAGCACTGATATCAATGCTCCTGAGTATGCTTGCATTGTTGAGTTGATGGACGCTGTTGACGAGTATATCCCTACTCCCGAGCGCCCTACCGATCGTCCCTTCTTGCTGCCTGTTGAAGACGTCTTCACCATTTCCGGTCGTGGTACAGTTGCTACCGGTCGTGTTGAGCGTGGTACGATGAAGGTCGGTGACCAGGCTGAAATTGTCGGTCTCCAGGATGAGCCCAGAACTACCACTATTACCGGTCTCGAGATGTTCCACAAGATGCTCGAAGAAGCCCGTGCCGGTGACAATGTCGGTGCTTTGCTCCGTGGTGTCGACCGTACAGATATCGAGCGTGGACAGGTTATCGCTAAACCCGGTACCATCACACCTCATACTGATTTCAATGGCCAGATTTACGTTCTGACCCAGGCTGAAGGTGGCCGTCATAAGCCTTTCTTCTCCGGCTATCGTCCTCAGTTCTTCTTTAGAACAACTGATGTTACCGGCGTTATGAACCTCCCCGAAGGAACCGACATGGTAATGCCCGGTGACAACGTTGAAATCGACGTTAAGCTCATTACTCCGGTTGCTATGGAGCAAGGTATGCGTTTCGCTATCCGCGAAGGTGGCCACACCGTAGGTGCCGGTACTGTTACCAAGATTAACGAGTAATTACTCTGAATCTTTTTAACTGATACTTAGTTTTGAAGCTCTTGAGCCGTTTCCGGCTCAGGGGCTTTTTATATAATGGATGAAATTGTATATGACAGAAGATAATTTAATGAATCTGGTTGAGTTGACTCTGCCTGTTTTGGCTTTACGGAATATTGTCCTGATACCCGAGCTTAAGATTACACTGGATGTTCAACGAGAACATTCTAGAGACGCTGTCGAGACAGCTGTTGCGGACGACCTTTTCTTAGCTGTATTCAGCCAGATAGACGGCGATGATGAATTACCCTCCTACCATGATTTAGAAAGAATTGGCACTTTGGCCAAAGTGGAGCACGTTGTTGAAGTCAACAATACAGGTATTTTGCGCGTTACTTTACAAGGCCTTAGAAGAATTCAGTTGACAAATGAGGTATTGGAACTTTATGAGCAAAAGCCTCTGGCGAATATTGCCTATAGTGAGATTCCCAATGTCCGCTTGTTGCGAGAAAAACCCATATCAGCTTCCGACCTTATACAAGTTGCAGCTAAAAGGCGGGTCTTGGAAGATCTTTTTAGAACCTATAGTTTGGAATCAAACCGCCAAAGCCCTGAAAGCGTGACGCAGTTTGAAGCTGAAAAGGATGACGAACGTTTTGTCGATCGTGTTGCAGGACAGATTTTATCTGATGCCGAAGATAGGCAAAGCTATCTTAATTTGCCCGAGCTTGAAGATCGTCTAAATGTACTTCTGGAGAGACTTACTGTTAATATCAATTTGAACCGTTTGGAAAAGGAAATTGAAGCCAAGGTTCGTTTAAATGTGGATAAGAATCAACGCGATTACTTTTTAAGAGAGCAGATTCGTGTAATCTCCGAAGAATTGGGTGATGATGCCAGCCCGGACCGCGTAATCGGAGAGTATGTAGAAAAACTCGAGGCTATTGACCTAGAAGAAAAGTATAAAGAGAAGATTCTTAAAGAGATACATAAATTAAGTCTCTATCCCGGCCAGAGCCCTGAAATTGCTTTGACCAGGTCTTACCTGGATACCATCTTTGACCTGTCTTGGGGTAAGGTGCGGTCTGTCAATTACAATATAACACGGATAGAGAAAGCTTTAAATAAAGACCACTATGCACTGGACGACGTCAAAGAAAGAATTATGGAATTTATTGCCGTCCAGAAGCTAAGAGCTGAGAAGGGGGAAAAGGAATCTAAGGGTCCTATCTTGTGTCTTGTAGGACCGCCGGGCGTCGGGAAGACCTCTATAGCGGCTTCGATTGCCAGGGCTATGGGACGTGACTATGTACGTATGTCTTTGGGCGGTGTAACAGATGAAGCGGAGATTAGGGGCCACCGTAAAACCTACATCGGTGCCATGCCCGGTCGTATTATCAACGCCCTGATTCAAGCAGGATCGGACAATCCCTTGATTCTTATGGATGAGATTGATAAATTGTCTTCCGATTATAAGGGAGATCCGACTTCCGCTTTGCTTGAAGTTTTGGACCCTGAACAGAACAATAACTTTAGAGACCATTATTTAGAGGTTCCCTATGATCTTTCACAGGTTCTCTTTATCACAACGGCTAATCGACGTGATTTAATTCCTCAGCCACTCTTGGACCGAATGGAAATTATAGAGCTTAACGGTTATACACTAATTGAAAAATATCAGATTGCCAGGAGGCATCTTATCCCTAAGCAGCTGGACGAAAATGCACTAAGCGGTCAAAATCTGACACTTTATAAGTCGGCAATCCTAGACCTCATTAATAATTATACAGCCGAAGCCGGTGTGAGACAGCTGGAACGCGTCATTGGTAAAGTTTGTCGCAAAGTGGCATTGGAGATAGCCGGTAAAAAAGACAGAGGAGAAACTGTAGAGAAAATAACAGTGACCAAAGATAGTCTGATAAATTATGCCGGAAAGCCTAAATACTTCTACGACAAGGTAGGCCGTCAGGCGCGCATAGGCTTGGTTAGAGGTCTGGCCTGGACAGCATCCGGCGGCGATACGCTGGAAATTGAAGCGCAGGTTATGCCGGGGAAGGGGAGACTCCGTATCACAGGGCAGTTGGGGGACGTCATGCAAGAGTCCTGCCAGGTGGCATTGGCCTACGTCAGAAGTTTGAGTGACCAGTTTAAAATTGGAGAAGATTATTTCGATAAGCACGATATCCATGTACACGTACCTGCCGGGGCTGTACCCAAAGACGGGCCATCTGCCGGCGTCACTTTGACGACCGCTATTCTATCGGCTATTACTAAAACTAAGATTAATGCAGACCTGGCCATGACAGGGGAAATTACTTTGAGCGGTCGGGTTTTACCTATTGGAGGATTAAAGGAGAAACTTATAGCGGCGGACCGTGCCGGAATTAAGAAGGTTTTTATACCGGAAGAAAACGGCCGCGACTTAGATGAGGTTGCCCCTGAAGTCTTAGACCGGCTGGAGGTTAGTAAGGTTTCTTCCGGGCAGGAACTTTTGGATCATATTTTTAGCTAACGTCCTTTGTTAGAATTTACGAAAAAGAGAAGGAGCAAGTAGCTGCTTCTCTTTTTTTACAGTACGATTGTATCTTTTTTTTTGGACATAACACCACAATATAAATGTGTATGCCATTAAAGACTTGAGTTAAATATAGAATAATGATATTTTTGTATTTAATATCACAAGAGAAGTCGTATTGCCTTCTTACAAGGAGTTCATATGCATAGTCGATTTTTAACAGGGATTCTGCTTTGCAGTCTATTTCTGACTAGTTGTGCCGGACCTGTGGACAAAGACTCCCATGTGAACCTGGATTTGTCGGGCCATGATTTCCAGAATAAGTACGCACTTTCCGGTGCTGTCAGTTTTCAGGAGACAGACCGTATCTTCTGCGGAACTAATCTTATAGGAAGCACCTTGTTTTACTACGATAAGTCCTCAGCTACATCCGGAGTCTTATGTCCCGACCCGGCCTGTACACATGAAGATGCGACCTGCAGTGCCCATATTCAATCAGGCGCCGGCTTATCTGTCTACGATGATATGCTCTATTTAATCGCACCGGACACAAGCAGTGCCGGCCGAGAGGAGTATCTCTGGCGGCAAGATCTATTCGGTCGCGGTAGAGAAAAGCTGAAGAAGCTCAGCTTTGATGAGGTGATTCTTCCTTACCAGCCTCAGAGATATATAGTACATAGAGGCAAGCTCTATCTCTTGGGCAAGGCAGATACCGTGGGGAAGGATGGGGTTAGCCCTGTTACACGAATCTCCCTTCTTAGCACTTCTTTAGGTGATGGAGAAGCGTTTGCGACACTTTATGATCAGACTTGGGATGGAAATATAAATCCTACAGTTTTTTTCAAGGGTGATACAGCCTATCTTTCTTTGCCTGCCTTTACTCAGGAAGGACGTATTAACCTGACGATACTGAGATATAACCTGGCGGACGGTAGTTCGGAGACTATCTACCAGGAAAACGAAACGGAAATGTCTCCAAGACCGTTATGGGTGAGTGAAGAAGGCGAGATTTATATGCCGGCAGCAAGTGATACGATCCAGTCTCTCAATAAACTGGAAGAGGGTAAAACTGCGGAAATTAAGGCTTGGGATGGTGAGGCAAACCTCTATGCAATGGATGATGTAGCCGTCCGTTTAGCACGGAAAGACGAGATATATCTTGTTCAAATTGTTAATTTCTCCGGAGAAGTCCTTTACGATGGTCCTTTGCTTCCCCAGGGTATCCCCGGTTTCGAGGGTGATTTAAACACTTGGAATCCAATGATTGTCGGGGGAGACAAGGATAAACTCATCCTGAACATGAGCAATTTGGGGACGCAGGGTATGGAGGATTATACCTTAATGCTAGATGTCCATAATAATCTTGCACCTACTCTTCTTTGGAGCAGCGTAAATTAGAGGCCTTCCATGGAGCTTAAACTTATCGAGCTGACAAAGAAGTACGGGGATAAGACAGCACTTGATTGCTTTAGTTATGCCTTTCATGAGGGAATCTACGGCATTCTGGGGGCGAACGGTGCGGGTAAAAGCACGATGATGAACCTGATTACGGATAACCTGCGTCGGGATGGGGGTTCAATCACTTTGGACGGGCGAGAAATCCTGGAAATGGGCAGGGCCTATCGCCACTTATTAGGTTACATGACGCAGCGCCAAGGTCTATATGAGAGCATGACAGCAGAAAGTTTCCTGGTTTATATGGCTCGTCTTAAGGAAATTCCTTCCGGGAAAATTAAGGTAGAGTTGGACCGGGTACTGGAAAGAACCCATTTGACTGATGTTCGACATGAGAAGATCGTAGGTTTTTCCGGTGGGATGAAACAAAGAGTGCTTTTGGCTCAGGCTTTATTGGGGGACCCTAAAATACTTATTCTGGATGAACCTACTGCGGGACTGGACCCGCAAGAACGGGCTCGACTAAGGGAACATATCCGCCTTTTGGCTCATGATCGGATTGTCTTGTTGGCGACCCATATTGTTAGCGATATTGAGGCAACTTCCGATTATATCTTATTGCTGCAGGAGGGAAGTTTGCTGCGCTCCGGGACGGCGAAAGCGTTGATTTCCTCTTTGCCCGAGCACTGGGTTCCGATACTTCATGCCCCAGTCTGGAGGATGTGTACCTCTACTATCTGGGAGAGGCTGACGATGAGTGAATGGCGACGTATTTTTTCCCGGCGTAAGCGTCGTGCTGCTATGATTTTTATTCCGCTGTTGTGCCTGACGCTTTTTTTCTATCAGAAGAGCGGAAGAAATCCCGAGGCTCTGTTGTCTCAGTCTGGAGAATATCGATCCTATGTAGAAGCGTACCGAGACATTCCTCCCGAGCAAATTGTCCAAAGTCTATCTTCGGGGCTGGATATGACTGAAGAGCGGTCTCGTATATTGGACCAGGCAAAACATCTGGCGGAATATCCTGCCTATTTGGTACGCATACAAAAGCAGGCGGAAGCTTTACAGGCGACAGGCTTATTCGGTTCAGACCCGGATACATTCGTTTACCGAAATATCACCAAAACAGCCCGGGATTTTGCCGCGCTCTCCGATCAGGGACTCTCTATGGGCAATGATCGTGCTGTGGTGGATTGGCTAGATTCTCACCTGGCGGATTGGAGCATGTTACTAATGGTGCTTCTCTTCGTGATGAGTTTTCCGGAAGAACTAGAGACCGGAATATGGCCCATTATTCGAGCTTGCCCCGGAGGAAGATCTACATTACAAAAAAAACGTCTCCGGGCATTATTTAATTATTGTGTAGTTCAGACTTTTTTACTGTATACACTTCCCCTTATACTATCTTTGCTCCTTGATGGCGGCTGGGAAGATTTGTCTAGGCCGGTGCAGTCCTTATTTAAATTTCGAACATGTACAATCCGGCTGTCTGTTATCGAGACGATTATAGTTTTACATCTCATCAGGATTTTATCCGCCTTTTTGTTGGGAATGCTATTCTGGGTTCTGCTGAGTTTTCTGGAACATATTCAATTAAGTTGGCTTCTGACGGCATTGGGATTGGGAGCGGAATACCTGCTCTACACCCTTCTTCCGGTTCATTCTCTACTTAGCCCTTTACAATCTATCAATGTATTTTCCTTTGTCTTTCCTGTCCGTCTATTTACTCAATACGAAAACCTTAATATCTTTACCTTTCCGGTAGGCCGGCGTTCTTTTTTGTTGGTCCTTGGAGCTTTGCTGTTGCTGGGGTTAGGGGTGGTAGTTATACACGTTTTGCCCAGACGATACCCTTTCGGAAATCGTAATTTCCTGGGACGTTGGGTGCATTTATGGAACCAATTGGGGGACAAGCTAAGACTGAGGCTCGGCCTATATGGGATGGAGCTATATAAATTTCTGTTTTTAAGTGCAGGAGGTCTTATCCTTCTGTTAGGGCTGGTATTTACCCGAGACATCTCATGTAATACCGGAGCCTATGACAGGGCGGAGGACCGGGTGTATCGGCAGTATTTGGCCAAAATTGAAGGTCCGGTAACAAAAGATACCTATCTTTATCTGGAACAAGCTCGTAATAAATTGGGAAAGTCTAACGTGGATACCACAGAATTTGAGATGGCTTTGGATCGATTGGATACCAGGCTGTCCCAATTAGGTAAAGAGGATTATCTAATAGATGAGATTCCCTTCCTCAATATCTATGGGGAGCAGTCTAGGCGCATGCAGCGGCATAATAGCTTTTTAGCGTTAACTTTTTTGGCACTTAGTCAAGCGCCGCTTTTCTCTTATGAGCAGGATGGCGATATACGTCGACTCCTGCGGGCATGTCCGGGCGGTCGCTCCGTGCTCTTTCGGCGAAAATATGCAGTGTCGCTTACACTGACAGCCACAGTATGGTTTTGGATCTTTTTTAGAGAGTGGCAAGAAGCGATAAGCGTAATAGGTGAACAAATTCTGCCGGCGCCTGCCGGAAGCTTGGATATGCTGGCTAAATGGCCTACGACCATTTCAGGCGCCTTGGTCTTACTTTACCTATGGAAAGCTATGGGACTTTTGCTTGTTTCACATCTGAGCCTTTTCCTGGCGGAGTTGGGAGGGCATTTTGAACGGACGATCTTGCTCTTGATACCGTTTATACTGGCCCCAGCAGCGGCCTACACCTTGGGCGGAGATTCCGTCCGCTTTCTAACACCTATGTATCTTTTTTCGGATGCATCCACTTTTTTCTCAGGCTCTATTTCCATCCCGGTATGGGGAGTCTGGATGCTGGTTTCTATTTTGGCTTTATGGGCAGCCGGACACAGATGGTGTAGGGGTATGGAATAGTTCTAGTCCTGATAAGTCTTACAAATCAAGTTTAGAAAATAATGAGTACATTCTGTTGACAATTAGCGTTACCTAACTTACAATTCCAGCATAAGTTAGCTGTGTCTAACTTGCACTGTAGAAATATAAGATGGAGAGAGGCGTTCGGATATGTCTTTAGCAATGGGTCAGGAAGGTTTTACCTATAGAGTTATCGGTTTGCAAGGAAGAGATCAAGTGCGTAATCAACTCAATAACTTGGGATTTGTTCCCGGTGCTGAAGTGAAAATCATTAAAAATAGCCGGACGAATTTCATTGTTTTACTGAAACAATGTCGTATGGGAATCGGTGGCAAATTAGCCGAGAAAATTATGGTTGAAGCTTACGCTGCTTAAGAAAAAAGGAGAGATTATGACTTTGTTGGATATGAAGCCCGGCGAACAGGCAATTGTTAAGAAAATTAGGGGAAGAGGTCCTCTAAAAAGACGATTTATGGATATGGGAATTGTGGAAGGAACGAAGCTCCATTTTATAAAGGTGGCTCCCTTGGGTGACCCTTTACAAATATCTGTTAAATCTTATGAACTTAGTATTCGCAAAGAAGACGCCGCGAATATTGAAGTTGAGATGTGATTATTTTTTTATCTGACGGTTAGCTATGACTAACTATAAGAAGAGGAAAGCAAGGAGCGTATTATGACAAAAATGCATCGAGTAGCTTTGGTAGGAAATCCGAATTCAGGTAAAACGACTTTATTTAATGCTTTGACCGGTGCGAGCCAGCATGTGGGCAATTGGCCGGGTGTTACGGTAGAGAAAAAAGAAGGGAAGATACGGCAGTCGCATGGGACAATGTTGGTGGATTTACCGGGTATATATTCCTTATCCCCTTATACGCAAGAAGAACGTATTGCCAGAGATTATTTAATTTCCCAGCGTCCGGACGCCGTCATCAATATTATTGATGTATCAAATTTAGAGCGCAACCTTTATTTAACCACTCAGATTCTGGAAATGGGTATTCCTGTGGTCATTGCCGCCAATATGATGGATCTGGTAGAAAAAAGAGGAGACCGTTTCGACGCCGCTAAATTGTCGAAAATCTTCGCTTGCCCTGTTGTGGAAATTTCCGCTTTACAAGAAAAAAATATTGATCAACTGGTTAAAGTCCTAGAGCGGCAGATTTTGAAGCCGAATAAGAGTGTTTTTTCTTTACCTTTGCCTCCTGAGGTGGATCACTGGCTAAGCAAAATAGAAGAAGATATTAAGCAAGGGTGTTTCCAAGCCTTAGGGGAAGCACCGTACCGCACACTCCCTTTGCGTTGGCTTTCTATAAAAGCTTTTGAACAAGATAGTCTTCTGGAAGATGTCGTTGATTTAACTAAAGAGGATATGAACTTATTACAAGAAGTTGAAGACCTCCTGGATGATGACGGGCAGTCCATTATTTCATCAGCCCGATATGATTTTTTGGCCGATATTTTTAAACAAATCTATGTGAAAAAAGAACCCGATAAAATTAGTATTACCGATAAAATCGATAAAATTGTTACCCATCGCTTTTTAGCTCTGCCCATTTTTATTGCAGTTATGTTTGTGGTCTATTTTATATCCATATCTACCATCGGAACACTCATGACAGACTTTGTTAATGACGTTGTGGTGGCAGAATGGGCACAAGAAGGCTCCAGAAAGCTACTAGAGAGTATAGGGACTTCTTCCTGGCTGGTGTCTTTGGTCTCAGACGGAATTATTGCGGGGGTCGGTGCAGTTATCGGCTTTTTACCGCAAATGGCGACTCTTTTTATTTTGCTTGCCTTATTGGAACAATGTGGCTATATGGCAAGAATTGCTTTTGTTTTGGATCGTGTATTCAGAAAATTCGGCTTATCGGGTAAATCTTTTATCCCAATGCTTATTGGTACCGGTTGCTCGGTTCCGGGTATTATGGCATCGAGAACAATTGAGCATGAGTCCGACCGACGTATGACTGCAATCAGCTGCTCTTTTATGCCTTGTTCTGCCAAGCTTCCTATCATTGCTTTCGTAGCCGGTGCTATCTTCAAAGGAGCTTGGTGGTTTGCTCCGCTTACCTACTTTATGGGTATTTTTTCTGTTATTTTAAGTGGTATTATCCTAAAGAAAACCAAGCGTTTTAGTGGAGACCCTGCCCCTTTTATCATGGAGCTTCCGGAATATCGCTTACCTTCAATTAAAGGTGTGGTGCAATCGGTCGGAGAGAGACTTGCTTCTTTCATTAAAAAAGCCGGAACCATTATATTGCTCTCCAGTATGGCCATATGGTTTTTGCAGACTTACGGTTGGACCGGTCAAGGTATAGCCGAAGTGGAGATTAATCAGTCCTTTTTGGCCAAGATCGGCAATACTTTAGCCTGGCTTTTTATTCCCCTGGGATTCGGTGATTGGCAGTCTACTGTTGCCACTTTTACCGGGCTTTTGGCCAAAGAAAACGTTATGACGACTTTTGCAATCATCTTTGGTGTACAAGGTGACATTCTGGACTTAATCGATGAAAGCGCCTGGTCGACTTTATCAGCTGTCACCGGCCACTATACGGTCATTACCGGTTTCTCTTTCTTGGCGTTCAATCTCTTGTGTGCACCTTGCTTTGCTGCTATCGGAGCTATGCATAGAGAGTTAGGTTCCGCATCTTGGACCTTGTTCGGTGTCTTCTACCAGACCCTATACGCCTATTCTTTCTCACTGATTTTCTATCAATTAGCAAGCTTCGTATCGAGCGGTGTCTTTACTTTATGGACAGGAGTAGCCATAGTGGTTCTTCTGGTTTGGCTCTTCCTTATTTTCCGTCCAGATCCTGACAAAAAGCTTTCCGGTATCAGAAGTCAAGCTGCTTTAGAGTCATAAATAAAGGAGGGGGGACTTTATGCCTTTTATTCGTGCACATTGGGGTGATATCTTAGTCATTACTTTACTGGCTGTGATTATTATTTCTATCATACGGTATTTTTATAAACGAAAGAAAAAAGGCCATTCTATTGCCTGTATCGGTTGCCCTGAGGCAGATAATTGCATGGCGGCCCAGGGATGTCCGTCCGGGCAAAGAACATGCCCAAGTCAGGCGGAGAATAAGAACGAAGTATAAAGAAAAGGTCCTAACGGCTAAAAGTTCTAAAAATTTGTTAAAATGGAGCAGTTCTAATAACTGCTCTATTTATTTTTATTTATGAGCGTATGAAGGGTGGAGACTTAAAGGTGCTGTCCAGAAAAGAAGCTTTAGAAATATTAAATCTGCCGGAAGATGCAAGCATATATGACGTTGAGAGACGCTACACACTCATTAGTAAGAGCCTCAGAGGCAAGGATGATGAGGAAACTTTTAAGCGTATAGACCAGGTAACCATGGCCTATGATATTTTGACCGGCCGCTACGAACCGCCTGCGCCGGTAGATCCCAAGATGGAAAAAGAGGTCTTCGGCAAAAAAAGAAAAGATTGGAAGAATATTTGGGATTACGGCAAGGTCCCTTTCTTTATTACTTTGGCCGTCGTAATCTTAATTGTTGTTATCATTTATCAGGTCGCCACGAATGAGCCTATTGATTTTCAATTATCTGCCTTTGGTCGCTTCTATAAGCGTGGTGAGGTATTAGATGAGAAAGACTACAAGCTTATGGATGTTATTCGTGAGCAAAATCCCGATCTCAAGCATCCTATTATTACGCTGAATTACATCGGTAAAGAGGGAGACCAGCAGGTGGTCGATCCCCAGGCCGAAGTGGGCGCCATGGTAAAGCGTATGCTGATGGCGGCAGGTGCCGAAAAAGTCGACATAGCCCTGCTGGATAAGGATCAGTATGACTCACTGGTCAAAGAAGGTTTGTTCTTGCCCATGGACGATCTTTATAACAAGTTGTCTGAAGAAAAGCCGGAGCTCTTTACGACTTATGCCATTAAGCCTTGCTACTACACTGTATCGGCGGAGCTTTTACCGGAAGGAGAAGGGGGACAAGAGCATATTTATGCCCTGGATTTAAGCGAAAAGCAGCTCTTAAACAGTTTGGACATGGTAGGAAGAGAGCAATATTTGGCTTTGGTTTACCACAGTGAAAATCGGTCTAAGTCACAAGAGATTTTGGAAAAGCTTCTTTTGTCCATTGATAGTTGGTATGACCCGACCCTGGGCTTGATGGAAGCCGAGCCTAAAGTGACTCCGACTCTCATGCCGTCAAGCACTAATCCTTAATTTTGAGATTAAGCCGGGTCTAGGCCGCATGCCTGAAGCATGGCTTCTATTTCACTTGGTTCTAATAAGCGGATTTGTCCGGGCTTTTCGTCACCCAGTATGATTGGGCCGTAGGAGAGGCGGTGCAAGCTTGTAACTTCCTTACCTAAAGCCTCCATGATACGTTTGACCTCGTGGTATTTTCCTTCATAGAGCGTGAGTCTTGACCGATCAGGTCCCAGAATAATAAGTTCCCCGGGACCCGATCTCTCACCCAACCCTATGTCCATACCTAGAGCAACCGCTTTGACATCATCTTCATTAAAGCAGTGGTCTAGGATTTCGATAGAAACTTCATACGTTCTGGGAATCTTGTACTTAGGTGACAAGAGGCGATGGTGGAGCGTTCCGTCATTGGTAAAGAGCAAAAGACCGGTGGTATCTTTATCCAAACGGCCGACCGGAACGATTTTCTTATGAAAGAAAAAGTCCGGGACCAAATCTCCCAGCGTGCTTTGTCCGGTCTCGTCGGTTTGATTCATGGCCGTGAGAAATCCTGCGGGTTTATGCATGAGGTAATAAAGCCATTCTTGGACTCGGATCGGTTCATTATCCAGATAAAGCCATTCTCTTTTGTCTTCATCGATGTTTTGTCCGGGATCGGTCAAGATTTCTCCTTCCAAGCTGATACGTGCATTCTTGATAAGTTTTTTTACGTCCTTGCGACTGCCTAAGCCGCTGTTGGCCAAAATTCGATCTAAGCGCATCTTTTTCTCCTATATATGAGACTTCTTTTGAACGGAATAAGGGGCTTTTGTCATTAATGATTTTTTTACTTTAGAAAGACCCTAAGCTTTGGTAAAATAGCCTCCGATGCTAAAGATAAAGCGTAAGTATTATTTCTTATTTTAGCGAATTTTTGCTAAAATGGTAACTAAGATACAGCTATGACTAGAGAAAGGAAGAGTTGACCTTATCCATGGATTATTTGGAAGGCATGTTATTACACGCCTGGTGGGCTGATACAGACTATGAAGATCGCAAGCACAAGGGCACTTGGCTCTGGTTTAGCGTCTTTACCTTTTTCTTTTTGGCCGCCATTGCCTTCATGACCAACTATTTCGGCGGTACCGCCATTACCAATCGCATGGGGCTATGGAAGACTTTGACCTTGATTTTGTTCTTTGTGACCCCCTTGCTATGCATGATTTATTACAGCATGCCCTTTATACTCCGTGTGCCGATTTTGGCCTTATTGGGACTCAAGTATATTTCTGCTTTTTTCTGGATGATTGCCGGCTTTACCGAGCTTTTTATACTTCCTGACTGGCTTACATTTGACAAGATATTGGAATGGGGCAATGAGACCTTCGGCACATACCTGGACCATAGAGCTGCCGAAACCGGCGTGACCGGGCTTTTTGTAGGCGGCGGTGTAATTATCTTGATTGCCGTGGGTATCGGCCTGGGCTTTTTGGTTTTGGCCATCTTTACGCCTATGTTTATGCTAAAGGCTTTTAATACCTTGCAGTATCTCTGGGATAACGCCTTCATCTGGATAGAGAGAAAGGTTAGAGACTTAATTAAGTCATATAAGTCTAAACCGGCATCTGAAAAAACCGTTAAAAAACCTCCTACACCCGATCCTTAGATTAGGTGTAATGTTTTGGGAATATATTAATAAGTGAAATTTGCATTAGAGAAAAAGGAGATTCTATGCGTAAGACAAAGATTGTTTGTACTATGGGACCGGCTGTGGACAGCGATGAGGCAGTTCGCCGCCTTATACAAAATGGCTTAAACGTTGCCCGTTTTAATTTTTCCCATGGCGATTATGAAGAGCACCTGGGCAGAGTAGAGCGGGTACGCCGCATTGCCAAAGAAGAGAACAAGAATGTTGCTTTGCTCTTAGATACGAAGGGACCTGAGATTCGTACCGGTAAGTTCAAAGATAAGAAAGTGATGCTGAACGAAGGTGAAGAGGTCATCATTCGCCACGAAGATATCTTAGGTGACAGCCATGAATTCTCCTGTACTTATAAACAACTCCACCATGACGTTAAACCTGATGACCGCATCATGATCGATGATGGCTTGGTCGAACTCAAAGTCACCCGTATCGAAGGTGAAGATGTCTACACGGTAGTCGATAATGCTGGTGAGGTTTCGAACTACAAGAGCATTAACCTCCCTAATGTTAAAACACAGCTGCCTTCCATGACCGAACGTGACGAGAACGATATTCTCTTCGCGGTCGAACACGGCATGGATTTCATCGCGGCTTCTTTTATCCGTAAGGCCGAAGATGTTGAAGCCATTAAGAAACTTTTGAACGATCACGGTGCCGGTCAGATTCAAGTTATCTCTAAGATTGAGAACCAGGAAGGTGTTGATAATTTTGAAGAAATTTTATCGGTCAGTGACGGTATCATGGTTGCTAGGGGTGACTTGGGTGTTGAAGTGCCGGTTGAGAAGGTACCGGGCATCCAGAAGTACATTCTGTCACGATGCTTAGAAGAGGGGAAATACTCCATTACCGCAACGCAGATGTTAGACTCCATGATTCGTAACCCCCGCCCCACTCGTGCCGAAGTATCCGACGTAGCCAACGCCCTGTTAGACGGAACAGGTGCTATCATGTTATCCGGTGAGACCGCAAACGGTAAGTACTCCGCCGAAGCCGTTGCTATGATGAACACCATCGCCCGTGAAATTGAAGAGAATATTGATACGGACCTTTACTCGATTGAAAATGTCGAAGAAGCTGTATCAAACGTTGTAACGGCTACTGGTGAAGCTGCTGTGGCGGTTTCAAACGCCATCCATGCTGCTGCTATCCTTTGCGTCACCGATAGTGGCAGAACACCTCGTTCGATTTCCCGTTTCAGGCCTGAGGCTCCGATTGTTGCCTTAACCTATGACGCCAGAAGCCAGAGACAGATGTCTTTGACCTGGGGTGTTGAGGCTTTTTACGATGAGTCCCTGAAGAGTTCGGACAATGAAGCTTTCTTTGATGCAGCTATTACCTTGGCCAAAGAAAACGGCATCATCGATGCAGGTGACCTAGTTGTTCTGGTATGCGGCAGTCCTGTAGGCCAGGCGGGTTCAACCAACACCATGATTGTCCGTCACGTTGACTCCAAGGTCCTAAATGGCAAATCTATGGGAACCCGTATTGAAATGGGTGAGGTCTTCATTCTGGATGATGAGAGAGAAGATTTCGTCTTCTTGCCCGACAACCCCGTTTTGGTTGCCGAGAACTTTACCGAAGACGATTTGCCGTTGATTCGCGAAGCAGTGGCTCTGGTTACTGAGGCGGCAGATGTGAAAGACAACAAGGCTATTGAAGTGGCTAGAAATCTCAACCTGCCCATTATCTACGGCGTTAAGGATGCAACTAAGCTTCTGGAAAACGATCAGGTTGTCAGTGTTGACCCCGTTAAGAAGATTGTGAAGTAAGCTTAGGCTTAGCTTATTTCAAAAAAGCGGATTCCTGAGGGGGTCCGCTTTTTTATAAAGGAGTAACGCCATGAAAGATACAAGACCTCTCAATCATGTGGATATCAGCTGCCCCAACTGTGATCAAAGCGTCCATTTTGCCCTGGATGATCGATTTTTGCCCATGACCGATGAACTGGTCTGTCCGTCTTGCGGTGCTGATTTAAAAGAAGTCTTTGCGAAAACCCTGGTCCGTCAAGACCTGATTCGCCATAAGCGTAATAGGAAAATGCTGACATGGTCTCTGGTCTTAAATAGCATTGTGGCCCTTTATCTTTTAGTCCATATTGTGAACGGTTGGCCGGGGAAACCATTAGTCGTTATTTTGTTTATCATAAACCTGATTATCTTAAGTTTTTTTACGTATTTCCGGATTAAGACCGGGCAGATCATCAAGAACCTGGAAGGCATACAAAATAAATTTCATCTCTAATTCAAATAATATATTAATTTATTGACTTTGATGCAGAAAAGAATTCATAAATAACTTATATAATAGGTGAGAAGTTGGATGAGGAGGATATGAACCATGCAGAAGCTAACGAAAAAAATCAGTGCCATCACTTTGGCCTTGGTTCTTAGCTCGAGTGTATTTTTAACCGGTTGTTCGGGTATCACGTCTATAGTCGGAGAGATAAGGAAAGAAAAAGAAGCGGGCATGACAGAGCCCGGCGAACCACATACCAGTGAAGTGGACTTAGTCCCAGAGGATACAGAGGGAACAGAAGCTGTCACACCCGTTGACCCCGGCAAACGCCATTTTTCCTTAGAAGAAGCCGCCGGCCGCCACGACCGAGATGAGGAGTCTTTGACCACTATGGAGATTGCATCCCTGGCTCAACCGGCTGTGGTCGCAATTTATGCGAAGGGAACCCAAGATACGGTTTTCGGCACGGTACCTTCCGAGAGTGCCGGATCGGGTGTCATCATTTCCGAAGACGGCTATATTGTTACCAATAATCACGTCATCGACGGGGCTAAAGATATCGAGGTCGTTTTGGCTACCGGTCAGACCTACGAAGGCAAATTAATAGGTGCCAGCAAGATTAATGATTTGGCAGTGGTAAAAATCGAGACAGAGTCCGCCCTCCCGTTTTCTAAAATCGGCAACTCGGATGACCTTCTGGTAGGTGAACTGGTCGTAGCGGTCGGTAACCCTTTAGGTGACTTCCAAGGTACTGTTACGGCAGGTATTATTTCCTCTTTAGGCCGTACCTTGGTATTGCAATCCGGCAACGGTGAGTTGATTGAATTAAGTAACCTCATCCAAACCGATGCGGCCATTAACGGAGGCAACTCCGGCGGCGGTCTTTTCAATTCATTCGGTGAGTTAATCGGCATCAATGTGGCCAAAGCTTCCGGTTCCGGATCAGGGCCCAGTGTTGAAGGTCTGGGTTTTGCTATCCCCATTAATACCGCCAAGTCTATCGTGACGGCCTTAATTAATGACGGTTATGTTTCCGGCCTTCCTACCTTACAGATTAGGGGACAGGATATCAGCCCCAGAATGGCAGATTCTTACGGCAAAGCCTTAGTAGTCGGTGTGTGGATTTCGGATATTGCGGAAGACTCGGCCGCTTATAAAGCCGGTCTGAGGCCAGGAGACATCATTACCGAATTTGCCGGTGAGAAGATTGTGTCCGTATCCCAACTTAATATCGTCAAGAATCGTCATAAAGCCGGTGACGAGGTCAAGATGAAGTTCTATAGAGGCGGAGACTACAAGGAGATATCCTTTAAACTCGATGAGTACAAGGAAAATCATTAAGCTTTCATAAGTTATAACTTACAGCCATGTCCTTTATTATGAGGGCATGGCTCATTTTATATAGCCCGTTAGAAATTAGAAAGGTTTCATTGGAAACAGACTTATGGACAAAGCAGCCAAACCCTCTTTCAATAAACAGAATCTTTGGAATAGGATTTGCCTGGCATTGGCTTTGTTTTATATAGCCTTCGCTTTAATCGACTTTTTATCTTTACCTTATGGAAACCTATCGTCCATACTAAAATTTATAGCAATTATTATCTTATTTATAAGCCAAATCACTTTGGGCCGGGAGGGAAGAGCCTGGTGGAAGCTGGCGGCTTTTCTCACCATCCTTACGGACTATTTTTTACTCTTTACAAATTATTACAGTTTGGGAGTTTTTCTCTTTATCGGAGTCCACTGCTGCCGCCTGGTAGAACGAAAGAAAAAAGTCGGGCGTAGTTACTTTATTCGCCTAGGCTTGGTCAGTATGGGGCTTTTTATCCTGGCTTTATTTTTTCTTAATACACTAAACAGCTTGGCTGTTTTATATGGCTTCTTTCTGATTACTAATACGGTTGAGGCCATAAGGGCCAAAGACCGGAAACTGACGCTAGCTTATCTATTGTTCTGTGCGTGCGATATCTGCGTCGCTTTATTTAATGTCTTACCCGTAAGTTATATCCGTGCTTTATTCGGTTCTTTTATATGGGTTTTCTACTTGCCCACACAGGTCCTTTTGGCTGACAAAATCATAGCTTAGCTTTGGCTTTCATGCGTGGATAAAGAATCAGGCGAAGTAAGAGATAAATAATAAGATAGGTCAGGATAATGCTAAAGGCCATGGCAAAGAAAAAGGGCTGTGGCAGATAGTTTATTATAGGGTCCGTAGCAGAATCAAAGATCCAATAGTCGTTGTTGAAGAATATTTTATGAAAGATAATGAAGGTCCGGTCAAAGCCCAATACGGCAATTAGTAGACCGATAAGAAGCGGCAATATCAGGGAGATTAGGCCCCCCAGAGGGATGAAAGCAGGTTTTTCTTTATTGCGCCCGGCCCGTATAATGAAAAAAATAGATAGGGCTAATGCAAGAAGTCCGGACCAGATAATGCTTTGAAAGATTGTCTTTACTTCTTCAAAGTGAATGCGTCCGTGTTCAGACATGGAAAGGTCAATAAACTCCAAAGAAACAGGTCGGGGATTTAGATTGTAACGAATAAGAATCTCGTAGTTCTTTTGGATAATATCGGGACTTAGATTGTGTGTGTTCATAATCCCTTTGGAGAATAGAGGGTAGAGCCATGTTTGCGCCAAAACCAGAAAAACACTCAGAGCAAAAATAGCCCAGAAGAAAATTAAAGCTTTTAACGGTTGAGATAGTTTTGAGAGACCTTTATGCATCGTAATTATTCCACTTTCTAAAACTTTTTTATAGACTTTCATTATAGTATTTGTTGCTTATAAAACAGCTTTCTATTTTCACTTATCTTGACAAGTCTTGTACCTATGATATCATGTTCATATGAACGGTTGCTCATATGTTCAGACGTTTAAAGGAACATACCGAGTGTATTTAATATTAGGAGGAGTCCTCGTGATAGATAGTAATTTTGTAGAGCGTTGTGACAATGTGGTTATTCACGAAGATGTGGTGAATAAGGTCCGAGATCAGATGCCGGAAGCAGAGCACCTCTATGATTTGGCCGATCTTTTTAAAGTTTTCAGTGATACAACCCGGGTGCAGATTCTTTATGCACTGGATCTTAGCGAGATGTGTGTCTGTGATATTGCCAATTTGCTCAACATGACCCAGTCCGCTATTTCCCATCAGCTCCGAATTTTAAAACAAGTTTCTTTGGTAAAGAATAGAAGAGACGGCAGGGTCGTCTATTACTCTTTGGCCGACGACCATGTCAAGAAGATTTTGGATCAGGGCTTTGCCCACGTTATCGAATAAATTTCAGGAGGAGAGGATATGAAACGCCAAAGCTATAAGTTAAAGGGTTTAGATTGTCCGACCTGCGCCGGAAAGATCGAGGCGGAGGCTAAAACGATTGAGGGTTGGGATGCGGTTGTGAACCTCTTAACCCAAGAAATGCACCTTACCCAAAAAGATGAGACGAAATCGGCTCCCACAGAAGAGCAGATTCGTAATATTGTTCACAAGTATGAGCCCGATGTAGAAGTTGAGAAGATTCATGAAAGAAGCCCGGTTATGGCCCAATTCCCTACCATCTGGGAGGAACAGCGTGAATCGATTTTAAGATTGGGCATCAGTTTAATCTTGTTTATTGTTGCCGTGGCTTTTTCTTTTCCTAAACCGGTTAATCTAATCTTGTTTATCGTAAGCTACCTTATAGCAGGTCTTCCGGTTATCTGGGAAGCCATCAAGCTGATCGGAAAAGGTCAGGTTTTTACCGAATATTTCCTTATGAGCATAGCCACCATAGGGGCTTTCTTCATCGGCCAGTACAGTGAGGCTGTCGCCGTTATGATTTTCTACTTGCTGGGCGAGCTTTTCCAGGATATTGCCGTGGGTCAATCCCGCCGCTCTATCCAAAGCCTCATGGAAATTAGGCCCGATGTGGCTTTTGTTTTGAATAACGAAACAGGTGAGGTAGAAGAAGTTGCCGCTGAAGACGTAGAGGTCGGTTCAATTATAAGAGTTAGGCCGGGCGAGAGAATTCCTTTGGACGGAACAGTTGTCGAAGGCTCTTCCAGTCTCGACATGTCTGCTCTGACCGGCGAGTCTGTCCCTGTATCCATCGTGCCCGGAGAGATGGCATTAAGCGGCGCTATTAACCGTCAGGCCCTCTTGCAAGTACGAGTTGATAAGCCTTTCGGTGAATCGACTGTAAACCGTATCTTGGATTTGGTACAAAATGCCGGTGAGAACAAGGCACAGACCGAAAACTTGATTAGCCGCTTTGCCCGCTATTACACACCTTTTGTTGTATTTTTTGCCTTGGGCCTGGCTGTTTTGCCTACTCTAATCATTCCCGGTGCCGTATTTAGCGACTGGCTTTACAGGGCCTTGGTCTTCTTGGTTATTTCCTGCCCTTGCGCCTTTGTCGTCTCGGTCCCCCTGGCTTTTTTCGGCGGTATCGGCGGAGCGTCCAAGAGAGGTATTCTGGTCAAAGGCGGAAACTATCTGGAAGCTTTAGACCAGGTCGATACCTTGGTCTTTGATAAGACCGGTACGCTGACTAAGGGACAATTTGAAGTCAGTGAAATCATTCCGGCCGAAGATCTAGCTGCTGCATCGGATGAAAAACTCTTAGAACTTGCCGCCTATGCCGAGCTCCACTCCACCCACCCTATTGCTGACGCTATCTTAAAGTCCTATGGCCAAAGACCGGATTCTAAAAAGATTAAAGACACGGAAGAGATTGCCGGTAAGGGTGTAAGGGTTGTGGCAGAGCTTGACAGAGGACAGGTTGAGATTTTGGCCGGTAATACCAAATTGCTGGACCAATTTAATGTTCCGTATACTGCGATTGACCGGGCCGGGACTAAGGTGCATGTGGCCATGGACGGTATTTACCAAGGGACGGTCGTTATTGCCGATCAGCTCAAAGAAGGTGCCGTAGAAGCCATCGCCGATCTGAAGAATGTCGGTATCAAGCACACGTATATTTTGACCGGTGACAATAAAATCATCTCGGAGAAGGTCGGGGAAGAGCTGGGGGTAGACCAAGTCTTCGCAGAGCTCTTACCGCAAGATAAGGTCAGTCGCTTGGAAGCCATTGAGAAGGCCAAGCATCAAAGCAGCAGTAAGGGAAAAATCGGGACCGTCGGTGACGGTATTAACGATGCACCTTTGTTGGCCCGAGCGGATGTAGGTATTGCCATGGGAGGCCTGGGTTCGGATGCGGCTATTGAGGCTTCGGATATCGTTATTATGACCGATGAAATCGACAAACTCGTCACGGCCAAAAGAATCGCCCGTAAGACCAATTCCATTGCCAAGCAGAATATAGTTCTGGCTTTGGGTATCAAATTAGTCTTCTTGACCTTGGGTGCTTTGGGAATAGCGACCATGTGGCAAGCGGTTTTTGCCGACGTCGGTGTAACGGTTTTTGCCGTCTTAAACTCGACACGAGCCCTCCTTACCAAGAAGCTCTAAGCCTTGATTTGCCATTGGGCCTATCGCTATAATAGACCTCTAAAGTCGTTAGAATATTCTTTACGTTAGTTGAGGCAGACGAAGTGATAGACCATAAATCAGCATACGATGCTTGGAATGTTTCCGAGGAGATTTTGGCCCTGGGCCAAAGTATAGAAGAAGAATTACAAGACGTTTTCAAAACGATTCGTTTAACCCGTGAGCACAATCAGTTGAAGGTTTTGAAGGCTTTTCAGGATGCTCATATGGCCGAAGCGGACTTCGGCGGGTCTTCGGGCTACGGTTATGATGACCGTGGCCGGGATAAGTTGGAAGAAGTTTATGCCAAGGTAATGGGAACCGAGAAGGCGCTGGTGCGTTGGCAAATCAGCTCGGGGACCCATGCCTTGGCTTTGATTTTGTTTGGTATTCTAAGACCCGGGGATGATTTTTTGTCCATTACCGGTACGCTTTATGATACTTTGCAAGATACGCTGGGAAACGGTGAGGTTGCAGACACGGATATGGGCAGTCTCAGAGATCTGGGCGTAAGTTGTAGACAGATGGAACTCCTATCGGATGGTACCGTTGATTTCGACCATATTAAAGACCATGTCAAGCCTAATACCAAGATGGTATGGATTCAAAGGTCCAGAGGTTATAAGAATAGGCCGGCTATAACAATTGAGCAGATTGAAAGAGCTGTGCAAGTTTGTCGTTCTATTAACCCTTCCATTATTGTTGCCGTAGATAATTGCTACGGAGAGTTTGTGGAGACCAGAGAGCCCGGCGATGTCGGATCCGATATCATGGCCGGTTCACTTATTAAGAACCCCGGTGGCGGTTTAGCTCAGACCGGAGGTTATGTGGCCGGTAGGGCCGACTTAGTTGAGAAGGCCGCATATCGTTTGACGGCGCCCGGAGTAGGCAGTGAGATAGGGCCTACCATGGGAATCAGCCGACAGATTGCCCAAGGCTTTTATCAGGCACCGCACAGCGTAGCCGAGTGCCTGCAGGGTTTGGTCTTTACGGCCGCTCTTCTGGAAAAATTGGGCTATAAAACCTCGCCCGGTCCCAGAGAAATCCGTTCCGATATCGTTCAGGTCATTGAATTTTCCCGGGCTGAAGAACTGATTCATTTTTGCCAGTCTATTCAGCAGGTTTCACCGGTAGACTCCTTTGTCAGCCCTGTTCCGGCACCCATGCCGGGCTATGAGGCGGAAGTCATTATGGCGGCAGGTGCCTTTGTCCAGGGTTCTTCCATGGAGCTTAGTGCCGACGGCCCCTTACGTGCACCCTATCAGGCTTATATGCAAGGCGGTATTGTTTATGAAAATATCAAGCTGGCCGCTTTGGTCGCAGCCCAGAAAATGAAAGGAAACAGGGACTAGCATGGCTAGGTCATATAAAGAAAAGCCGCATAAGCATAAGCCCGGTCCCAGAAGACCGGTTTCCCCTTATATTCAGATGCTCAGGCAAGAGAAGAAACAAGACCGGAGACAGCTGACGATTTTAGCGCTCTTCGTGCTTGTAACGTTGATCTTAACCCTGGTCATGATTAAACTCATCATTGAAGGTACGGCTCCGGATCCCAAGCTCTATGTTGTTCAGCAGGGTTCTATTAAGAATACCTATACCGCGGACGCTCTGATTGTCCGTGATGAGTTGCCCTTGAAGAGTCCAGCCGGAGGCTTTCTGGTTAAGAATATCAGTGACGGAAATAGGGTTGGCAAGGGCGGCCATATCGGAGATGTCATTTCACCTCGTGCCGGCGACCTTCTAAAAAATTTACAAGAAGCAGAAAAGAATCTGTCTAAGCGGCAGTTGGACCTTCTTTACGAAGGTAAGTTTGACCAAGGTAAGGGTGCCTTTATCCAGATCGACCAGAGGCTGGTACCTCTGGTACGCCAGGTCCGACAGATAGGCGGATCCGATCTTCAGGAAACGGATCGTCTGGGCCTTAAGATGGAAGTTTTGGTAAGGTCCAGAAACCAGGACCTCTTGTCCTTCGGCAATCGAGATGAAGCTTTAAAAGAACTTTCCGATCAGTTGGATGCGGCCAAAGAAGCTTTGGCCCCTTATGAAACAGCTATAAATGCCCCGGTCAGCGGAATTATTTCCTACCAAGTGTCGGGCCAAAATAAGGCCGTAAAAGCAGAAGACTTCTTGAAGCTGGATCCTAAGAAGGTAGAAGAACAGATAAAAGAGTTTAAGCCTGCCGGAAAAGAGCCTGGTCAGGAAGTTAAGGAGGGCCAGGAATTTGCCTTCCTGGTTCAAGCCATTAATCAGGACATCCATATTATCCTGGACGGTGTGTCTCCCAGTCGATTTGAGCTGGATGAAGTTTATGAAATTGTATTCCCGGACCAGGGTATCAGTTTGGATGATGCTCGGCTGATTCAGGTTAAAAAACAAGACGATCTCCTGTGGCTCAGTTTTAGATCCAAGTCACAGTTAGAATCTCTTATTACCTATAGAAAGCTTCCGGCCGAAATCATTTTAGAGTCGGACCGAGGACTGAAGATTCCCGTCCAAGCACTGATCGGACGCGGCAAGGACCGGGACAAAAGAGCCAATGTTATGGTGCTCCGAAGCGGATATGTCTATGAAGAGCCTGTAGATATCTTGAGAGAAGACGGTGAATATGCCATTGTGAGTTCTCCTTTGGGCGTAGAAAAGGAATTAGAAGCCGGATCTATTATCATCTTGAATCCTGATGCGGTTAAGGCCGGTACCCAATTGGAGTAAGAAATCAGAGTTAGAAAATAGAAAGAAGTGTGAAAAGGTGCTAAGCCCGGAAAGACAAAATCAAATTCGAAAAAATTTGCAACAGGTAGAAGACAGGATAGAGAAAGCCTGCCAAAGGGCCGGCAGACCCAGAGACAGTGTCACGCTTGTTATTGTTACCAAATATCATGATCCGGAAGACGCACTTTTCTTGGCCCAAGAAGGTTACAGAGACTTCGGTGAAAATCGTGTCCAAGAATTAACCGCTAAGATGGATTTTATAGACGAGCAAAACGAGCAGGTGCGTTGGCACATGATCGGTACCTTACAAAGAAATAAGGTGAAGTATATTTCCGGCCGCTGCCAAATGATTCATTCAGTGAACACTTTACGTTTAGCCCAAGAAATCTCTAAAAGAGCTTTGGCCAACGATACCAAGGAGTCTGTCTTGCTCCAAGTCAATGTGACGGGTGAAGACAGTAAGCACGGATTTACAGCTGAGGATGTAAGGAAAAATTTAGACGAAATCAGCAATATGGAAGGCCTTAAGCTTAATGGACTTATGACCATGGCGGAAGCCGATGCGGATGAAACAAGACTTAGAGAAACCTTCGGCGGTTTAAGAGCGCTCCGTGACCGGTGTAAAGGCCTCTTAGCGGATGAGAAGGCTTTGCTTTTTAACGACTTATCGATGGGGATGACCCATGATTTCGAAATCGCTATTGAAGAAGGGGCCGACTATATCCGCCTGGGGACCGCTATCTTGGGTCCGCCTGAATTATCTGTCCATGGCCAGTAGAATATAGGTCCCGGAACCTGTCCGCTTAAGAACGACAATTTATAGATGAAGCCCCTATAAAATCAGCCTGTCACCTATATTACAATTCAATTACAAATGCCTTTATCCCTCTGTTGTGGACTTGTAAGGGTTAAACTGTACATCTATAATGGACATCACAGCAAAGAAAAAACACCAGGGGGGCTTATTGATGAAACTATTTGATAATGTAAAAGCATTTTTCAACAATTATGAAGACGAGGACTATGTGTCCTCTTATATAGATGATGAGGACCAAGTTTTAGATACCGAGGACTTAGCTGAGGAGGCCTATGTTGCTCCTTCTCCCAGAAGACGTCCCGTGGCAATGAAGACTGTTGAGCCTAAGTTTAACGAACGTAAAACCTTCACCATGGAAACTTCCGGCCAAGACCACATGACTTTTGATGACTCCAAGGTTTTGGATTTCAACCGTCTGGGCAGCCAATATGTTGTTATTGTAAAACCTACCGCTATCGAGGATGGCCAAGAGATTGCCAACGAGCTTAAGGCCGACCGTATTGTCATCTGCAATTTCGAAGACTTGGACAACAGAAGAGCACAGCGCATTATCGACTTTCTAACCGGATCGGCCTTTTCTTTGGGCGGCAAGGTCATGCCTATCTCGGACATGATTTTTGCTATCACACCGGTTCATATCCAGTTACAACAGGGCTTGGAAGAGGAAAGAGAAGACCGCTCAATCAAAAATCTTCGTGATGTGGTAAACGCTCTTTAATAGGAGTACTTGCCTAAATTTAAGCGAAGTCTAATTAAAAGTAGTTTATTAAGTCATAGAGACGACCGAGGCGTGGCTTAGAACATGCGTTCTGCCGGGTTTCGGTCGTTTTATTTAGGGACCGGGCCTATTATGCTAGGTCTCATGCCGCTAAACTTTAGTATAATGAAGTCCTCAAACTTTTCGGGAGGGCCCTATGGATCAAAAGAGCAAGACAGCTTTC
The DNA here is from genome assembly GCA_029983685.1 of Oscillospiraceae bacterium. Classification (GTDB taxonomy): domain Bacteria; phylum Bacillota; class Clostridia; order Saccharofermentanales; family Fastidiosipilaceae; genus JASBZA01. The sequence continues at coordinate 17,469 of JASBZA010000005.1, read as the reverse complement.
GGCAAGCCTCTGCCGTATTATTTTCTATGGCTCATTCTGCCAGGCCTATCTTTTTTGTTTTTATATCTCTTCCGTAGGAAACCTGAGTGGGCAGAGCTTTACGCACGCGAGCTTTTCCCTAAAATAGTTTTCCTGCCCAGACATCTGGTGCGGCTTTTTCCCATTTCTTTACTGGCTGTCCTGATATTGCTAGGAGGGGCTACTTTATTATTTTTCCTCTTTCGCCTCCTCTATCGCCTCATAAAAGGACTGGATAGAAGAGTCTTAGGACGTCACTTTTTAATCGTTTTAATTGTATTTGTTTCTGTCATTACCCCTCTTTATTATTTGAACTTCGGCTACACTTACCATCGCCTATCCTTGCCGGATAATTTGGGCCTTTCATTAGAATCCTCGTCCAAAGAAGACCTCTATCGAGCCAGTCTTTGGATTAGTGAGGAGCTTAAGCCCTTAAGCTTTGAGGTAAAGCGTGATGAAACAGGCCTTTTCGTGCCGTCCTTAAGCAATCAGCAAATCTACCGGGAGGCCGGTTTGGCCTATGCTAATATTGCGGAAATTAGTGATAATCCTTTCATAAAAAAATTTGTTTACCATGGTCCGGTCCGGGTTAAACCCATGCCGGAGCCCCTATCCTATCTTTGGTCTTATACAGGTATTACCGGGATTTATTTTCCCTTTTTGGTCGAGTCTACGGTAAACAGCCATGTGAGGCCCGATGAGCGTTTGGCAACGGTTTTACATGAGCTAGCCCATTCTTATGGCTTTGCCAGAGAAGAAGAGGCCAACTTTTTCAGCTTCTATGCCGGTATACATCACCCCGACATGGACTTTCGCTATGCAGCCTGGCTCCATGCCTACATTCATGTCAGTAATGCGCTTTATAAAGAAGACAAAAATTTACATAATGACCTTTGGGAGTCTTTACCCCAAGGTGTTCAAGCGGACCTTAGGGCAAGAAACATATATTGGGATCGTTTTGAGGGCAAAGTACAAGAGGTGTCCACACAGATTAACGATTTTTATCTCAAGTCAAACGGCCAAAGCTCCGGCGTTAAGAGCTATGGCGAGGTGGTGGATCTGATTTTGGCCTATTACAAAGAAGAAAGTGGTTTTCGTTAATGGCTTCTCTAACCTATACCGGCTATGAGCGCGGCAATAATTTAAAGCAGATGTTGCAGCAGTTTTACGGAAATGCCAAGGACCTGACTGTTGACTATAACGGGCAGATTAGGCCTTTGTTCCAACATGGACCGAATCTTTACCCTCTATTTATCGGAAAACTCTCTAGAGAGTCATCCGACCGGTTTGAGTTTTCATTTTATGTAAAAGAGAAAGCGGAGGAGACTGAAAAACTTTTAGGCAGCACTCCAATCACAAATCCGGAAAATCCTTCTTCTCCCAGCCTGGCCTTGGCTTATTGCTGTCTGTCTCAGTACACCGGGCAGACCTGGCCCTGGGGGGCTCTTAACGGCATTAGGCCCGGCCATGTGGTTGAAGGTCTTATGGAAAATTATCCGGTTGACCTCATTTCTTCTATTCTGGAGGATAGATATTTTGTTTCCGAGGACAAAGCGAAGCTGGCTGTGGAGACCGGTTTAAGAGAGAAGCTCTTACTGGAAAAGATTCCTCGCCAATCGTACGGCATTTATATAGGCGTTCCTTTTTGTCCGACTAGGTGCGCGTATTGTTCTTTTACGACACCGGAGGGGATAGGCCAATCGTCGGCCAAAGGGTCTTTGTTTTTAGACCAGCTGGACAGAGAAGTAACAGACTTTATCCACTGGCCCGATCAGGCGGTTCAAGAAAGGCTGGGAAATCTTGCAGCTGTTTATATCGGTGGTGGGACACCGGGCGATTTTTCCGAAGACGATTTCGCCCGCCTGGTTCAGATTATCCGTAAGCTGCCCCTGGGTCCCGCAACAGAGCTTACTATGGAAATGGGAAGAGCCGATGTCTTTACAAGAAAAAAGTTACAAATATTAAGAGAGGCGGGAATCCACCGCATCTGCATCAATCCTCAATCTTTAGATGACGGTGTTTTAGAACGAATCGGAAGGCCTACCAGCAGAGCGGAGATTATAGAGGCTTATCGGCTCAGTGAAGAAGAGGGCATGGAGTTTATTAATCTGGACTTTATTCTGGGGCTCCCCGGAGAGACCGAGAACGCATTTATTCGCAATATCGAAGACGCTATTAGGCTTAATCCGGAATCCATTACAATTCACAGTCTGGCTCTAAAGAGAGGATCGGACCGCTATAGAGAGTTCTTTGGCCAAAATATTAAAGATACCAATCCTTTAGAAGCCGGTGATATGGACGACCAGACGCTTATAAGTACTATGGACAAGGCTTACCAAAGCTTGAGGCATGCAGGCTATGAGCCCTACTATCTTTATCGACACCGTCTGGGCCTGGCAGGACTGGAGAATTTATCCTGGGCCAAACCGGGCCAAGAAACTTTATATAATATCCTTATGATGTCGGATCGCTATCCTGTCCTAAGTTTCGGCACGCCTGCCATATCGAAGCGGGTGGATGGCGGCAAGGCCAAACGTTTGGCCAATCCCAAATCACTTTCCTTGTACCTTAGAAAAGACCAAAGCTACTGGAAAGAGAAAAGGAATTTCATGCTTTTAACATAAGGCGGTCTAAACTTTGCTAAAATAGTGAGAAGGAGGAGCCTGGATATGGAGGGTAGAAAACGCTATCAAGCTTTCCCCAGAAGACGAGAAAACAACATCACCTTAATCGGCATGCCCGGGTCGGGTAAGTCGACTTTGGCCAGGATTAGTGCCTCCATGATGAAACGCCCCTATATTGACACGGACCACGTCCTGTGTGAGATGGAAAATGTCCGTTCTACGGGCGAGCTGTCGGCTAAAACGGACTTTCGAGGTTTTGTCGAGGCGGAGGAGAGGGCCATCCGGTCCTTGCCTTTAGATTTGGATAATCATTTTATCGCCACCGGCGGATCGGCTGTTTATTCGGCTCGAGGCATGCGCCACCTACAGAAGTTAGGCCCTATCCTTTATATAGAGGTTCCGGTGGATATCTTGCTAAGCCGGCTGGGTGACTTGGATGAAAGAGGGGTCATCCTCCGTAAGGGTCAGACTTTCGAAGACCTTTATAAGGACCGACACAGGCTTTATCGGCGCTATGCCGATATGGAATTTAGGGTGGACGAATTAGATGTCGGAAGCTCTGCCAAGCTACTTGTGGCCTTGGTTACGTTTTTAGAAAAGGAAAGGGAAAAGCACCATGCCGAAGAAACGTATTGCCGCTATAGAAATCGGGTCTAATGCCCCCAAAATGTTGATTGCCCAGGCAGGCCTTAACGGGAAGCCCAAGGTTATAGAACCCTTGCGAGCGACTTTGGCCCTGGGAGTCGATACTTATAACACCCAGCTGATTACCGAAGAATCCATGCGCGAACTGTGCGAAATTTTGCTGGGCTTTAAAGAGAAACTTAACGAGTACATGATTGAAGACTACCGGGTGGTAGCGACCTCTGCGGTCCGAGAAGCCTTGAACCGAGATTTTGTCATTCATAGGATCAAACAGCTGACGGATTTTTCTTGTGAAATCTTCAGTAATTCCGAAGAGCGTTACCTTCATAACCTGGTTCTATCCGAAAACTTTGCCGACTATGAACGCCTAATCGGAGAAGGGGCTACTGTTTTGGATCTGGGCGCCGGCTCCATCCAGATTTCTTCTTACGAAGACGGTAGAAGAATTATGAGCCAGAATGCCAAACTGGGTTATCTAAGAATCAGTGAGCTCTTCTCCGCACTTCAGGTGCGTTCGGTGGACTTTGCCCAAGTCATGAATGAATATATCGGCAGCCAGCTGAGTTCGCTGGAAATCGAGGGCCTTGAAACCGATAAGAATTGGAATCTCATCGTGGTCGGTAATGACCTGGCCTATTTCAGAACCTTTATGGGGCTGACCGATGAGGAGACAACCTATATTTCTAAAGAAGCCTTTATGGACCGCTATCAGATTTTACTGGAATCCGATTCCATGGATTTAAGTTTGCATTATCAAGTCCCGTCGGATATAGCGGAAATTCTCCTTCCTTCAGCCATGATTATTTTCCGATTTTTGCAGGAATACCACATGGACGGCTTTTATTTGCCACCCATGCAGTTAGGGGAAGGTATCTTACTGGAGATGGCCAAAAAGTCCTTCGGCTATAAGATTAATCATAATCATGACAAGGATCTCTTGGCCTCGGTTAAACGCTTGGCCAAACGTTTTGCCGTCGACATGGACCATGTGGCTAGGATGGAAAGGGATGCTTTGGCCATCCATAAGGCCTTGGGAAAGAAGTCTTTTGTCAATAAGCGCTCGGCATTTTTATTGCAGTTGGCGGTTTACTTGGCTGAAATCGGCCGCTACATCCATCCCAATAATTACCACATTTACTCGGCAGATATCGTAGAACATGCGGAATTTATAGGTTTGTCCGATCGAGAGACGGAAATTTTGGCCGAGGCTATACATTTCATACCCGGCAACGATATCCCGGTTGACCCTAACTTGGAATACCATACCTATAATTTCCGTTTGACGGTTTTGCAGCTGTCGGCGGTCCTTCGCCTGGTCGATGCCATCGAGATTTCCAGGCAGGACAAATTGCAAGATATTAGAGTCCGCCTCCACAAATCCAAATTGAGGATTTCCCTCGAGACGGAAGAGGATTTAACTTTGGAACAGTGGTCTGTTAGTGAAAGATCAAGGTTACTGGAAGAGCTCTTCGGCGTAGAAGTCGAAGTCAAGAAAATGGTGGGGAAGAAGATATGATCAATATTGAAAACATGGAAAGAGAAGACCTTTTTATTAACAGAGAGCTAAGTTGGCTTAGTTTTAACGAAAGAATATTGCGAGAGGCCAGAGATAATAAGACGCCGCTTCTGGAACGCTTGAGTTTTTTGTCCATCACGCAGACCAACCAGGATGAATTCGTCATGGTCCGTATTGCCTCGTTAAAAGACCAGGTCGAGATGAAAGACTATTCCAGAGATTTGGCGGGCATGACCGGGGCGGAACAACTTCGGGCCATAAGTCAGGTCATGCATGACTTTATCCCGCAACAATATAGTACCTATAACCGTCAGCTTTTACCCCGACTGGAGAAGGAAGGTATCTTTATCCTGACGCCTGACCGCCTGGTCGAAGAGCAAGAAGCCTTTATCTACGATTATTTTAAGTCGGCCCTTTATCCTTCTTTGACACCCATGGCGGTTGACCAGGGAAGACCCTTCCCCCTTATTCCTACCATGAGTCAGAACATCGCCGTTTTATTGGAAAGAGAAGATAAGGACGACGGTAAACAATTTTTTGCCACGGTCCAGATTCCCAGCGGCGTTCCCCGTTTGGTAAAGTTACCGGTAGGCCAGTTCGCCCATAGTAAGGGCCTTCTGCCCAGGACCACACACTGCTACATCCTCCTGGAAGACATTATTAACCGTTATCTGGGCGAAATTTTCCATAGCCTTAAGATTGTGGAGCGTTGTAACTACAGAGTTTTGCGTAATTCGGTCATGGACATTGACGAAGAAGAAACGCCGGACTTAATGACGGAGATTGAAAAACAACTGAGGCTGCGTCAATGGGGTGAGGTTATACACTTGGCTGTCAGGGATGATGTGTCTCCCAAGATTCTTAAGAAACTTCAGAAGATGATGCGGGTGGAAAAAGAAGATATTTACCACATCCCGGGGCCGATTGACCTGTCTTTCCTGGGTAAATTATCGCGTACACCGGAGCTTAGTTATAAGACGCACCTCCATTACACCCCCTATGAGCCGCAGACACCGGCCATGCTGGTCGGACGTAAGGGCGACTCAATCTTCGACCTTATTAAGCAAAAAGATATTTTCTTAAGTCTGCCTTATGAGTCTTTTAATCCGGTCTTAGAGTTTGTCAAACAGTCCGCCCGAGATCCTAAAGTTTTGGCTATTAAGCAGACTCTCTACCGGGTGTCCGGCCATTCGCCTATTATCCGCTATTTGGAGGAGGCTGCCTTAAACGGCAAGCAGGTTTTGGTCTTATTAGAGTTAAAAGCACGTTTTGACGAGGAGAATAATATTCAGTGGGCCAAACGCCTGGAGAGGGCCGGCTGTCATGTTATTTACGGTCTGGTGGGTCTTAAAACGCATAGTAAGATTACCATGGTGGTTCGAGAAGAAGAGGAAGGCATCAGACGTTATCTTCACTTAGGGACGGGGAACTATAACGATACCACGGCCAAAATCTACACCGACTTGGGTATTTTTACCTGTGCGGAGAACTATGGTGTGGATGCGACAGAGTTCTTTAATATGATTTCCGGTTATTCCGAACCTACCGGATGGAATCGATTGACCATAGCCCCTTATTGGTTGCGCCAACGTTTTTACGATCTGATTGATCGTGAAATTCAAAATGCCAAAGACGGTCGTGAAGCTTATATCTGGGCCAAAATGAATTCCTTAAACGATGAAGGTATCATCCGAAAGCTCTATGAAGCCAGCCAAGCCGGGGTCAAGATTGATTTGATTGTGCGCGGTATTTGCTGCCTTAGACCCGGTGTGCCCGGCATATCCGAAACCATCACCGTAAGGTCTATTACGGGTCGCTACCTGGAGCATAGCCGAATTTATGTTTTTGCCAATATCGGCAAAGAAGAAGTCTACTTGTCCTCGGCCGACTGGATGTCCAGAAATTTGGACCGCCGTGTGGAATTGCTTTTCCCGGTGGAAGATGAGGAATGTAAGGCCAGGGCCAAAGAGATTATGGAGATTCAATTTGCCGATACGGAAAGGGCTAACATTATGGCTTCGGACGGTACGTATAAAAAACAAGACCGTCGCGGCAAGGTCATTTTGGACTGCCAGTCTTTCCAGGAGAATTTGGCCATGGAGCGAGCCGGAAATGAGAAGACCAGGTGGAAAGAGCGTATTTTTGAACCTATTAACGGCCTTGGTGCACATGAAGACTATGATCAGACAGATGCCAGCGATATGCTGGAGGAGGACTAGTTATTTCTATGCAAGAAGGGGTAAAAAAACGCCTGATTATTTTGTTGCTGATCCTGCTATTGGCCGTAGCGGCCTTTGTCTTGTCGCCTGTTTTAACGAAGCGGCTGGAAAATAGAGGCTCCGGGATAGCTTCAGAGAGTGGAGAAGAGACTTCCACAAGCATCTCAGAGTTCTCCACGGAAGATGCCATTAAAGCCAGTGAAGCGCTTTGGTCTGATCCCGAAACTTTGCATCGCTACCAAACCCAACTTTTTGATTTGATTAATCAAAAGCGTCAAGATCGTGAACTGAAGACATTAAAGGAAAACAAAGACTTAGAAGCCGTGGCCGAAAAGAGACTTTCGGAGATTTTAGAAAAGCCTTCGCATGAACGTCCCAACGGTTCTTCTTATGATACGATTTTTGACGAACTACATTACGGTTTTGTTTTGGCCGGTGAAAACTTTGCAGTAGCCGATCCGGATTTCGGTCCCGATGCCATACTGAATACATGGTTGGAGGGTGATAATAATAAGGCTAATATCTACCGCGAATCGTATGCGGGTTTGGCGGTTAAGACGTCTTACAAAGACGGCAAGTACTATACGCTGGCCTTGTTTGTGCAAGACCTTCCCACCAAGGACCCCTTGGGCCAATATGATGCGCCTCAGATAGTCGAACTCCTATATAGGGCTTTAAACGATGTACGTGCTAAAGAGGGTCTAGAACCGGTTATTCGTGACGAAAAAGTGGAAGAGGCAGCCGGTATCAGGGCCGTGGAGGTATCCAACCGTTATGGCCACTACCGTCAAGACGGTGACTGGTGGGAAACGGTCATGTATGAATTAGGTATAGGGGATAGTTATGCCGAAGAAGGCGTTCAGCTTATTGAAGATTTGGACTTGTCTGCCCAAGATATTATTACTGTCTGGGCCAAAGAAGAAGAGCCCGAATTAGATGTTCTCTTTGAAGGTTTCAAAAAAGCCGGTGTAGCCCTATCGGAAACGGAGGACGGTATCTACCTGGTTATTATCATGCAAAAATAAGACTGTTAGATAAGAAGATTCAACTGTTTAGATGGTTAAGCATAAGAAAACCCCCTTGCGTCCGCAAGGGGGTTACTTCGTGGTGAGCCCAGAGGGATTCGAACCCCCGACCCACGGCTTAGAAGGCCGTTGCTCTATCCGACTGAGCTATGGACCCAAAAAATGGAGCAGGTGAAGGGAATCGAACCCTCACAATCAGCTTGGAAGGCTGATGTTCTACCACTAAACTACACCTGCATCTTAGCTTCCTCGACAAAGGCTAAGCTATCTTATATCAAAAAAGCGGCAAATGCAAGCGAATCGCTCTTTATTTGTCCGGCCTGACTTTGTCATCCGGGTTAAAGGGAGATTAAATTTGGGTTAAAAATATCTATTACTATCTTCTTTCGTCTATCATGAAAGTTACGGAGGATAATCTATGAAAACACCTGGAAAATTTAAGCGCTTGGCTTTGATTTTAGCGCTTTTTAGCTTTCTTATATCGGCTGTTTCTTGTAGTCCCTTTTTAAATCGATTCAATGAAAAGCCTGACGGAGCGGACAGCTTTTTTGCCGGAAAGAGTAAAAACGATACGGTCCGAATTGTGTCCGGATCTGAAAATAAAGTTCTGGAGCCTATCATCGAAGACTTTACGAAAAAAAGCGGTATAGGTGTCTCGATTACTTACATGGGGTCACTGGATATCATGCGGCTTTTGGAAGCCGATACCATTCCTTATGACGCTGTCTGGCCTGCTTCGGGTTTATGGATTTCCGTAGGTGATCAGAAGCATCGAATTAAGCATCAAGCGTCTACCTCTACCACACCGGTAATTTTCGGCATTAAGAAAAGCGTTGCAGAAGAACTGGGCTTTACAAATGGGAAAGATGTTTATGTAAAAGACATTTTAAAAGCCATACAAGACGAGAAATTGCGTTTTACCATGACTTCGGCCACCCAGTCCAATTCCGGTGCCAGTGCCTACATAGGCTTTTTGTATGCCCTCTTGGGATCTCCCGAACATATATCCGTAGAAGACTTACATAAGACCGACTTGCAAAATCAAGTGAGAAGCCTTTTGGCCGGTGTGGAAAGGTCTTCGGGCAGTTCAAATTGGCTCAAAGACCTGTATTTGGCAGGTGATTACGATGCCATGGTAAATTATGAAGCGCTCATTATAGACGCGAACGTTCGGTTGGAAGAAGAAGGCAGAGAACCCATGTATGCGGTCTATCCGGTTGACGGGATGATGATTGCGGATTCGCCTTTGGGTTTCGTTTCCGATAACGGCGAGAAAAACAGGGATGAGAAGACAGCAGAAGAAAACTTTCAGAAGCTTCAAGATTATCTCTTGACTCCGGAAGCCCAGGAAAGAATCGAAGCCAGCGGAAGAAGGACAGGCCTTAATGAGGTCAATCCCAAGTTTGATAAGGTCTTTCGCCAAGATTGGGGGATAAGAAAAGATGCCCTCATCTCTACTATTAATATGCCGCGACAAGATGTCTTGTTTGAAGCTCTGAACCTATATCAAAGAGAGTTCAAGAAACCGGGCTTTAATATTTTTGTCCTGGATTTTTCGGGCAGCATGCAAGGCTCCGGCTACGATGAGCTTATCGAAGCTTTGGGAGAACTGATGATTGACGAAAAAGCCAAGGCCAATTTCTTACAAACATCAGATGAAGAAATCAATTTTTTTATTCCCTTTGCTACGGATGTCCAACCGTTTTTGCAGGCCAAAGGTAATGCGGAATTAGAAGCGCTCTATGAGAAAATCAAGGCCTATACACCTAACGGAGGGACTGCACTTTATGAAGCCTTGGATGAGGCTTTGGCTATTATGGAAGAAGCAGACTTAAGTGCCTATTCACCATCCATCGTGCTCATGACAGACGGCCAGCCTAACGGCGATATGAATTTCAAAGATTTTAACCGCCGCTACCTGGACTTGAACAAAGATATTCCGGTCTTTACCATCCTCTTCGGTCAGGCCAAAGAAGACGAGATGGGACGGATTGCCCAGGTCAGCCGGGCCAAAGTATTCGACGGCAAAGAGAACCTAACCCGGGCTTTCCGGTCGGTCAGAGGTTATAACTAAGATGCGTTTTTGTGGAGAAAGAAGGGTAGGATGAAACAAATCATACTTGCACTCCTTACGTCTTTAGCCTTATTTTTTGCCTTGTTCTTCGGCCTTAAATGGAATGTATTTGTGGTTATTATCCTAAGCCTGGGGACTTATCTAGGCGTATTTATGGTGACCAAGCCCCGACTTAAGATCGGAAATATCAGGATTGACAAATTAGAAGACGGGGATGAACTGAAGGCTTTATTGCTGGATGCAAAAGACGATATGGACCATATTAAAAAGGCATCGGCAGAGATTACGAATTTGGCTTTGAAAGAAGAAAGTCAGAGGCTTTACAACACAGGTGTCAAGATTTTGGAATATTTGGAAGAACACCCGGAAAGAATCTCTACAGCACGTCGGTTCTTTACCTACTATTTGGATACGGCCCGGGATATTTTAGAAAAATATTTGCCCTTTCAAAGGTCTGGGCTTCGGACGGAGGATGTGGAAAACGTCTTTCGCTCAACCCAAAAAGCGCTTCCGATCTTGAATGAAGCCTTTGAGAGGCAGTTTAACCATCTGATGCAAAATGACATTATTGATATCGAATCGGACATTAAAGTCCTGGAGATGAATTTAAAAATGGACGGAGAATAATAATGGCAAATAAGTCAACAAAAACCATGTTCATCGGTTTGGGCATTTTATTGGCGGTTATTCTTTTGGCCGTCGGCTACTTCTTCTGGCAGCAAAATAAGGCCGAAGAGCTTGAACTGTCCGGCTATGTGGGTGGTGAAAAGATTAACTTTCTGGATAATCCGGAAGTACAAAAAATCTTACAAAAAGACTACGGATTTAGGCTCGATATATCCAAAGCGGGTTCTTTGGATATGGTTCAAGCGGATGATTTAGACGGAAGAGACTTCCTTTGGCCGTCCAGTCAGACTGCGCTGGAGCTTTATGAGAGCCTACATGGCAGACCCAAGAAAGAAGAAAATATTTTCAACACGCCTATTGTTTTATACAGTAGAGAATATGTGGCAAAAGGTCTGGTTAAGGCAGGTATTGTTGAAAAAAGAGAGGATGTCTACTGGGTCGATATGCCCAAGCTGGTTCAGGCGATGAAGGACAATAAGAAATGGTCCGACCTGGGTCTGGAACGCCTGCACGGGTCTTTAGCAGTACATACAACAGATCCGGCCAAATCCAATTCCGGCAATATGTTTTCCGGCTTGACCGCTAATATGCTGGCTGACAATCAGCTGGCGGATGAAAATAATATCCAAAAGGTCTTACCCGAGCTAGAGAATATTTTTGCCAAAATCGGTTACATGGAAACCTCGTCCTCTAATCTATTTAATCTCTTTTTGAGCACAGGTATGGGGAACAAGCCTATCGTGGCCGGTTATGAAAACCAATTGCTCGAGCTATCTAAAATGGAACCCGATACTTGGGAAAGGGCCAAAGGCGATATCGTCATTATGTACCCCGAACCTACTGTGTGGTCGTCCCATATTTTGATTGCACTAAATGACCGGGGCGCCAGATTGATAGAGGCACTTCAAGATGAGCGCTTACAAAAAATAGCTTGGGAGGAACACGGTTTTCGAACAGGGATGTACGGCAACCAGGTGAGCGATCATGATTTTGATGTGCCCGGCGTGGCCGAAGAGATTACCAGAATTATTCAAATGCCAAATTATAAAACCATGCGACAAATCATCAAGTCATTTTCATAAGGAGGAAAACGATGGCAGAAGATCATAAGATTACATTGGAAGCTTTGGCCAAAGCCAAAGAAGGAGAACGTCAGACGGAAAGTCCGGAAAAAGCACAAGCCGAACTGACCGAGACCGGGACCAAGGCCTTGACTCCCGAAATGCGGGATCAAGTCGACACGATTAAAAACGATATCGACTTGCTCGATTCCACCCAGCTTCTCACCTACGGAACCGGTTGTCAGAGGCAAATGACGTCTTTCGCGGATAATATCCTCCAGACCGTGCGTTCTAAGGATGCCGGCTATGTGGGCGAAAATTTGTCGGACTTGATGGTGGCTGTTAAGAGCTTGGAAGTGGACAAAATTTCAGATAATAAGGGATTGTTGGAAAGGCTCGGTATCGGCAATTCCCTGCGTAAGTTTATGGCGCGTTATGAGACCGTCGAGACGCAGATTGATAAAATCGAAGTCGAACTGGACAAGGCTCGGACCATGCTTCTAAAAGACATTGCGACCTTTGACCACATGTACGAGAAAAATCTGGAGTATTTCCACGCTTTGGAGGCTCATATTATTGCCGGCGAAGATAAACTTCGGGAAGCCAGAGAAGAGATTTTGCCCGAACTTCGCAAAGAGGCGGAGGCGTCGGATACGGAAATGGCTTCGCAACTGGTAAGAGATTTCGAGGATAGCCTCAACCGCTTCGAGCAGAAAGTCCATGACTTAAAATTAAGTAAGACAATTGCCCTGCAGTCGGCCCCGCAAATTCGCCTCATTCAAAATAACGACAAGATGCTGGTCGATAAGATTCAGACTGCTGTGCTGAACACGATTCCGCTTTGGAAAAATCAGATTGTGATTGCCCTGGGTTTGCAAAGCCAGAACAAGGTTTTAGAAATGCAAAGGAAAATCAGTGACACCACTAATGATCTTTTGAAGAAGAATGCGGAATTACTGAAAAATAATACCGTCGGTGTGGCGGAGGAGAGTCAGCGCGGCATTGTCGATATAGAGACCCTGAAGCAGGTCAATCAGGACTTAATCGAGACCATTGATGAAACCATGCGTATTAATTCGGAGGGCAGAAAAGCCAGGCAAGAAGCCGAACTGGAACTGGTACAAATCGAGGGCGAATTAAAAGATACGCTGCTTAAAAATATCAAAGGTAAATAAGTTTAACGGGCCCGGTCTTTTAATGCTTCCAAGTCCGTAATGAGGAAGTCACCTTTGGGGTAGGTTTTAAGATAGCCTTTTTTCTCGAAGGTATGAATCTTACGGCTCATGGTTTCGCGGGTCAGGCCGGCATAAGAACCTAATTCTTCTCGGCTCAGGTTGGTTTCCAGCCTGATGCCGTTTCCTTCTTCCTGGCCAAAACGCATGGCTAAGTGGACCAGGACTTTGGCCACGCGTTGGTCGGCATTGGGAGTAGACAGAATATCGACCTGACTCTCGGAAAAACGAATCCGTTCATAAGACATTTCCAAAACCATCAGGAGGAAGTTCTGATCTTTTAATAAATAGTGTTTAAAGTCCTGCTTGGTTACCGTGATAACGAAGGTGTCGGTGAGGGCGGTAGCGGTATAGGCGTAGTAGTCACCGGATAAGACATTAAGGCCGCCCACGAAGTCCCCGCTGTGATAGATGTAGAGTATCCGTTCCTTGCCGTCAGCCATGGTATTGGATATTTTCATAGAGCCTCGGTAGACAATGTACATATGGCTGGCCGGTTCACCCGATTGGAAGACGACTTCGCCTTTGGCCACACCGAAAATGCGGACCCTCTGACGAATGAGGTCGTACTGGTCTTCGGGAATGTTGGCCAAAAGGGGGACTGTTTTGTAATTGGTTAATTCGTAACCTCGCATAGATAATCTTTCTGTTCATTAATTCTGGTCAAATGTTTATTCATCACTCCATATAATTTTAGCCAAAAACCTAAAAAATTTGGTAAGATTGGTTTCCATCTATATAATGACTTAAGCGTTAAGAAATGGGATGTATTTGGAAAGGATTAGTTTGAGGATGAGTAAGATTATTTTGACCGGTGACAGACCTACCGGAAGACTTCATATAGGACATTATGTAGGTTCTTTGAGAAACCGCGTGACCTTGCAAAATTCGGGCGAGTACGATGAAGTCTATATCATGCTGGCGGATGTCCAGGCCTTGACCGATAATTTTGATAATCCCGAGAAAATCAGAGACAATATTTTAGAAGTTGCCTTAGATTACTTGGCAGTCGGTTTGGACCCTGCTAAGAGTCATATTTTGATTCAGTCTCAGATTGAGGCTCTTTATGAGCTAACCGTTTATTATCTGAATCTGGTGTCTTTGGCCCGGGCCGAACGTAACCCAACCGTTAAGGCTGAGATTAATCTTCGAGGTTTCGGTTCCAGCATTCCCTTGGGCTTTTTGTGCTACCCGGTAAGCCAGGCTGCCGACATTACGGCTTTTGATGCGACGACGGTTCCGGCCGGGGAAGACCAGGCACCTATGTTGGAGCAGACGCAGGAAATCGTACAACGTTTTAATAATATCTATGGCGAGACCCTGGTCATGCCTAAGATTCTTTTACCGGATAATAAGGCGTCGTTAAGACTGCCCGGTACCGACGGCCAAAACAAAATGAGTAAGTCTTTGGGCAACTGTATTTTCTTGTCGGATTCGTCAAAAGAAATTAAGACCAAAGTGATGTCCATGTACACCGACCCCAACCATCTGAGAGTAGAAGATCCCGGCACCGTGGAAGGAAACCCCGTCTTTACCTATCTGGATGCTTTCTGTGCCCAGGAGATGGTGGATGAGTATTTGGAAGGCTATGAGACCTTGGATGACCTCAAAGACCATTATAGAAGAGGCGGCTTAGGTGATGTTAAGGTCAAGAAGTTCCTCAATAATGTCTTACAGGAGACCCTGACACCTATCAGAGAGCGTCGCGAAGACTATGCCCAAAATATGGATTATGTAAAAGACGTCTTGAAAAAGGGAACCGAAGCGGCTCAAGAGAAAGCGTCGGGAACTGTGGCCAGAGTGAAAGAAAATATGCGTGTGAATTATTTTGCCTAGGTCAAAGACTTAGGCTATAATGGCCTGGTTCAATCGCTCCTGGAGAAGTACCCAAGTGGCTGAAGGGTCCGCACTCGAAATGCGGTAGGTCAGTGAATGCTGATGCGAGGGTTCAAATCCCTCCTTCTCCGCCATGTTAAGCCTCTCAGATTCTGAATAGAGTCTGGGAGGCTTTTCTCTTGACTAAAGGTTTTCGGAGTTTTTCTAGTTTACTGACACTGTTAAATCGTTAGTTATATATCTATTTTGTCTGTGTCATAAGTAAATCATGCCAATTGTCTTGAAATCCAATTAAACTTTTATCGACACTATCTTGATATTTTGTAAGCAGCTGTAGTAGTTGTTCTTTGAAAAGAACTTTTTCTCTATGATTAGGCAAATATTTAATAATGGTGTATATAACTGCAAATAGGGAATAGTTTTTTATTGCCGAATTCTTTTTGAGGAAAGAACGTTCGAGTTTTACCGGAGGATTAAATTTAACGTTATATAATCTTCCTCCATGGGCACACTTATTTCTTAATACTGAAAGAGCATGTAGGTGATTTTTTAAAGCTGCATGATGGCTTTCAACGGACTGAGCAATTTGCTTTTGGATGTTGTAGGGAAGACAAGTATAGTATTTTGATAAATTACTAAAGGACATTATATTAACCCATACCCAAAGAGGCATTTGACCAGAATAATTTTGGTCATGATGTTTGATTATTAATGTATCGCAATTATAATTATGCTCTCTTTCCAGCGCTGTCATTATGCTATTAAATGTAGATTTATTAAAATAATTGCTAGGATCATAGTGCTGGTTATAGGGTGGTGTATTACACAGATTTAGCGAAGCGTAATAAGAAATTCTTGTCCTAAATAGTGCTTCAATAATATCTAAATATGTTAAAAGCAGACCTCTCATTTCTTGATCGAATAAATAGATTGAGTACAAGGTTTCAATATCTGTTCCCGGAAGAAAATCACTAGCGTTTGGTTTTTTTCTAAACTGGACACCGTATCCTGTGAACCTATAATAATTAACTTGAGACAGTATTTTTTCTGCAAACGCATGATTATTAATGATTAGTCCATGTTCTAATAATTTTTGTATTTGTTTATCATATGGCAAAGGCTGTTTTAAATCCATAATATCTTTAAGCAAAAAAGGGATTGACTGTGAGTCAACCCCTTTTGGTCCCCAAACGATAAGATTTCTCCTAACATGGGCAACACTATTGACTCAATTATAGTTGGCAATATAATTTTTTGTCAAATATTGTTTGCTTTATCCTCCTGAATAACTTTATATGTATATCAGATTTTACGCAGGTACAATATGATTATAATTTATTAATTCGTTTTGCCTAGCATTGCGCAATATAAAAAAGCTAGAAAATCCGACAATGTACTTCATTACCCCTTTATATAGACAGACTGGGCCTATATTTGGTAAAATCTTTATCTGATTCGATTTGACATAAGTCGAGATTACTATAAAATAATTGAACGTGAGCAGGAGGTGAGATAGATATGCCAAATATTAAGTCATCAATCAAGAGAGTACGCATCGAGAGCAACAGAACTGCCCAGAATAAGCACCAGAGAAGCAAAATGCGCACAACTTTGAAAAATGCCTTTTTAGCGATTGAGAATCAGGAAAATGCAGAAGAAGCGGTTAAGAACGCAACGAAGCTCTTAGACCAGGCTGCTAACAAGGGAATTATTTCCAAGCAGAAGGCTGCTCGTCACAAGTCTCAATTGCAGAAAGCTTTGCAAGCTCAAGCTTAAGTTTAATAATGAAGCCTTTACATTATATTGTTACGGCTTTTGATGCCTTTGGAGGCGAGTCGGTAAATTCCGTAGAAGAAGTCTTAGAGAATTTGCCGGACTCTTTCTTTTGGAAAAAAGACCCCTCAGAGGCATTTTTTATGTCCGGAAATAGAGAAGAAGCCGAGGAAGGCCATTTGGTTCGTCTGACTAAGATACTGTTGCCCACTTCTTTTAAACAAAGCGAAAAAATTCTCGAAGATATTTTCCAAGAAGAAAACTTCGACGGTATTTTGAATTTGGGTCAAAACGCTATGGCCTCCGCCATTCATTTGGAGCGTGTGGCCATTAATATAGATGATGCCCGAATTGCCGATAATGAGGACTATAAACCGGAAGATGTTCCAATCGTAGTAGATGGGCCGGCAGCTTATTTTTCAAAACTTCCTCTGAGGCACCTGGAAGCCAAACTTAAAAATGCCGGTATCCCGGTTCTTGTCTCAAATTCAGCGGGAACTTTTGTTTGCAACCATGTCATGTATAAAACACTGGATCTATGCCGTAAGAGAGAAGAGAAGGGTCTAGAAACGATTCCGGCAGGTTTTGTCCATTTACCGTCTTTGCCCTCGCAGACACTTGCTGCACCGAGCAGACCTTCTATGGCCTTGGATATGATGGTTGAGGCGGTTAAAATTATGCTGAAAAATCTCAAATAATATTATTTCGGATCTTACTTAAAATACAAACATTAAAGCCTCTCTCGCATGAGCGAAAGAGGCTTATTTGGTACGCCCGACATGGGTAATAACCAGGAGGTGAAAGTCCTCTGTACGCCCG
>JASBZA010000004.1 GCA_029983685.1 Oscillospiraceae bacterium | reverse complement strand
CCGCTACAAAAGTCTTTAGTTTTGCCCTTGACATTTAATAGCTGGTCTCCTCTTACTAAAGGGAAAGTTTAAATGTTTAATCCATTATAGCATGAGCCGACCTTGTGCTAAAATAAGAACAACATTCAAAACAACATAACATCACACCATATAAGCAAATCGGAGGATACATGAACAATAAAAAATATCTGCTTACGACTGTATCAGGCCTGGCTTTGGCCACAAGTATACTCATTATCAGTAGCTGCAGCATGCCCTTAACGCCTACAATCCATTCCAGTTCAAGGCTATCGAACAGTTCAACTAATACGTCAGAAGTGACAAGCCCAGTAAGCTCTACAACGACGGAATCAACTACAACTACCGTAACTAGCCAAACAGCTCTTCCTACTAAGCCTTTTCATGAAGAAACCCCTTCTTCTGAAACTACTTCTAATGGTGCTTCTGAAGATACTGAGCTCACTGATTTGTTGAAAGATTTGCCCTCCTCTTTTAACCCTTATGTGCTGGCACCCTCTTCTTTAACTGAAGAAATTTATAAAAAAGCTTATAACAACTTACCGGAGTACATGCAAATTCAAGGGGATCGTAACCCCGTAGCCCGAGAATACGTCGTACGTACCCTCTTTGAAAATCCCCATGAGGCCATAGACGCACAAGCATACGAAAATCCGGTCAATGCCGGACCCTACCCTTACTATATTCAATGGGATGAGCGTTGGGGTTTTGATGAATATTCCGGCGCTTACATGGCCAGTGACGGGTGCGGGCCAACGGTCTTATCCATGATTTACTCGGGCCTTACCGGAGATAAATCAATGGACCCGGGTGTAATGGGCCAATGGGCCAAAGATCACGGTTATTCAGCTTATGGCAACGGCAGCTATAGAAGCCTCATGCTGGAAGGAGCCAGGGAGCTAGGACTGGAGTCATCGGAGCTTTACTTAGATTATAACGCCATGGTCGAAGCCATTGAAAAGGGGCACCCTTTAATCGTCATAGTAGGACCCGGACACTTTACGTCAGGTGGTCATTTCATCATTCTCTATGCCATGGATGGTGATAACTTTAAGATTTTAGACCCCTTCAATTATGAAAACACCCTGATGACCTGGTCTTATGGGGACTTGGCTCCTCAGATCGAAAACATCTGGGAATATAGTTATTAAAAAATCCCGTAGATTCGATCCGGAATATACGGGATTTAAATATTTTTATTAAGTCTCAGCTAAACTTAAATTCTAATTAAAAGTTGTCGCAGAGCAGCTGGAAGTAAGCCTTAGGATGCTTACAGGTCGGGCAAATCTCAGGAGCCTTCGTACCGGTGTGGATGTAACCGCACTCACGGCAGATCCATTCGGTGGATTCGTCCTTCTCGAAAACCTTATCGTTCAAGACGTTGTCTCTCAGAGCACGATAGCGCTTGCCGTGGTGGTCTTCGACGGTCGCAATATTACGGAAGGTACGAGCGATATCGGTAAAGCCTTCTTCTTGGGCAACCTTGCTCCACTCGTTATAGTCTACAACTTCACCTTCTTCGCCTTCGGCAGCGGAAAGCAGGTTCGTAGCGGTATCACTGATCTGGATAGGATAGGTGCCGGTTACAGTCATCATACCGGGAAGTTCACCTAAATTCTCTGCAATGTGATTATAGTACAATTTAGCGTGCTCTTTCTCATTAGCGGCAGTCTCCAGGAAAATAGCTGCAATCTGCTCGAAACCGGCTTTTTTAGCTACAGAAGCAAAAAAAGTGTAACGATTTCTGGCTTGAGATTCTCCTGCGAAAGCATTCACTAGATTCTGATAAGTCTTTGTCTCTTGAAAATTACTCATTTTCAAATCCTCCTAATTATTTTTGCGATAATCACAGAAACATCTGAAAACTTTGTTTCTTAATTATCCTACTCATCTAAATTATAGCCATTCTAAAAAATAAATTCAAATTCTAATCCATCTAAATAAATTGTGTCGCCCTCTTTGACACCGGCCTTTTCCAAATCGGCAATAACGCCCTTATCACGGAGCTGTTTTTGGAAATATTGCAAAGATTCCGTGTCCTGAAAATTGACATGACGGCACAGTTCTTCGATATAAGGACCGGACACTTCGAAGATACCGTCTTCGTTTTGCTCAACGGTGTAAGAATCTTCTTCCAAGCGATAAACCTTATAAGTCTTATCCGGTTCTTCATAGAGGACTGTTTCGGGTAATTTCTGTAATTCAGCCGCAATATGGTCTAGGAGCTCCTTGGTGCCTTGGTGGCTTGCCGCCGATATCAGGAAGCATTCGTAGCCCATATCCTCGAAGCGCTTCTTCGTTAACTCGGCATCTGAAGGATTGGCCAAATCCACTTTATTTAAGGCAATAATCTGTGGACGATTGGCCAAAACCGCATTAAAGTTCTCCAGTTCATCTTGAATGATATGAAAATCTTCCATCGGATCTCTGCCTTCCGAACCGGACACATCAATAAAATGTACCAAGAGTCTGGTCCGCTCAATATGACGCAAAAAAGCCAAGCCTAAGCCGGCACCTTCACTGGCACCTTCAATAAGGCCCGGGATATCCGCCAGCGTAAAAGAAAAGTCTCCTACTATAGCAATACCTAGTTGCGGCTCTAAAGTTGTAAAGGGGTAATCGCCTATCTTGGGCCTGGCATTGGACACAACTGAAATAAAAGTGCTTTTGCCGACATTGGGCATACCCAAAAGACCCACATCAGCCAAAAGTTTTAGCTCCAAATCCACATAAAAGCCTTCAACCAAGACACCGGGCTTAGCGAAGTTGGGCGCTTGTCTGGTCGATGTAGCAAAGACCGCATTGCCGACACCGCCTCTGCCGCCTGCCTGAAGCTCAACCGTCTGGCCTTCCTTGTTCAAATCGGCCAGCAGTCGTCCTGTGTCATGCTCTCTTACAACGGTTCCAACAGGCACTTCAATGGTGAGATCTTCGCCTTTTTTCCCGGCTCTCTTGGCCTTGGCTCCGTCCTCACCGTTTCCGGCTACATATTTTCTTTTAAAGCGGAAGTTCTGCAAGGTCGAAAGATTCGACACAGCCTTCATAAAAACCGATCCGCCTCGACCGCCGTTGCCTCCGTCAGGGCCACCGTTTGGAATATATTTCCCCCTATAAAAAGAGACCGCTCCGTTTCCTCCGTTGCCGGCTTTGATATAAATTCTTGCCTGATCTATAAACATCTTTAGTTCTCCCCGAAGTCCGTTAAAAAAAGTCCGGTTTTGCGGCCGGACTTTAGTATTACATATAAATAATAATTTCTAAGCTAAGGCTTAGGCAACAGGGTAAACCGATACCTGCTTGCGCTTCTTATCCTTACGCTCAAACTTCACATTACCGTCTACCAAAGCATAGAGCGTGTCGTCCTTGCCGATACCGACGTTGTTACCGGGGTGAACTTTGGTACCTCTTTGGCGATACAAAATATTGCCGGCTAAGACATATTCTCCGTCACCCTTCTTGGCACCTAAACGTTTGGCAATCGAATCACGACCGTTACTGGTAGAACCTAAACCCTTCTTATGGGCTAATAATTGTAAATCTAACTTAAACATAATGACCTCCGTTCCAAGTCTTCTATTATTCTCTTCATTATTGCTATTTCAGGCAATTCGCCTGGGCTCCGTTACGCTGATGTATTGGCTCCCATAGCTTAATTCAATCTGCTTACAGCCCAAGATAAAGCTCTCTAATAATAAATCCGCCTTATCCCAAGTCGCTTGCGAAATCTCTTCTTTCTTCTCTATTCTGCCATAAAGCAAACCGGACTCAAACTGATATGTAACATCTAAGTTCAAGATATCTGTCCAAGCTGTAACTAAGTTTCCGGCCAAAGCGGTAATCGCCGCACAGACCTCGTCTGTTTCTCCCGGTTCTCTGTAACCGGCATGACCTTCGCAGATAAAGCCTACTCGATGGCTTGAATCTTCCAACCAGCAGATTGAAATCACATCTACCCTCTGCTTAGAGTGAAATATCCTCGATTCTCACCAAGCTGTAAGGCTGGCGGTGACCCTGTGTGCGTCTATAACCCTTCTTAGGCTTATACTTAAATACACGAATCTTCTTGCCTCTGCCTTGCTTGACAATCTCACCGGAAACCTTAACGCCGGATAAGTCCGAACCGAGCTTAAAATCCTCATCGCCTGCTACAGCCAAGACCTGGTCAAATTCCACCTTGTCTCCTGCTTCACCTGCAAGCTTCTCGACAAAAATCTCATCACCGGACGAGACCTTGTACTGCTTGCCACCTGTCTTAATAATTGCGTACATAGTCCTTCATGTACCTCCCCTTATATGTTCGGGACGCGCTTCGATAGGTTTCGGCCCAAGCAAAAGCAGGCCAAATTAATACCCATAAAATGCGGTCACCGAGGTAAGATAGCATGAAACCGGTCAACATGCAAGCGCATCTGTCAGCCCAAAGCTAATCTTCAGCCATCCAAACCAACATTTCACCCTCAGCTCTATTATTCCAAGAAGCATAGGGTACCAAAGTAATGTCCTTATCTTCAACCGAGAAAGCATCGGACGAGTCGTAGTAAAGTTTATCTGAAGTGCCCTCCGTAAGCGAAATTGATTTGGCCTTTAAGCCTGCTAAAGAGATGCCTTCCAAAATGCCTTTCCCTTCGATAATCCGGACATCCTGCTTAGGATTGACCTTAAGGTTAGCCAAATAGTCCCCGTTGTCGACTTCTTCCAAGCAGTACACTCTGGGCCCTTTCATAAGCGCTACCCTATGAGCATCATCCCGTACCTTGGGATTAGCATATACAAAACGGAAAGGCAAAGGATAATTAATCGTAATCTGATCCTCCCTATCCCAACAACGCTCGATAAAGATATAGCCTTTATCTTCTTGGTATGTCACATCTTCATTATTAATAATTATAGTAAAGGACGAAACATAATGGGGTTTACGGATAGCCAGCCTAAAAGACTGATTGGCTTTTTCAGGACTGACTCTAATCTCTATTTGCTCTGTATCCGGATAATGAGCCTTTAAGTCCAAGTGCACCTGCCCCGAATCCAATGCCAAGGTCGCCTCATTACTGATAAACATATTAATGTATATGGTGTTGTCTGACCTGCTGTAGAGATATTGCCCCATAGACGCCAGTGTTCTGGCTATGTTGGGCGGGCAACAGGCACAATTAAACCAACGCTGTCTGACGGTTGCAATATGGCGGAAGGTGGGATTTTTATGCATAATTTCGGGAACAGACTCTAAGGGATTAACATAGAAAAAATGTTGGCCGTCCAGGGACAGCCCCGACAACAACGTGTTATAAAACACTTGTTCCACCATATCCATATAGCACGCATCTCCGGTAATTCGGAACAATCTATAAGAAAAGAAGATTAGCGCTATACTGGCACAAGATTCTGAATAATTGCTATTATTGGGCAAATCATAATCCGTGGTAAAGCGCTCTCCGTACGCCGCCTGGCCCACACTGCCGGTAAGGTACATACGTTTTTGCACAATATTTTGCCAAAGTTCTTTGCATTGCTCCAAGAGTTCCATATCCTCATAGGCATAAGCTAAATCAGCCATGGCTGTGTACAAGTATAAAGCCCGAACCGCATGCCCTTCCGCTGTTTTTTGTTCCCTAATGGGTAAGTGCGCTTGACAATAATCCAAGCCAAAATCATTAAAGCCCGGTATCCGAAACTGCTTAGCCCGATAGGTCTCTTCCGTCTCAAAATAGACCGGCTTCTTCCCTCTCTCGAGCACAAAGAAATATGCCAGGTCCAGGTACTTTTTATTAGCTGTTACCTTGTAGAGTCTAACCAGTGCCAATTCAATTTCAGGATGGCCCGGATAGCCGTGAAGTTGCTTTTCGCCCTTGCCGAAAACCTCCGCAATGAGATCCGCAAATTTCACCATAAGATCTAAGAGTGTCTTTTTTCCCGTCGCCGAATAATGGGCCACCGCCGCCTCTATAAAGTGCCCGGCGGTATAAAGTTCATGGTTCTCAAAGAGATTAGACCATCTTTTTTTGCCGGTGATTGTGTAGTAGGTATTTAAATAGCCGTCTTTCTCCTGCGCTTGGGCTAAGAGCGAAATGGCTGAGTCGACTTTTTTCTCCAAAGCAGGATTGTCCTTTTTGGCCAAAGCATAAGACGCAGCTTCTAGCCATTTGGCCAAATCCGTATCCTGGAAAACCGCCCCTTTATGCTCACCTTCTTTAAGGCCCGCTGCAATCTCAAAGTTTTGGATACAGTAGCTTTTTTCGGCCCCCTCTACCCGATCATGCATAAGCTCCCACTGGTAGTCGAGAATAACATCGTCTACCAGTTGGGCGTATTGATTCCAGTAGAAATCATCTATACGGACATTTTTGATATCCGCTTCTTTTAAACATTTCATTTTAATTTCCAAGCAATATCCTTTAGGAAGAGCTCTTCTTCCAGTTTATCCGGGTCGGTATCGGCATTAATGTGTACACATTCGATATCCATAATGCGGCAGAAGTCCTGTAATACTTCAAAGTCCAAATCATAGGTTAAGGTCGAATGGTGGGCGCCGCCGGCCAGCATCCAGGCTTTGGCGCCGTCTGCCAAATTGGGCTTAGCTTCCCACATCACACGCGCTGTCGGCAGATTGGGCATGTCCTTATGAGGCTTGACACAGTCAATTTCGTGTACCAAGAGTCTGAAGCGATTCCCCATTTGGACCAGAGAAGCCAAACATGCCGGACCTTCTTTCCCCTCAAAGACCAGCCTTGCCGGGTCCTTCTTACCGCCGATTCCCAGAGGGTGGACCTCAATCAGGGCCTTGTCGGTCGCAATAGTGGGGCAAACTTCCAACATATGGGCTCCCAGGGCCAAGCCTGCTTCGAAATCATAGGTATAGTCTTCTATAAAAGAGTTGCCTCCCGTTAGGCCTTCGGACATAAACTTAATAATGGCGGTCATAGCCGAGACCTTCCAGTCGCCTTCGGCACCGAAGCCGTAACCTTGGCGCATCAAATCTTGTGTAGCCAGGCCCGGTAGCTGTTCCATACCGTAAAGGTTTTCAAAGGTATTGGTAAAACCGTGTGCCCCCTGTTCTTCAAGCATCTTCTTCATACCCAGCTCGACCAAAGCCTGATAACGAACGGCCTCTTTATCCTCGATCTGATAGACATAGTGCTTCTCGTATTCTTCGACTTGTTTGTCTACTTCCTCTTGGGTAACGTATTGGATTTTTTGGACCAAATCGCCTACCGGCCAGGTATTGACCTGCCAGCCGAACTTAATTTGTGCCTCTACTTTATCACCTTCAGTAACACCCACTTCTCGCATATTATCACCGAAACGTACCAATTTGAGTTGTTTAGAAAAAGCTACACCCGCTGATGCCCGCATCCATTTGCCAATCTTCTCTTGAACATCTTTATCTTTCCAATAGCCCACGACAATTTTGCGTTTCAAGTCCAGACGAGCTCCCATAAAGGCATGTTCCCGGTCGCCATGGGCACTTTGGTGGAGGTTCATATAATCCATGTTAATTTCTTCGTTGGGAATCGTGCTTAAGAATTGGCTATGAAAGTGTAAATAAGGTTTTTGCAAAGCGACCAAGCCGTTGATCCACATTTTGGACGGTGAAAAGGTATGGCAAAAGACGATAATCCCGGCACAGGCTTTGTCATAATTAGCTTGGGCAATGATATCAGACGCGTCCTCACATGTCTTGACCGTCGTCTTATAACGAACAGGAAGGGGTAGGTTACCGGATTTATTCATCTCCTCCACCATGATCTTGGCATCTTCTTCTACATGACGTAAGGTCTCTTCTCCGTATAAGAATTGACTACCGACAATAAACCAAAATTCTAAATCTTTAAACTGCATAATGTTTTCCTTTCTCTACAAGTCTATTGATTTTAATATTTTCTTAAATCTTTAATGCCTGTAAGGCTCTTAGCTTTTCTAAACTCTTCTTATAAGAAGCAAAATATTGGGCAAAACCTTGTACAATTTCCGCATCCGGTTCTTCGATCGTAGCCCGATTGTTTTTCTCAAAAATTTTATCGACATACGTTTCAAAGGAGTCTTCCGACTTTTCATAGGCATAACGGGCCAAAACCGCAATGCCCCAGGCTCCGCCTTCTCCGGCCGAATCATAGGTCGCTACCGGTGCCTCTAAAATGGAAGCCAGGATTTTCGCCATAACCTTTTTCGTCTTGAAAACCCCTCCGTGCCCTACCAGTTTATGAATGGGCACCTGCTCTTCCTTTAACAAGTCCATGCCGATTTTAAGCGAAGCAAAAATGGCATAAAGTTGGGCCAAAAGGAAATTTTCCGCATTTAGGCGGCTGTCCGGTGTGCGGTAATAAAGCGGATAGGGCTTTTCGATTTTGGCCACGGGTTCGGCGGCCAAATAATTGAAGGCCTTAATACCACCACAAGCCTTATCGGCTTCTAAGGCTAAATTGAACAGATAGTTATAGGCTTCATCCACGGGAACCTCTACGCCGCCATAGGTCATCAATTGGCGGAACATAGTAATCCAATCATCCAACTCGGGCGTCCCGTTATTACAGTGCACCATGGCTACATCTTTACCATTGGGCGTTGTCACAATATCAATCTCCGGATAGTAAGCCTTCAAGGCTTTTTCCAAGACAATCATGGAAAAAATGGATGTACCACAAGAAACATTTCCCGTGCCTTCACGGACCGCATTGGTCGCCACCATGCCGGTTCCAGCATCCCCTTCGGGTGGACAGCATAGCGCTCCGGCTTGCAAATGCCCGTCAGGGTCTAAAAAAGCGGCGCCTTTCTCAGTGAGTTTTCCTCCCGAATGGCCGGCTAATAGGACTTTGGGCAGAATATCTTGCACCTTTTTACCCATCTTTTGGATTTCCGGCAATCCATTGAAAAGTTCTGCTCGCCTCTCATCATAATCATGCGTTTCGGGTGAAATGGGGAACATACCCGACGCATCACCGATTCCGATGACGTACTCGCCGGTCAAAAGATAATGTACATAGGACGCCAAGGTGTGTAGCTTACATACCTCTCCCACATGGTCTTCACCGTTCAGGACAGCTTGGTAATAATGGCAGATACTCCACCTATGCGGCATATTAAAGGCAAAAAGCTCCGAAAGCTTCTTGCTGGCCGGACCGGTATTGGTGTTACGCCAGGTCCTAAAAGGCACCAGCTGCTTGCCGTCTTTGTCAAAGGCCAGATAACCGTGCATCATGGCCGATACGCCGACGGAATCCAGGTGGGTCAAAGGGCTTCCCTTCAACTTTGAATAGGCCTCTGCTATAGACTTATAGACAGATTGGAGTCCGGTTTTTACATCCTCTAAATTATAAGACCAATAACCGTCTACCAGACCATCCTCCCAGTCATAGACCGCTGTACAAACGGTCTGGGCATTTTCGTCGACCAAAACGGCCTTTATCCGGGTTGATCCTAATTCGATTCCTAGACTATAACCTTGCATTTTTACTCCTTCATACCAGAAAACATAAATGAACCAATAATAAATCGTTGGAAAATACCATAAATAACAAGAACAGGTAATACCAGTAATACTGAGCCTGCCATAATCCTTGGAACGTGAGTGTTGATAGCATATTGTTCATTAAATTTTGCAATCATTACTGTCACTGGCTGCCAAATTGGATTCTTAACAAAAATAGTCGGAGCTAAATAATCATTCCACGCTGCAATAAACCACAAAATACCATGTGCTGATAGCGCAGGCGCTATAACAGGCAAAATCACTCTAACGTATGTCTCAAAATAATTACAACCATCAATTTTCGCAGCGTCAATTAATGAATCCGGAATCCCTATAATTATCTGCCTCATGAAAAATATCATTGCAATATTACCAAAAAGTTTAGGTAAAATTAATGTCCATGGTCCCATGAGGAGCCCCATCCTACTGAACATCACAAATTGTGGAATCATAATAGAGGGAAATGGAATCATAAGGCCAATTAGAAGCATGAGAAAAAGCATGTCGCGTCCTTTAAAGCGAATCTTAGCAAATGAAAATGCTGCTGCCCCACTAACAAATGTACCAATTAATACCGGCGGAATCGAATAAAGCAGAGTATTGAGAAAGCCCCGTAAGAGAGGGATTTCTTTCCAAATTTGAACATAACTCGAAAAGTCCCACACTTCAGGCAAAAGTCCAGTTAAATACACGTGTAACTTAGGTTTAAATGATGTAAAAATCATCCAAATAAAAGGGTAAAGCATGATAATAGCTGTCAAGGAGAGAAGAATAAAAATAAGAACATCTGCAATCAGTTTCTTCTTTTTCATTTTGAAGTCCTCCTATTAACATAAAGCTGTAAAGCAGTAAGCCCGAAAACAATAACACCAAGAACAACTGCAATAGCAGAGCCATAACCTGCTCTAGAATTGCTAAAAGTGTAGTCATATAAATAAATAACAGTTGTAAACGTACTATTAGCAGGACCGTTTGCTGCAAATATTAGACGTGGCTCAACATACATTTGGGCTCCACCGATAACAGAAGTAACTATCAAATAAAAGGTTACAGGTTTCAACAATGGTAAGGTTATGTATCGAAACATTTTTAACCCAGTTGCACCATCAATGGTAGCAGCCTCATAATAGCTGTTTGAAATTCCCTGCATTCCGGCAATATACAGAATAATTGATGATCCCAAACCTTTCCAAACTGACATTATTATAATTACCCACTTGGTGTATTGGGGGTGGCCTAACCAGTTTGGAGGGTTAGTAACTCCAATGTTTTGCAAAAATGTATTTATAACGCCTCCATCACTCATAAACAAACGTTGAAAAACAAAACTAACTGCAACAATACTTGTTACAACTGGCACATAAAAAATCACTCTGAATGTATTTTCATAACCAGTACCTCTATTCATTAAGTTTGCGAATATGAGTGATAAAAATAAACCAATAGGAATACCAATCATGTAAAAGAATGTATTACCTAAACTTTTCCAGAATAAGTCTGCATGAAATAATTCTTTGTAGTTTTTTAATCCGATAAATTTCGCATCGAAAAAAGATTGACCAAGTGGCCAAGCTGTTAATGACGCATATATTGTCATTATCAAAGGAATTATAGAAAAAAGAATCAAACCCACAAATGGAATGATAATAAAAGTATACCCCCAAAATGCGTCTACTTTTTTTATTGAACTCGTTTTTTTCGCTCTCATATTAGCCCCTATATTAATGAATTAATCCGGTTATTAACCGGATTAATTCAAAGTCCTTGTATTTAATTCGGCATTATGTTTTTCTCATCCTCAATGGACTGATCAAGTAGTTCCTGTGCCTTATCTTGAATACTATTGCAATAATCACTTACATTCATTGGTTCTACACCTTTATCACTTTTCTCATAGTAAGACCAAACACTATCTACACCCGATATAAAGCCTTCAGTGTGCCAAACTCCATTAAAGGTATACGATGTGGGTATTCTTCTACCGTTTTTTCCGGACAGCATATCTACAAATATTTTCCTGTTTTCAGGGAAATATTTATCATCTGTTAAATATTCATTTTCTGCCATGTCTACTAAGTTAGGAACCTGCCCGCCCCTCTCAGCTATAAAGCGTTGAACCTGTTCATCTGCAGACAGGAGGTAAGCTAACTCAGCAGCTAATTCTTTATTTTTCGAATTTTTCGAAACTGCATAGCCAATGGAGTCAATTCTTCCGAACCACTTATCTTGTCGCTCTTCAATACTGAGGTCTGAAAATTTATCGCTAATGGGCCAAGGTGCTAAGTCGAAGTCAAACCAATTTTTATTGGGATTGACGGTTTCATCATCTTCAATAGCTTGAAATGCACCTACATCCCACGTTCCACAAGGAAAATACGCTACTCTTCCTGATAAAAACTTCAGGTAACCAGTAGTCTCGTCAGTGGAAAGGCCTGATCCCTTCTCTTCTACAATCTTCATGAAACCTTCATAGCCTTCAATAAATTCAGGGGAATTAAGTTGAACCTTAGTATGTTCTTCATTCAAATACGTTCCTTCAGCTCCCCAAATAAATGGCTGTAAGGTAAAGTCCTCCCACAAATGAGTACCATAGACATCGTTTGATCCAGCTGTTTCAGGTAAACTATCGTCTGTAAATGTTAACGCTTTGCACAATTTTGCAAATTCTGTAAAAGTATATACGGGTAAGTTTCCCTTAGCGTCAATTTCGGGATAGAAAGGCAAGATACCATTTTGAACAAGTTTTTCAATCTCAGGTCGACGCTTTTCTAAAATAGCTTTGTTTACAGTCATCGATACTGCAGAGAAATCTTTTGGCAGTGCCCATATATTACCTTCTCCCAAAATGTTTTTCTCTTCGTCAAAGCGATAAAGATTCAAAGCTTCCGGCCAAATATTAGATAATGTATTCTCATCTAATAAGTCATTTAAAGGTGCAACTTTGTCCGCCCATACACGTTTTTTCACATCACCCACGCCAAGATAAAAAACATCCGGTGCCGTATTTGCTGTCAATGCAGCTTCTAATTCCGGCCAATACTGATCACCAGCAACCTGAAAATCAACGTCTACTTGTTTTTCTTCTTCAAATTGCTTAATGACTTCTTCATACATTGCTTTCTCATGTTCTTGTGCGAATACCGATACACGAAGTGTAGGTTTTTTCTCATTACATGATGTAAGACACGAAGTGGCCAGCATCAAAATAGACAACGCACCCGCTATTTTCTTTCTCATTTTGTACCTCCTGTATGTTTTTATGGATATATTGGTGTTAGTATAACAATTTTTGGCGTATTTGTACGGAAATAATTGTATTTACTTGTATGTCGCTCACATAACTTGTATAAACTAACGAGATATAAGCCACAAAGTACGATTGTTTCCTACTAATGCAATACAAACATGCTCATTATTTGCTTCATCATTCAACAATAGCGGTTTTCCTTTAAACACTTCTCCATTCTCAGTTTTCAAGATTACACTGTCGATATCTGCCAAGTATGACCATTCTGCTAAATAGTCTTCTCCTTCAACTGTTCCATTCCTTCTAAATCTGACCAGTTTTGGTTTCGAAATAGCATTATTTATGCCAATCCCCAAATCGACCTGAAAAAAAGTTTTAGACAGATCATTGCTAACAATCAAAGAAAAACTCTTCTCTTCATTTAAGGTCACTAAGTATGGCGACATGACCGGCCATCCTTCTTCATTGAATATAAGTTCATGAATCCTGGGCTGATGATATTCCGAACCGTTATCAAATCTAGTATGAAAAGCAATAAATGTTTTACCTAAATCTTGATCATATAAAACAGAATTATGACCAGGTGCCATATATGCGCAATTTAAGCTTGGAATTAAATAATTTCCAGTTATTTTTAGACCATAGGGAATTATATTCTCTTCATTTACAGGCCTATTTCCAAGCATATCTACGTATTCACCATCGACACTTGAACTTCTAAAAACCCTAACTTGATATCCTCCATCACGGTTAAGTTTCCCATACGAAACGAACAAATAATAATACTGCTCTTCAGGATGATAAAAGATATATGGAGCTTCAATGGAAACATGTTTTCCTCCAAGAATCTTCTTACCAAAATAAGGATCAGCATCTTTTGTTTTCTCTAAATCGTCGCGCATCGGTAACCCTGTTTTTTGATCAATTTGTAATAGAAATATCCCCCCTGACCAAGATCCATAAACCATCCACATATCATTATGTTCATCCAGAAAAACACATGGATCAATAGCGTTTGGATAATCTTTAAAATTATAGTTTTTCGAATCAGGGTAATAATTTTTCTTGGCATACTCATCAGATACGAAATCTAACACATCTGTATCTTTAACCGTTTTCTCATTAAAGCCCGAATAAACAACAGTTGACTCAAATACAAATGGTCCCTCAACATTATCAGATGTCATTAACGCAACATCAGATGTATTCCATGTAGAGCTTATGCTTATATACATAGTATACTTTCCCATTGCAGGGTTATAAATAACATCTGGAGCCCAAACATGATACTGACCATCATCGGTTGGATTCACACTTTTCTTTGAGCCAGCATATCTAAAAATATCCTTATCATTAGAAAATATACCTTTATATACAATATTAGTGTCGCTGTAACCATCCCCAATCAATTCCCAATGCCTTAAATCATCAGAAATCGCTGTAGCCATATGCGAACCAAATAAATAGTATTTTCCGTTCTCTTTTACAATTGATGGATCGTGTACGCTGACACCTGCATTATAAGAACCGGTTTCAATTTCATCCCAATCATAATCATACTTGTTACACGAACAAATTAAAAAAGATAGGATAAGCATTGCTGATATTAAAACATAACTTTTTCTTAAATTTCTATTCAAAAAACATCCCCCAAACTTGCTCACCTCTGTCATCGCTTAAAGTAACGGCTTGCTCATCTTTATGCGTTATTGTAAAACCGCTAAATCTTGTGTCATTTATATTGAGAAAAGTAAGTCCATCTTCGAATTTTATGTCAAAAGCAGCACAAGGCATCTTTCTCCCATATATGATTCCCTCATTAAAAGGATCCCAATATATGAGCGATAAATATTTAAAATTTCCGCGCCTAAATTCAGCATCTGTACCGATTATCTCTTCAAAGTAACCATCATATGTAAACGGACTAAGCAAAATCTTACCTTTACTTTTATGATAGATTTTTCTTATGTTCAAAAATGGATAATTCTGTTGATGCATAATACGCGCATGGTGCACTAGATAGGTATCTTCGCCTTTAACTAGCAAACTATTATGACCGGGAGCTATATAACTCTGCTCATTACTTATATCGAAATTATAAGAACCAATAAGCTTATCTCCTACACGTAAGATAGGATCTAAGTTAGTCATCAAATTTCCTCTACTATCAATATATGGACCTTGAATGTCATTAGAAGTTGCATAACGAATGTTGTAATTATAAGTCAGACTTCCATAAGACAAAAACAAATAGTATAAATTATCTCGAAAGCTATATTTAACATATGCACCTTCAACAGGGGTGTTTAATCCGCCTGCTATATGAATTCCTTTTAAACATCATCCTTTTGCTAAACCATTTTTATCAAGTGGTTTAATGTAAATCCCGCCAAAAAAAGACCCATAAATTATAAAGTCTTGTCCATTTTTATCCTGAACTACGTTAGCATCAATTGCATTTGGCTCTTCTATTCCAGAGCCATCTAGCGATAAAACAACATTGTCAACATACTGAAAATCTTCATCTAAGTTAGAAGACTTAAACAATGAAATTACGCTTTGCTGACTGCCAAATGACGAAGAAGAAACATATAGTCTGTATTCATTCCCTCTTTTTACCAGTTCAGGAGCCCAGAATCCTGTATTACCAGCAAATTCAATTATGGATTCTGGTATTCTTCTAATTAGAACTTTATCTTTAGACCAGCTTAGCAAATCACGACTTGTTGAGTACTGTACCCCTTCTAAGTCTAGATCTGTAGAAAGCAGAAAATATTTATCATTATCTTTAAATATCAGTGGATTATGTGCTTTCCGCTTATTCTTCATTGTTGACATTTTCATTACCCGTATAGCTGACGAAGGAGAACCTTCGTCAGCCTTTTTTCACAGAATGGAACTAATTACTTTATTAATCTAATAAGCTGCCAGGACCTCGAGGGTATACGAATATTAAGATTTCCATCTGCAAGGTTTGCATCTGTACCCTTCTTAGGCTTAACAACTTCATTTCCGAGACCGTTCGATAATTTCATGTCATTTCCCTCAAGCAGCACATGCTGCTCGATTTTAAGATCTGAATACCCTCCCAAGCTAATCGTTGTATCAAGATCCTCTTCGCCTCGGTTTACTGCAAATATACTCAAACCTGAAAAATCTCCGTCAATACTATCCTCTGTACGATTTTCAACCACTACACAATCCAGATAGGGCACATCTGTATACTTCTTACAATCATATTTGGGTGATTCTATCCTAGTATCTAAAGATACCCCCCTACCATAACGAGAACTATAATAATAGGGATAATAAATGGTTTGTTTCCAAGCCTCTCCATCTGATTTACAGAAAATAGGTGCTATAACATTAACAAGTTGCGCCATATTAGCAATCTTAACTCTGTCTGCATGACGAATTAAAGTGATGAGCATAGAGCCTACCAGCAGTGCGTCTTCTAAGTTATATATATCTTCCAGCAATGGTGGGGCAATGCTCCAACGTTCAAAAGGAGCATTATTAGAATGGTACCAAACATTCCACTCATCAAAGCTGATATTAATCTTTTTCTTCGATTTTCTTTTACCTGCAACGTAATCACAAGTTGCAACAACAGTACGAATGAACGCATCCATATCAACAGTATTGGCAAGAAAAGATGCCGTATCATTTTCCGGATTTCCATAATATTGATGCATGGAGATATAGTCAACATGGTCGAACGATGCTTCAAGAACTTCTTGCTCCCAAGCTCCAAAGGTTGGCATCTCACTATTGGACGAACCACATGCAACCAATTCAATTGTAGGGTCTAACATCTTCATCATTTTAGCTGTTTCTTCTGCTAATCTCGCATATTCATTGGCCGTTTTATGTCCCATCTGCCAAGGTCCATCCATCTCATTACCTAAACACCATAACTTGTAATTAAATGGATCCTTTTGTCCATTCTTAATTCGCATATCGCTATATTTAGTTCCAGAAGGATGGTTGCAGTACTCGAGCAGTTGTCTAGCTTCATCTGCTCCCCTTGTTCCCAAGTTAACTGTCATCATCATCTCAGCCCCTGCTTTTTTTAGCCATGAATCAAATTCGTGAATTCCTACCTCGTTCGTCTCGGTCGTCCCCCAAGCCAAGTCTAATCTAGTATTGCGTTTTTCTCTCGGTCCAACACCATCTTCCCAGTTGTAACCTGAAACAAAGTTCCCTCCTGGATAGCGTATTACAGGTACGTCAAGATCTTTCACTAGTTTTAAAACATCTTTACGAAAACCTTCTTCATCGGCCAAGGGATGACTAGGTTCATAAATTCCGCCATAGACACATCGCCCCAGATGTTCTACAAAGTTTCCATAAATTCTTTTGTCGATCTCTGATACGACAAAATCCTTATCAATCTTTACTCTTGCTTTCTTCATATACCTCTTTCCTTTCTCGATGTCTTTAATTGTTCATTTGACACACAGTATGGACAGTATCAAACACCATCTTTATACAATTATAGACAATTTTTTAAATACAAGTCTTTATTAAACAAATTAAGTTGTACATTTTATTGAAAAACATTACTTATAGGTTTAAAATCAGATAAAAATAGCTAGGATATCAAAATCTTGTCTGTTTTAGGAGCGTTTTTATATGTCTAAAGGGTACAAATTTCAGAGATTATACAATCAGTTGCTAGAATTATTGGAAACACAGCATTGGGAATCAGGGGATAGATTTCTATCCGAGACGCAACTTTGTTTAAAATATGATATGTCTCGTCAAACCATAAGAAAAGCACTGTCTTTGCTTGTCGACGAAGGTTATTTACGTAAGGTTCACGGAAGTGGTACTTTTGTTACAGACAAGATGGTTGCCATGCAAAATAGAAAAACCAACACCATAGGGATTCTAGTAACCTATCTAAGCGACTATATCTTCCCCGTAATCATTAAAGAACTGGAGAAACAATTCACCGCAGAAGGCTTTTCGGTACAACTTGCCTCCAGCGGCAACTCCTCAAAACTAGAAGGCGAACTCTTACAAAAAATGTTAGACAACCAGGTAGACGGCATCATCTTGGAACCCACCCGAAGCGCCTTCCCTAATCCCAACGTCAACACCTACCGATCTTTATTAGACAAGAAGTTTCCCCTGGTGACCATACATAGTTCATACCGCGATATCGACATCCCGACGGTCGCCCTGAATGATAAAAAGGCCGGTGTCATGGCTTGTAATCATCTTTTGGATCTCGGGCATACAGAGATTGGCGCCATCCTAAAAGCCGATGACTTACAGGGCCACAAGCGCTATGAAGGTATATTGGAAGCCAATGAAAATAGAAATATTTACTTTAATGATAAGAATGTGTATTGGTACACAACCGAGGACATCAGCAATTTTTCCAATATGGACGATGCCCTGATTCAGAGATTAAGCCACTGCTCAGCCGTAATTTGCTACAATGATCAAATTGCGATCGAATACGAACAAATTTTGTTAGCTAGAGGGATTTCAATCCCCGAACAGCAATCCATTGTCTCCATCGATAATTCCAAGCTGGCCCCCCTGGCTCCCGTACCTCTAACCTCCGTAGAATCTCCTATACAGATGATTGGCATAGAAGCCGGCAAAAAGCTCTTAGACCAGATTCACGGCCAACAGGTAGCCAAAAGTACACTCTTTGAACCCAAGCTGGTAAAACGTATGTCCTCTACGGTTTTTGTGCCCGATAAGCGTCAATCATCTGAAGCTTTTTAGACCGACTGTAGCGTTTAATCTGTGCTTCTCTTACCAGGGCCTCCGAGCGATTTTTTACTTGTTCCTGATAGGCCAGGCGGCAAGGCCTTCTGGATCTGGTGTACTTGGCTCCTCTCCCCGCATTGTGGACGACCAGACGCTTCTCCGGGTCTTTGGCCATGCCGGTATAAATGGTATCGTCATTACAAAGCAGCATATAAACCCAATAGGGCGTATCCTTAGCCTCTTCAGGCTCCAGTTTCTTCAAGTCAACAATCTTGAGCATACCGTCCTGAGCCTTAAAAGAAACGTCCCAGGTCTCATAAGTCAGTACATAGGTCTTGTCGTCGTGTGTCTTCTTCGATTTATAAGCCGGCCTGGGGTCTTGGCTCACAATGGCCAAAATGAGCGCCTTGTCCTCTTCGCTAAGGCCTTCCGCCTTCTCCCCAGCCACTTCCCA
This sequence comes from Oscillospiraceae bacterium, assembly GCA_029983685.1. GTDB lineage: Bacteria > Bacillota > Clostridia > Saccharofermentanales > Fastidiosipilaceae > JASBZA01. Next base: position 108,616 of record JASBZA010000004.1, on the reverse strand, counting down.
GCGAACCGAATACGTCGGAGGTTGGGCTTGGAAGGGACCGGCCAAAGCATCGGGAATGGAGTCGGCATAAGGGATATAAGGCTTAATATCCAAAATAGGCGTCCGGTCCATTAAATCAGCACCGCTGACTTCAATGACTATGTTGCCGTCCTCATGTACTATGCCCTCGAGCTTTACCGCAGACATACCGATACCGTTCGGCCGAAAAGGCGACCGAGTCGCGAAGACACCCATTCTTTTATTGCCCTCTAAGCGAGGCGGACGAACCGTGGGATGGCTTCCTTTGTCCAGATTCTCACTAAAAAGCCAAATCAGCCAAAGATGCGAAAAGTCTTCCAAACCTCTGAAAGCTTCGGTTTGAGCATACTTCGGATGAATGTAAATTTTACCTTTGAGGTTCTCAATAAAGCGCCCCTGCCTGGGCAGGCCGAACTTGGTCTTAATCGGACCTTCGTAGTGGCCTATGGGAGTAAAGAAATGCATTAAGATTCCGCCTTCTGCTCCGCTTCTTCCGCTGCCTTGGCCAAAGCCTCCGTCTTGGTCGGATAGAGCAAGTAGGGTTTCACTTTCTCCTCATAGGACTCCAACATCGTAGACTGATTATTCATAATAAAATCCCAGTCATCGGGCTGACGACGCAAGCGGTTATTACCGAAGAGATAATCGACCCGGTACTTGCCTTGGCGGTCTTGCGTAAAAATGAAGTCCGGACCGGCCAGACGAATAATCTCGTCAACGATATGGAGCATCAAAGATGTCGACCGTATTTTCGTCGTATCCAGGACGTGAATTTGTACGCCTTGGCAGGAGACCCCCTGGTATATATCGGTCGTCGGCGTAAAGTAGATTGGGCTGAAAATAACACCCGAAATATTACGCTTATTCAGGGCGGCAGAAAGCTGGATGGCATCTAAATAAGGCGCTCCCACCAGCTCAAAGGGTAAAGAGGTCCCAAAACCTACCGATAAGTTCGTCCCGCGTAAAACTTCTAAACCGATAGACAAAATACAAGACTCAAAACGCGGCAGGTGCATCTGGGAGACAATCCAGGGCTGGTTAAATTCTTCAAAGGTCATATCACGGTACCAATTTTTGGCCTTAATCACTTGAATATTAGCGCCCAGCCGGTCTTCTTCGTCCATCATAAGACAAAGCTCGCCCAAAGTGAGACCGAATCGGGCAGGCAAAGCAAAGTCGTCGTCGTTCCGCTTCAGCGAGGCATTGAGAACGGGGCCGTCAATCTCCTGACCGCCCAGAGGATTGGGTCGGTCTAAGATAAGGACCTTCTTATCCGTTCCTCCCAGTTGTCTTAAGAGTGCATGTATTGTACTAATGGAGGAACAGTAGCGCGTCCCGGTTAGGGGGATATCTATGATAAGCGTATCGAATTGGTGAAGCATCTCGCTGCTAAGGCCGGATGCTCCGAAACGGTACAGCGAAAAGACTTTAAGGCCGGTCCAAACGTCGGTATAAGATTCATAACGCTCGCCGGCTTCTTTCTCGCCCATGATACCGTACTCGGCTCCGAATAAAACTTTGAGATCAAAGCGGTCATTGATAAATTGCAAAGCCGGCATCATCCAGCGATTAAGGGCGGATCCTGTGGTCAGGAGGGCTATCCTGTCGTAACGCAAGTCATCCTGGACACTGCCGATTAAGTCAATACCGTTCAATACCTTGGTCTGTTCCATAGATTTAGTCTCCCTCACACATAATCATTGTGGCTTTAAGTATATAATAGAAAACGCAAATAAGGGGGTTACATGGCAAATAAATTCTTCGGACATCTAAAAACCATACTCACACACAAGCATTTGGTCTTTCGTTATTGCCGTAAATCCGGTCTCTTTCGTCAAGGCCTCTTCCATGACATGTCCAAATTCAGTCCCATCGAATTCATTCCGGGTGTTCGCTACTTTCAAGGGAATCATTCACCCAACGACATGCAAAGGCGAAAGGAAGGTTATTCAGCTGCCTGGCTGAACCACAAGGGCAGAAACCGCCACCACCTGGAATATTGGATTGACTATAATCCCGAAGAAGAAGGCAAGTATGCCGGTTTAGAAATGCCTCTCCCCTATGTAGTCGAGTCGGTTTGCGATCGCATTGCGGCCAGCCGTATTTATAACGGCGATGCGTATCAGAACAGCTTTCCTCTGGCGTATTATCGTTGGACCCGAAGTCATATCCTAGTTCATCCGGCAACCGACCAAAAATTCCTTTTTTATTTAAATTATCTGGCCCAAAACGGCGAAGACGCTTTATTCAAGCTGATGCGTGAAGATTTGGCCCAATATAAAAAGGCAAAAAAGAGTCCCTCAGGGGGGACTCTTAATTAAGCTTAGGCGTTCTTCTCCAAATACCGTTCAACCGGGCCTGACAGGCGCTTATCTAAGTTAAAATAGAGCTCCATATGGCCGTCTAAAAATTTCTCCTCTAGTAAGTTTCCGTTGTCCTTAATATAGGCATAGAGTGTAGACTCTTCGTAGGGCAGACTGAGCTGGTAGGTCTTCTGCCGGAAAGCCAGCATCTCTGCAATACTGTTCAGAAGGTCTTGGGTGCCCTCTCCGGTCATGGCCGAGACCGGCTGGACTCGGAAGTGTTCCGGCTGAGTCTTCTCGTGTAAGAAACGCGGCTGTTCATCTTCGGCCAAAAGATCCATCTTGTTTAAGACTAAGATACGGGGCTTCTGGGCTGCCTCCAGCCGTCTTAATTCTTCTTCGACCAAGGCAATCTGCCCTTCGGCCTCAGGATCTGCAATATCTACCACATGTAAAATCAGGTCAGCGTCGGATACTTCTTCCAAAGTCGAATGAAAGGCCTCTACCAATTGATGGGGCAGCTTTCGAATAAAGCCTACCGTATCGACCAGCATGACGTGGCTGCCGTCGGGCAGGCGCAAATCTCTGGCCGTTGCATCCAGTGTCGCAAAAACCTGGTCCATAGCAAAAAGATCCGCTTCGGCCAAAAGATTAATCAAGGTAGACTTACCTGCATTGGTATAGCCCACTACAGCCACAGTCGTTTGACCGGTCTCTTGTCTCTTTTCTCTTTTGTTCTGACGCCTTTTCGATACCTCTTTTAAATCACGGCGTAGCTTGGTAATACGTTCGCGGACATGGCGTCGGTCCGTTTCCAACTGACTTTCACCGGGACCTCTGGACCCGATACCACCGCCTAAACGGTCCATAGATTCATTAATGAGCTGGACTCGACTCAAGCGGTACTCGTATTGGGCTAACTCTACCTGGAGCTTACCTTCTTTGGACTGGGCCCTGTTGGCAAATATGTCCAAAATCACGCTGGTTCGATCCAGTACCTTAAGCTTGGAGACCTCCTGGATATTACGCATCTGGCTGCCGCTCAATTCATCATCAAAAACCAGGGTCGTACAGCCCAGAGATTCGGCCTCGCGACTGGCTTCTTCCAACTTGCCCCGACCGATATAGGTTGAAGGGTCCGGTGCCGGCCGATTTTGATAGGTCCCTCCCAAAGTCTGACCACCGCAGGCTTCCACCAATTCGGCCAACTCCTCCAAAGACCTCTGGGTCTCTTCTTCCGCCGTTTCACCTCGGGAAAGATTTAAACCTATAAGGTAGACTTTTTCTTCAGGCGCTTCAATCAGATAGTCTTTATTTTTATTATCTTCCATTAATTTCCTCTCTTGTGCCTCTCCGTATTTCGATTCAAACATAAAAAGGCCGCTAAAACAAGCTGATTAAAGCTCACTTCAGCGACCTTATCCTAATGACCGTCTAAAAAACCTGACGCTTTATACTAAAATCGTACGTAAAAGCCAAGCTGCTCTTTCAAACATACGAAGCTCAAATATAAATTACTCTCTGGAAGCTAAAATAGCATCGACCCTCAATTTAGCGGATGCATCATCGCCAGCCAACTGGATGAGATCAAGGACATCTCTGGCATTACTCTCTTCTTCAACTTGCTCTGAAACAAACCTCTGTAAGAAAATCTCTACAGCCTGTTCACCTGCTTCCAAAGCCGCTTTGCGCAAATTGAGAATGGACTCAGTAACGGTCTTCTCATGGGCCAGCGTAGCCTTAGCCAAAGCTAAAGGACTTCTATCCGAAGGACGTTCTAATGCTATAGTCTTCAATTCAGGTTCTTGGTCTAATTCTAAGAGGAAATGAATAAACTTCTCAGCATGCTCTATTTCCTCATGGGCTTGCAAAGCTAACCAATGCGCAAAACCGTTAACATTTTGGCTCTTCATAGCAGTACTCATATCATAATAAAGATAGGCTGAAGCTAATTCTAAATTCACCTGTTCATTCAAAAGTTGTAAAACTTCTTGATTCATTTCTATACTTCCTTTCCAGTAAAGCACATAACTTTTGTCAATTCTTATCGACTGCCTTATATTTTAGCAAGTATTCTTTTATAAAAACGTACGAATGTGACCAAAAGAAATTATTTTAATAGCCTTTTTCTTCATAAGCTGGTATTTGGTATGTATACAAAGGATGGTTAATCAACATTTCGATTTCTTTTTGCAGGTCTTTATCGTAAACATCATAGGTTCTGACCATAATTAAACGATTAGCTACATCATAGTAATATATTTGGATTGCGGCTACATCCTCATGATGGCCCACAGATCTCCAGGAATCGGTCCTGTTATTATCCGTTATGTCTTTCAAAATAGCCTTGTGGATTTGCCTCACATGGTCAATATCTTCTTTCCCTTTCGTATCATAGATTTCAAATTTGTTCACCGTTCCGTAAGGTTCAAAATAAATATATGGTCTTTCATGCTCATAAGGTTCTTCATCATATCGCATCTGGTCAGCCGTCACGATTTGAGCTTTACCTATCTGATTAAGTTTCGGGACCTGATAGGTTAATATACGAGTCTGTGTCTTAGATAAGGTAAAATTCAGACCAAAGGACAGAATAAAAACCAGGATATAAATACCTAAGTTCGAGAAAAATTTCGGCCAACCGTGGTAACGAATAATTTGGACCACGTAATAAAGTGCAAAGCCTATCAGAAAGACAGTGAGAGCCTCTGCATACCAATTATAAGATTCATCTATAAAAGTTTTCAGAGAAGACATCAACAACATGACACCGAAACTGTAGATAACAATAGGATAGAAATAACGGAAGATAGAGGTTGATTGAATGCGTTCAACCTTGCGAATTTTGTAAAGATAAGTAGCCAAAGCCAAAAGCGGCAGACTTAAGACAAAAGCGAGGAGTACCCACATAAAAAGCGTCATAAAACGATCATGATCTGTTAAACGGCCAAAGAGAAAATTGCTTTCCCATAAAGCACTAATGGCCCTTAAGAAATTATCATGAAAAAGCAATGGAGACTCTTGCTTCATGAGGCCTATAGTAGACACATCGGTTAGACCTTTTTGGAGGGGCTGACTGATGGTCGAAGTATAACCCGGGAAATTGACCTGGTAAGATTGCCAAAGAAAAAACAAAACATAGGGAAAGCCGTTTAAAACGATTCCATACACAATCCCGTTAAATAGTGATGTCGTGCAGAGGATAGCCAGAATCGAAAGAATCATGAGAAAAAATGATCCCATCATAAAAATCAAGCTGGAAAAAAGAAGTGCCCTGGCATTGTCATGATTTACATTCATTACAAAAAGAGGCGACGTTTTACTTGCTATCAATGCAATGGCATAGCCTAATCCGTTCATGATTAAAATAGGTACAATTTGGATAAGCCAGGCAAAAAAAGTTTGGATTAAAAACAGTTTAGACTTTCGAATGGGTAGGGCAAAATAGGTATCCATATCCGCTCTTTTATAAAGATAAGAGAAAATAATATAGGGCGTTATCAGGCCAGTTGCCAGCGTTGCCAAAATTAATAAGGTAGGAGCACCATAAATCGGAAGGGCATTAGCAACATAACGTTGGGATCCCCCCATGCTTAAAGTCAAAATCTGCATCAACATTATGAAGGGATAGGCTAAGAAATAGAGGATGGCATAAAGAATTGCAATAGCTCTAAACTGTTTTAAGAGGTGAAACAGATATCTTGAAACATGATTTTTATTTTTCATTTTGTCTGGACTCCATTTCTACTACGAAAATCTCTTCCATGCTTATGGGAAGCGGGTTAATTAAAATCGGTTTGGAAGCTTCAATGGTTTCTCTGAGGCCACTGCCGCGATAAATGACCGTAACGACCTTGTTATTTTGCTCTTTAAATAAGAGATCCTGCCCCCGGAATAATTCGGGACCCGGAGCCTCAGCATACCCCAACTGAACTTTGTGGTAGTTATGGTTCAGTTCTTCCAGGGTTTGGGTAAATATAATTTGCTTATTTTCCAGAAGTGCCATACCGTCACAAATGTCTTCCAGTTCTCTGATGTTATGAGAAGAAATAATGACACTGATACCTTCTTCTTCCACCAGACGAATGATTTCGCGCTTAAGCTTCAAACGCATCATAGGATCCAAGCCGTCAAAGGACTCGTCCATAAGAAGCAATTCGGGCTTGCAACTGATGCCCAAAATAAGTGCGGATTGACGTTTGAGGCCCTTGGAAAGTTTATCAATCGGCTTTTTCTCATCAAAATGAAAAACCTCCAGGAGCCTTTGGTAAGTTTCTTCGGAGAAACGGCTGTAAAAACTCCGATAGAATTTTTTCATATCGTAGGTGCTGAAGCGGTTAAAATAAAAGGGTTCGTCGGACACAAAAAAGAGCTTGTCTTTTTGCAAATCCACATGCTCTCCGTTATAAGAAATCGCCCCGCTAAAGCTGTAAACCGAAGCGATACACCTCAAAAGCGTGGATTTACCGGCTCCGTTACTTCCGATCAAACCAATCACTTGCCCATCACCGACCTGCCAGTTCAGCTTGTCCAGGACCACGTAATCACCGAAGGATTTGGTCAAGTTATTAATACGTAGCATCCGAAATTACCTCCTCGACAATTTGGAAAAGTTTAGTCTTATCCATTCCCATTTGTATATAACGATTGACCAGGTCCAGAAAATCCTTATAGGCCTTCTCCTCTATCCTGGTCCCCATATCCTGTTCTTTGATAAATGCCCCTTTTTTGGGGTATGTCTCAATGACATTGGCCCTCTCCAGCTCACTGTAAGCTCTGACTACCGTGTTCGGATTTATACCCAGGTCCGATGCCATTTCTCTAATGGACGGCAGCTTGTCTCCCGGCTGCAATAAACCGTTGGCGACAAACAAAATCAGCTGATCCATAATTTGCTGATACAAAGGACTTTTGTCTTGCGCATTTATAGAAAACATGGGGTCTCCTTTCTCAAGTAAAATAAATAAGTCATTCTGCCTTATCTGTACTAATTATATTGATACAGTTAAACATTGCAAGACCCTTTTTAAAATTAATTTGCTATAATACGAAGCCTGATTCGGAAAGGAGACTTCCCATGCGCTTTAGAAAAAAACACTACGCCGTACCCGAAATGCAAAAAAGTCATTACGTGCTTTTAAATATGGACGATTTTACCGGAGACTGGTCTTCCTACTTTGCGTCTGCTTCTCTGCCTTACGCAGTGGAGCTTGGTGCAGGCAAGGGTAAATTTTTAGCCCATAAGGCCAAAGACGATCCGTCACATAACTACATCGGTGTCGACATCGAGACCAACGCCATGGTCTTTGCCAAAAGAAATCTGGAAGAAACCGGTGTCGATAATGCCCTCTTGTTATGCCATGATATCAGCAATATTGAAGGGGTATTCCCTAAAGACTTCGCCGATACACTTTACATTTTCTTCCCCAATCCTTGGCCCAAGAAACGCCATAACAAAAGACGCCTGACTCATCCCAGGCAGCTTATCCAGTACCATTCTTTTTTAAAGGACGGAGCCAATATCTACTTTAAAACCGATGACACAGAACTCTATGAAGACAGCCTTTCCTACCTTCCCGCCATGGGTTTTAATCTTTTGAAGTCCTCATCGAATTTAAAAGTTGAGGAAGATCCTACCGGAATCGTAACTGAATACGAACAGCGTTGGCGCGACCAAGGTATAGCTATTAAGGCCATTTGGGCACAAAAAGAAAAAGTCGCCCCCGAAGCTCTTCGGGGGCGCCTGGAACAATTTCACTTAGATGAAAAAGCTAAAAGAGAAGCCTACCGCCAAGCCCATCAGAACACATAGCCCTGTTCCAACATGGCTTGGGCGACTCTCTTGAAGCCGGCTATATTGGCGCCGACAATAAGTGCGTCTTTGGAGCCGGCATAGTCTTGGGCTGCCTCACTGATATTCTTATAAATACCCGCCATAATTTCCTCGAGTTTCTTATCCACTTCTTTGAAGGACCAGGCAACATGCGAGGCGTTTTGGCTCATTTCCAAGCCGGATACTGCGACACCTCCGGCATTGATAGCCTTAGAAGGACCAACTAAAACCTTGTGGTCTAAAAGATAATTCACGGCAGCTTCTGTGGTAGACATGTTGGACGCTTCGAAATAGTAAGGAGTTGCATTCTCGACTAATTGCTTGGCATCTTCTAAATCCTCTTCATTTTGTGTAGCGGCCGGGATAGCAATATCCACCTTGACCTGCCAGGGTTTTTGGCCGGCAAAAAACTGAGCCTCAGGTCGCTTCTCGAGATAGGTGTGAATGCGGTCGCGCTTTTCCAGTTTAATTTCTTTTATAAGATCTAAATCTATGCCTTGGGAGTCGTAAACATAGCCCGAGCTGTCGGACATGGTAAGGATTTTAGCCCCCAGGTCATGGGCCTTCTCACAGGCATAAATAGCCACATTGCCCGAGCCCGACAAGGCAATGGTCTTGCCTTCCAGACTGTCTCCTCTGTCCTCCAAGATTTGGCGGATGATATATAAGGCACCATAGCCCGTCGCTTCGGTCCTGGCCAAAGAGCCGCCGTAACTAAGACCTTTACCGGTCAGAACACCTACATGTTCATTTCGGATTTTCTTATACATACCGAATAGATAACCGACCTCTCTGGCACCTACGCCGATATCGCCTGCCGGTACATCGGTTTCGGAGCCTATATGGCGGTAAAGCTCCAGCATGAAGCTTTGGCAAAAACGCATAATCTCAGCATCGGATTTACCTTTAGGGTCAAAATCCGATCCGCCCTTGCCGCCGCCCATGGGAAGTCCGGTCAAGGCATTCTTAAAGGTTTGCTCAAAACCTAAGAACTTCAGCACCGAAGGATTAACGGAGGGATGGAAGCGCAAACCGCCCTTATAGGGGCCTATGGCTTGATTAAATTGAATACGATAGCCTCTATTCACCTGTACTCTTCCCGCATCATCCTGCCAAACCACCTTAAAGCCGATCATTCGGTCGGGCTCTACCATGCGCTCTAAGAGGGCATGGTCCTGATATTCGGGGTGCTCTTCAATCACCCAATTCAGACTAAGTAAAACCTCACGGACCGCTTGAATGTATTCGGGTTCATGCGGATTTCTCTTTTGCAAATTTTCCAATACGCGTTCGGTATAAATTTTCGCATCTGCCATATGGATTCTCCTTTATTTTCCTGTTAGGACATTTAAGTCCATGATTTGACTCTTGAGGCGGGCCAAAGCGGTCTCCAAATCGCCCAGACTTTCCGGATTAACCGTCTCCAGGTCAACTTTTCTACCTTCCCAGTCTCGCATCAAATCCTGAACTTCCGCTAAGCGGTCATTCAAGTGCTTGGCAATATCTTCTTGTTTGGCAAAAGTAGGGGCTGCTTCTGATGTGTCTAGGGCCGCCAGATCAATCGTCTCACCTTCATGGGGTCTATAAACTTTTAGATTCCTGCCCTCTATTTTTTTGGCCAAAGGCATCATCTCTCGATCTTCGCCGTGGACCAGAATAACTTTTTTGGGCTTATGGCTGAAGTGGTCTAACCAATCCAAAAGCATAGGCTGGTCGGCATGGGCACTAAAGCCTTTCATGTCGTAAACTTTGGCCCGACAGGCAATGTCCTCGCCCAAAATCTTGACATATTGGGCGCCGTCCAAAATAATACGGCCCAAGCTGCCCTCTGCCTGGTATCCCACAAAAATAACCGCATTATTGGATTGCCAGAGATGATGTTTCAGGTGGTGACGGATTCGGCCGCCGGTCGCCATACCGGACGAGGCAATGATGACCTTGGGGTCTTGGTCCGTATTGAGAGCCACCGACTCTTCTACATTGGCGGTAAAACTCAGATTGGGGAAAGCAAAAACATTGTCTCCGCGCCGGATTAAGTCCTGGGCTTCATCCGATAAAACTTCGGTATTCTTCATGAATATGCCTGTCGCCTTGGTCGCCATGGGGCTGTCTACGATGATGCGAACCGGATTGGATTGGCCCTGGTGTATGTATTCATAGTACTTATTCATCTCGTAGATTAATTCTTGGGTCCGACCTACCGCAAAACTGGGAATTAACACCGTACCGCCTCGGCTGGTAGTCTCCTCTATTACTTGCATCAATTCTTTCAGGGAGTTCTCGTAGGAGGCGTGGACCGAATTACCATAGGTAGATTCCATAATGAGATAATCGGCTTCTTCAATAAATTCGGGATCTCTGATCAAGATATGCTTGCTCATACCCAGGTCACCTGAAACGACTAGCTTGGACTGTTTATCGCCTTCCTTAACCCAGATTTCCAGTATCGATGAGCCCAAGATGTGACCGGCATCTCGAAAGCGCAGTGAAAGATTTTCCGTCAGCTTGATTACCTGACCGTAGGCTTGCGGTCTTAACAGAGGCAAAGACCTGGTAACATCGGACTCCATATAGAGAGGCTCCACCTCTCCCTTATTTTGTCTTTGATTTTTTCGGCTTTGCCATTCGGCGTCCGACTCTTGAATTTTGGCCGAGTCATACAACATGAGTTCTGCTAAGTCTGCCGTAGCCTTGGTGGTATAAATCGGACCGTTGAAGCCCTCTTTAACCAGGTAAGGAATTCGCCCCGAATGGTCAATATGGGCGTGGGTCAGTATCATAAAGTCGATATCGGACGGACGGTAGGGAAACTGCCTGGCGTTTTTGGCCTCCATGGCTTGGCCCCCTTGGAAAAGTCCGCAATCAATCAGAAAGCGTTCATTGTTATCCGTTTCGATCAAAAAGTTGGATCCTGTTACTTGCCTGGCTGCTCCGTAAACACTAAGTTTCATATGCCGGTTCCTCCTTTTATCTAATATATAACAATTATTCGCTTGTCGTCTGTTCCGTTGTTGCTTGAGTTTTTTGACTTTCTATACTTTTGAGCCAGTCATCCGGCTTAATAGCCTTTTCTTCACTGATATCGCCCAAAATTTGGTCCGTCCTGAAATCCAAGGACCGGACGACAATCTCCGAAATACGATTTTTCTTGATCTTAAATTCGACACGTTCACCTGTAAAAGTCGTGTATTGATAATCCAAGGTATCCATGTAGAGGTATTCTTGATATAGGCTTCTGAGGCTCTGACCGGGTTTATATCGGCCGGCCAAAGTCATCAGCGAGTCATAAATCTTTATTTCCTCCAAAATCCAAGGGCCGTTTTCTTTGGCCTCTGTTGAAGAAAGGACCAGCTCATAACCCATGAATTGAAGTCTGACAAAATCTTTCACTTGATTGGTCCGATCGGTCATCGTAAAGGTGTAGACAGCCTGAGGCTTGCCCAAATAAGAAATCCATTCTTCTAAATTATGCGTAAGGCCCAACTTTAAGGTCTTGTCGCGACCGATTTCCAGCTCGGCATTGACCTTCCAGGTATCGGAAGGAATGGCATCCACCACAATAAAATCATTGTCGCGCTTATAGATGGTTACGGAATGGTATTGGTTTTTGGCCGGTACCGGCTCCGTCGTCGGTGTTTCAGAAGGATTTTCGTTCCCGGTCGAAACTTCGCTTTCGTCTTCTTCCGTTATGGTTGGGCTGGCTATCGTAGGACCGTTTATCTTGTCCGGTGGCAAAGAGACTTCTCGATTCGTATCCCAGTTAGCCCCTTCCATGGGGATACGGAATTGAATCTGGTCCATGCGAACACTGACAATCCGGTCCGGACCTACCGTCTCCGCTTGGACATAATCCTTGTAGAACTCCAAGAGATTTTGGGTCTTGGCCAAACGAACCGTTTCATCATCCGAATCGGCATATACCAGATGATAGAGCGCATCTTCGTTTTGATCCGTTAAAACGCTAAAGTAAAGCGAGGCAAAATTCCTAAGTTCCAGGCAGGACCTAACCCAGGTTCTCGATAGATAGGTCTCACCGTTCTTGCTCTTAGAAAGAATAATCGGAAGTCTTTCCACCTTATCGTCTTGGTGATACTCCAGCCAGTAGAAGACCGCCTTGTCCAAAAACTCCGCATGGCCGGGGTCGTGCTCTAAAATACTGTTAACCGTCTGCTGCTTCTCGGAATGGCTCATCAAAAGATAGGTTTCGATATTCTGACCGACCAAATCGTGTAGAAGGTTGACATAGAGCTGAAACTCTTCCAAAGATATATTATCGATCTGGTCCTGGCGAAACCTTTTGTAGTTTTCTTCTACCCTGCCGACATTGTTTACACTCTCAATCAAAAGTTGGAGAATATTGGATGTGGGGCTGGGCTTAGGTGTCAGCTGATTAGGATTGCCCCCACCGGAAGACTTAGTCGGACTTATGGAAGGTACTTCCTTAGATGTTGATACGAAAGCACTGACTTCGGTACTTTGCTTGGTCTTGTCTTCCAGGTAACGTGTTAGGGCATAAGCAAATATAGCAAGCACACTGACTGCTATAACGATAAGTATTGAGAATGTGTTCTTGCCCCAGCGCCTTTCCAAAATACGACTTCCTTCATCTGCTATTCTAAAATATTATAATCAGGCTCGGGAATTATGGCAAACCCTTGAAAATTCGTATTTTTGTCACAATTTCTGCTTTACACGTTGCAGGGCATTGTCGACGGATTTGACCGAAATCCCAAGCTTTTGACCTATCTTACTGTAACTTAGGCCCTCAAGTCTGGCTTGGAGGACTTCCCATTCCAAATCCGACAAAATATCACGCAATTTTTCATCTAATTTTTGTTTTTCTTCATCACTTTCCCAGCTTTTGTAGGGTGCTTCGGTATTGGCAGCATCGTTTGGCTGATGACCCGCTTCGTCAAAAGTCAACGTCTCATGCTGAATTTTTCTCTTATCCGTCTCATTAGCCCTTATTTTGTCGATGACGACTCTTTGCAGGGAAGTCTTCGCATAAGAAGCAAAGGCGGTGTCTCTTTCGCCATTAAAAACCCGGACCGCTTTATAAAAAGCAATCTGTAGTTCCTGAACCAGGTCTTCTCTTTCTTCGGACCTTAAAAAATATCGATTGGCCAAAGACTGAATCAAAGGCTGGTAGGAAGCCAACAAGCTATTAAAAGCCTCCTCGTCTCCTCCCTGTGCGGCTTTGATGAGCATCCTGTCTCTTTTTGAAGTTTTATCTTGGTCTTTTGTTTCGATAAAAGGCCTACTTTCTACTTAGAGATCTTTATTGTCGGTCGCCAGGCGCCTTCTTAAGACTTCGTACATGGCAACAGCCGCCGCATTCGAAGCATTGAGTGAATTAATAGCACCTTGCATGGGAATATGGACCAGAAAATCACAATTTTTCTGAACCAGGGGACTGATGCCCTTACCCTCATTTCCGATAACCAAACCGATAGGCCCTAAAAGATTCTGCGACGTGAATACCGATTCGCCTTCCATGGCCAAACCCGCAATCCACAAGCCCTTTTCTTTAAGCTCCGCTATAGCCTGATTTAGGTTAACTACCCTGGCACAAGGAACATACTCGATTGCCCCGGCTGAGGCCTTGGCTGCCAAAGCATCCAGCCCTACCGAGCGTCGCTGGGTGATGGCAATGCCGTGCACACCGGCTGCATCGGCACTTCGCATGATAGCGCCTAAGTTTTGCGAATCTTGTATTTGATCGAGGAGAATAATAAAAGGGTCTTCGCCTTTGGCCTCGGCCCGAGCCAAAATCGCATCTAAAGAAACATACTCGCGACTGGCCACCTCGGCAATGATACCCTGGTGATTAAAAGTCGATGCCATCCGGTCCAAAGTTTGCCTATCTACAGGATAAAGCACCGCATCGGTTCCGCTCAGCCTATAAATCAAATCCTGAAGTCTACGGTCCATTTTCTTCTCGTCGGCTTTGAGATACCAGACCTTATTAAAAGTCCGACCTGCTTTAAGAGCTTCTTCGATGGTGTTGCGCCCTTCGAGCCTGGATAAAGCCTCTTCTTCCGTCAGCTCAGCCTGAGGTTCGGTTACCTTAGCTCTAGACCTGTCTTTGCTCCTTCCGGATCCGGATTTTCTATTCGATTTGCTATATTGTCTTCTCTTATCTGCCATCTTGTGCTTAAGGCCTCTCTTCTCTTTAGCTTAAAGGTGAAGCTCAAAAGTTCTCTTGTTAAGCTTGATTTGACTCGTCCGTCTTAATGATAAAATCCATAACTTCGTCCAGACGTTCCTTGTTCCCTGATAAGTAGAGGTAACCGATGAGTGTTTCCAAGCCGGTCGCCCAACGGTATTCCTGAATACCGGCATTCTTTGGCATGGATCCGACATTTTGGTTACGGCCTCTTATAAGAACAGCCTTTTCTGTCTCATCTAAAATAGCCTGGACCTTCACAGCCGCATTGGCCTGAAATTTGGCCCTTGCATAGTGCACTGCATAGCGATGAAGTTTACCGGCCTTGGCATCGTGGTCGGACATAACCATGAGCCTTATATAGAGCTCGTAAACCGCATCGCCAATATAAGCCAGGTTATCGGCCGGAAGCTGCTGAAAATCTTTTAGCTTCTTATCGTCAAACATCTTAAGACAATTTCTCCAACTGAGGGCCCTGAGCTGTGTCCATCACCTTATAACCGGCCTGCTCAATCTGGTCGCGAATCTGGTCTGCCGAAGCGTAGTCTTTATTCTTCTTGGCATCCTGTCTGGCCTGAACCAAGTCCAAAACTTCCTGAGGCACCTGATTTTCTTGGGAAACGTTTAAGCCTAAAACATTTAAAAGCTTGCCCAGTACGTCCTGTGCTTCTTTAAAAGCTTGGTAATCCTTGAAATTTTGCATGGCCGTATTAAGCTCTCTGACCAATTCGAAAAGAACGCCCATGGCTTCGGCCGTGTTGAGATCGTCATCCATGGCTTCGTCAAAGGAGGCCTGCTTCTGTCGAACTAAATTAGATAAAGCTTCTCTTTGATCCTCGTCTATGGCATCCGGATTATTATCCAGGAGGAATTGCATATTCTTCCAGCAGGTTTCAATCCGCTCATAAGCCCTACCGGCTTGTTCTACCAGGTCTAAAGAATAATTAATAGGGCTTCTATAGTGCGAACTTAAGATGAAAAGCCTGATCGGCATATAGCCCACCTTCTCGGAAATCTCTCGCACTGTGAAGAAGTTTCCTTCGGACTTAGACATCTTGCTGTGGTTTACCGTAATGAAGCCGTTATGCATCCAGTAATGTACGAATGGCTTACCGTTAGCTGCCTCAGATTGGGCAATTTCATTCTCATGATGGGGAAAAATCAGGTCCTGGCCACCGCAATGGATGTCAATTGTCTGACCCAAATACTTTCTGGCCATGGCCGAGCACTCAATGTGCCAACCGGGCCGTCCTTCTCCCCAGGGGCTGGGCCAAGCGGGTTCGCCTTCTTTTTTAAACTTCCATAGGACGAAGTCTACTTGGTCTCTTTTGCCGCTTTTCTTATTGATTTCTTTACGCGCATTCTGGATTAATTCGTCCAAATCATAGTGCGACAACTTCGTGTACTCGGGAAATTTCTCTACAGAGAAATAAACGCCGTCGTTACCGACGTAGGCAAAACCCTTGTCTACCAATTCGCTTACAAATCGCACAATCTCATCGATTGTTTCCGTCGCTCTGGGATGGTAGGACGCCTCCTCAATATTAAGACCTCGGGCATCTTTATAATATTCATCTATATATTTATCGGCCAAAGCCCGAACCGTTATACCGTCCTCTTGGGCTCTGGTAATCATCTTGTCATCTATATCCGTAAAGTTCTGGACAAAGGTAACCTCATAACCTTTATATTCCAGATAACGTCTTAGAGTGTCAAAGGTAATAAAGGGCCTGGCATTACCCAGATGAAAATAGTTATAAACTGTAGGTCCGCAGGCATAAATCTTAACCTTACCTTCTTCGATGGGTTCAAACTTTTCCTTCTGCCTTGTAAGTGTATTAAAGATATACATAATCCTCATTTAGGCTACTTAGGCCTACCCCCTTATAAAATGAAACCAATTAGCACTCCCTTTCTGACACCTAACAATAAATTGTCAGGTGGGTGCTCTGCGCCGGTCTTGTACCTTCCTCTCATTCAATGAGGCTTGGTAGTATCCCGATCTAACTCGAGCTCCCTATTAAGTCAATGCAGGTTCAAAAATAGAAAGCACTAATTGGTACTAAGAGTATATCACGTAGTAAACTTTAGGCCAAAACATTCGTTGTGTTTTTCAGCTCTTCTTATATGTCAGTTTCATTGCTCAAATATTACATTTTAATAACTCGCATAATTTTAATCAAAAAGTTTCGGATATATCCTATGGACTTTGACTACATCAACCGATAATATAATATTTAATATATTTAAACCCATAAGGAAGGAGATGATACTATGAATGAGAAAAGAATTGCTACAAACAACAAGAGGCCGCTCAATCGAGCTGATCGAGACGCAATCTGGTTGGGTAATCTCATCCGCAATGAAAGGAACAAGCAAAGCATCACACAACAGGAATTATGTGAACGCGCCTCCATCAATAATTCCTACCTATCCGCTGTCGAACACGGTTACAGCTTTATCAGTGTCAGCAAACTTTTAAGTATCTGCGAAGGGCTGGACATTAGCCCCGGCTACATTTTAGATCAGCTGGCCGAAAGAAGAGCCCTCCAAGCCAGACAAGAAGCACTCTTAAGAGCAGAAAAAGAAAAATTAATTCGTCGTCATCGAGAATCTTTAAGCTAATTCTTTACGTTTCTAACTTATTCCAAAATCAGCTTCTGCTAAAATACATTCATGCCTGAATTAGCTGAAGTTGAAATTGTAAAAAGAGGACTAGAACCTCTCTTAGGCGGTGTCCTACTGGACCTTACCGTAAAAAGGAATGATATTTACCGTGTCTTTGATCCGGTGAAGTCTTTGGATCAACTTATAAATGGCAAGTTGATTGAGATTCATAGACACGGGAAATATCTCCTTTTTATTTTTTCTAAACCCGATGCCCCGACTGACGAGGACCTTATTCTTTTAATTCACCTGGGTATGACAGGGAAACTGGTTTATATAGACTCGGAGGATATGAGTCTGTCTTCTATGCAAGACCTTATTAGGCACAAGCATACGCATTTGGTCTTTCATTTTGATAAGGGTCTCTTGATTTTTAACGATGTCAGGCGCTTTGGAAAAGTAAGACTTTTCGACCGTAATTTACTTTATAAAACGTCTCTCACCCTGTCGAATATAGGTCCGGACTGCCTGGGCCCCGACTTAAGTCCGGACTATCTATACGCCCAAGGCCAAAGGCACCCGACTTTAAAAATGAAATCCTTTCTCCTGGATCAGTCGATTTTAGCAGGCTTAGGCAATATCTATGCTGATGAGGTCTTATTTGAGGCCTCCATCATGCCGGACCGCCTCACCTCGTCCTTGACCATGAAAGACTGGACACGTGTTTATAAAGCTATTCAAACACTTCTGATTCAATCCATATATAATGGTGGAACGAGCTTCAGAGATTACAAAAATGCCCGTAATGAGTCCGGTAATAATCAAAATTATCTCCATGTTTACGGCCGGAAGGGCCTTCCCTGCCACCGATGCGGCAGAAGCTTGGAAGCTGCTAAAATTGCAGGACGCACCAGCGTTTACTGCCCACATTGCCAAAAACAAGCATAAAAAAAGGCCCATATTATGGGCCTGGCTGCCGATGAAGGATTTGAACCCTCACGAACGGAGTCAGAGTCCGGTGTGCTACCTTTACACTAATCGGCAAAATCATTTAGCTTAAACTCAAAATGCAACACTTCAAGTAAGCAGGCAGAATGTTACCATAAAGAATCTGTCCTTTCAAGGGTCTTGTCGAAGACTTATCACTTTTTCTGCTAAACTTCAGTGTTTAATGATAACAATTTATCGACTCTTTGGCCATAGCTTATCATACAACCCGAATGCAAATCTTATGCATCAAGCAAAATAAATAGACAAAATATTTGATTCTTCTGAGAGATTATAAATGTTTTGTAAACATCTTGAAGTTTGGCTCAAAAACTAGGCTTTTTATTACACGGTTTTGTTGCAAGTGTATTACATTTTCTGACGAAAAAATGGGGTTTTTAAGAGCTTTTTTCTGCACATAGACAAAATTTTAACATATTTTTTCAAGCTTGGAGCTTGGTTCACAAAGCCTACCATTTATTACAAATTAGGCAGACAAAATACGATTCCACCTTAGAAAAGTCGTATGGGATACACCCAAAATTTGCCCGGCTTCTCTGGAAGAAATTTCTTGTTTGAGCCACTTATCACGGACTCTTTCAAAATTTTTCGGCACCTTGATTTTGGGCCTGCCGAATTTGACACCTCGTTCTTTGGCCGCCGCAATGCCTTCACTTTGCCTGGCCAAAATAAATTCTCTTTCAGTCTCTGCTACGTAACTTAAAAGTTGAAGCACAATATCGGTGATGAGATTGTCGACCAAATTCTTACTCTTCCTCGTATCCAGGGCCGGCATATCGATAACGTACATATCCGCTTTAATTTCTTCGGTGATCTTACGCCACTCATTTAAAATCTCCCGGTAATTACGGCCCAAGCGGTCCAAGCTGAGAATGATAATTAAATCTCCTTCTTTTAATTGACTCATCAAAGCCTTATAGCTGGGCCTGTTAAAAGTGTAGCCCGTGAGGTAATCTGTGTAGATATTTTCTTCTTTAACTCCTTCTCTCTTCAGAGCTAAAACCTGCCTGTCTACACATTGATCTGCTGTTGATACTCTTACATAACCATAAGTTTGCATATTTCTCTTTCTCCATTTCTTTTTTTACTTATAATGTCTAAAGGAATCATTGACATAGGAAGGAATTCAGACAATGAAAGAAAACAACGTATTTATTTTTGATCACCCCCTTATCCAACACAAAACCGCCCTTTTAAGAGATAAGCATACAAACACCAAGGAGTTCAGAGAGCTCGCCAGTGAAATTTCTATGCTTATGGGCTATGAAGTAACCAGAGATCTTCCCACTGTCGAGGTTGATGTCGAGACACCTATGGGCAAGGCCAAGGCCAGAGTCCTCGAAGGCAAGAAGTTAACCTTAGTTCCCATCTTGCGTGCAGGTCTGGGTATGGTAGACCCCATGCTCCGACTTATTCCTTCCGCTAAGGTGGGCCATATCGGAGTCTACAGAGATCCCAAGTCACTTCAACCTGTAGAATATTACTGCAAACTCCCCGAAGATGTGGCCAATCGTGAAGTTATTCTCTTAGATCCTATGCTGGCAACCGGCGGCAGCGCTTCTGCCTCTATTGATTTTCTTAAGGCCAGAGGCGTGACACATATCCGTTTTGTCTGTCTTATTGCTGCTCCGGAAGGCATTGAACTACTGAAAAAGAATCATCCCGAAGTTCCCATTTACTGTGCCTGCTTAGATGAAGGCTTAAATGAACACGGTTACATTGTCCCCGGTTTAGGCGATGCCGGAGATCGTTTATTCGGTACCAAGTAAGCATCCCGTTTTATCCCCCTGCCCAACGGAGTTCGAAGAGAACTACTCATCTTAGTAGGCTCTAAAACGAAAAATCAGTTTTTGGATTTTTAAGATGCACTCGTCGGGCATAAGATAATCCTCATAGCGGTAAAGCAAACGGTCTTTCAAATACGAATTTACGGTACTGCTAAGAGCCTGACAATAAAAACTGCCCTGTCTTTGACAAATCCGTAATACAGGTCCGGCCGACTCTTCTCCCCTCAGAGGGAGGAAGAGATCGGCTTTTTTCTCGTCTGTTCCCAGAATAAAATCCTCTTGATAAATCTGCCAACTAAGCTCCTTTTCCTGCCCTAGGCCGGAGCTAAGTAAGGTAAGATTGGCTAATCTTAATTTCCCTCCCGGATTGGCTTCAATTAGAGTCTTATCCGCCTTATGCTTGACCGATTCCAGAGCGTGTTTGCGGCTGGCTACGGTATTCTTCCTTTCTACTTCTTGAAACGCTTTCCAATAAAAAGGCGATGCCGGATTTAACAAAAGCCTCAACTGTAAGAATAAGATAAAAACAATTAAAGACAGCAAAATACAAAGAAGCAGCACAGGGATATGGCCCAGAAAATAGTTTATTCCGTATAGTGTCAGTAAGATTAGGATTTCTCCGGTCATTAAAATTATGGGAAGGTTTCCTGTAGAAAAAATCCTTGGCCTTTCCGCGGAAAGCTGCTTTTTACTTTCCTTTTTCTGATACTTTGCCTCTAATGTCGATAAGATCTGTTCTTCACCGTCATAGATCTTATCCAGCCAAGTCTTTGCCTCTTTTTTCTTTGCAGACTTATTGAGGTCTAAATATTTATTAATTAAGATTTGCCAAAAGGCTTCTCTATCAAGAACATTCGCAGACACTTCCGATTGCAGGTAGGGTAAATAGACAAATTTTACTTTATAGGGAAGTTCTCCTTTACTAAGATTCCTCTCCGTGCCGGGGAATAGATAAACATAGTCCATGTTTAAGACCAAGCCATGAGAATCCATTAGACTTGCGTCCAGAAAAATCAAAGCTCGGCATATTGCCATCAAAAGGAAATCATACTCTTTGGCCCGGATTGGATTTTTTAAATAAGCCGACAGTGTCATACTGTCGGTCAATTCAAGATAATAGATATCATCCGGGCCTCCGGAATGCTTATTCCAGGCCAAAAAGTAATGATTTCTCGGCGACTTTAGCCAAGTTAAAATATAATTTTCAATCTTTTTATCGCCGCCTCTGAAAAAGAGTCGGTCGGTCCCATCTAAATGCCTTAAATCCGGATGTTCCATGCCCACCTCTAGTTCAAAATTTCAAAGACACTTTCATTAGAGAATACCTGCGCGAAAAGCCTATTGGCAAAGGCCTGAAGTTGTTCGTTAAAAACCAGAGCCAAACCTAAGAGAATGGCAATGATTATGACAACTTCTAAAACTTGAGAACCGTCTTCCTCATAGAACAGTTTTTGAATTTCTTTTTTTAACGGTTTTAAATTTTGTTTCATTTTATCTACCTCCAAATTTCTTTCTCTTATTTGATCAATTGAATTGTCTATGCCATAAGATCACCTCTTTTCTAGGCAAGCGAAAAGTAAGGCAAGATGGGTGCCAAACTAATCGAAATCACAGCTAATAAATTCATAACCAGGGGCAATAAATAAGCATTAGCCTTACTAGCCATAGCTTTTCTTTTTTCTTCAGATAAAACGTGCTGCAAGTGCTGATCTTGTAATTCCATGAGTTGTAAACTCTCTTTTGATCCCGCCATGGTATGTGCATCCAAAAGTTGTAAATACATAGAGGCTTCGGGGAAGTTAATATGCTTAGAAAATTCTTCCAGGGCTGTAGCTTGTGAAACTTGATTTTTTAGTTGGCTATTAAAGTACCTTATCTCGGGAAGCAAGGGATTATCCGGAGGAAGATTCGATAAAACCTCAGAAAAGGCATAGGATAAAGACATTCCGGAACTAAGACACAAAGCTAAATACTGAAATAAATTAGGGAGTGCCAAGATCTGATCCGCGTTAAGCATCCTGTAAGAATCATCCATCCGATAATCCGGATAAAACCAAAACAGGACGGGCAAGGTCAAGGTCAGAAAGAGAGGCACCTTTTTGATAAAAAATACAGCACTTACTAAAAACCCCAATAAAAGGGCAAGCATGCGCCTGAGATTTACTTCCAATCTTATTTTTTCTATGGGCTTGTTTTCTCTGTGCGAATAAAAAGCCATCGCCTCTTCGATTTTCTCGGTCCAAAAAGGAAGGAGTAAAACTTGCTTTTTCTCTAAATAATTCCTAATAGTTTTATTCCTAAGGATAAGGCCTTTACGCTCAGTTCTTGTCTTTTTTGATGTAGCCGATTTTTCTATTCTGTTTTGGTCTTTATTTTTTGCCTTAAAAGAATCGGGGACAAGGAAAAATGTCTTTTGGATAAAAAAGACGGATAAGGAGAACAGCAGATAGGCTCCTAATAATAAGGCCCTACCCACAAAGCTTGCAAAGGCAAGATGCATAAAGTCTGGCGATGTTTTGCTCATAAAGAGACAGATAAGAACAGGCATAAATAAGAGAGACAAGGCTTCTACTAAGTTTTTACTTTGGTCTGCTCTAAGGCTTTCTTCTTGGCTTAAATTCATTCTTACAGACCTCTCAAAACGCTTAAACACCTCCGGTATACGCTGCCCCATCCATTGCGGCTCATGGATGAGTCCAAAGAAAGCGTGTGCTTCGGGACAGGGAAAAATATTTAGTAAGAGAGGAATGTTTTGCGAGAAATCATGGTGGAGGCTTAAACCTTGCTTGGCTCGATGAAGGGCCTTTCGATCGCCTTTAAATGCAGGATCTTTTCCAAGCGTATCCAGTGCATCACTTAAGCTACGATTTAAGCTTTGGCCCATGCTAAGCCGGCTGCTGGCAGTCTGACAAAAAGACAGCAAACTTTGCTTAATACGATATATCTCATAATAGCGGAGAACCTTGTTCAGGCTATATGCCCAGACCAGACCTGTTAATACCGCCAAAGTAATTTGAAGAAATAGAAGCGGTGTGAAAAGTTTCAACACAAAGAAAGCGATAAGGCTGAAGATAAGCCAATAGCATAAAAACTTTAAACCTTTAGGCACAGTCTCCACTCCTCTCGTAGATTGTTTTCAGGCTGAAGTGTTTTGCATCGTCCGGAAGGATCTGGCAGATTTCATCGATGTAACGGTCGCCTTCTTCTGTTCTATGGATATGAATCAAAAGGTCAAAAGCATCGGTCAGTTGGCGTAAAATCATGTCGTAATCAAGCTTCGAGTAAGACAAAATGAGGTCGGCTGTCCTTAAGAACATGCTTTTACAATCATTGCCGTGCACCGTACATAGTGTCCCCGGATGGCCACTCATGGCAGCCTGGAGCATGTCATAGGCTTCCGGACCCCGAACCTCACCTACAATGATTCGGTCCGGTCGCATACGAAGTGCATTTTTAATTAAACTGCCTGAGTCTATGGCCATAGTTCCGTCCGGTCCTTCTTCTCTGGTACAGAGTTTGACCCAGTTGACTCGGTTCTGGAGCTGCAGCTCGGGCGAATCCTCTATAGTAATAATCCGCTCACGCTCAGGAATATAAGCAGACAGGATGTTAAGTAGGGTTGTCTTACCTGAGCCGGTCCCTCCGCCAATAATGATGGCCTTTTTATCCTGGACGGCTTGAATGAGATAAGACGCCATTTCTTCCGTAATGAAACCTTGGCTGATTAGGTTAGGCAGACTGGGCCTGATACCGGTAAATTTTCTTATCGTCAGAATAGGGCTTCCCTGGCTAATAGGCGGAAGAACGGCATTAGCTCTGGATCCGTCCGGCAGACGTAAACTATTCATGGGAACACTATTGGACAAAGGCTCATTGTACTTACTAAAAAAGCCGGTAATAATGTGGGTCAAATCTTCTGTACTGGGAAAACGTTCCGGACTACGATAGATTTTTCCCTCTCTCTCGTAAAAAATCTCTTCGGGTCCGTTTGCCATAATTTCGGTTATCTGTGGATTGTCCAAAAGCGGCTGGAGAATATCCAAGCGGCGAAAGTGATTAAAAATTCTTTCTTCTAAAGCCTTACGTTCCGAAAAATCCAAATCTTGCGCTAATGCACTTTGACTTACTGTCCTGGAAATGGTCCTTTTAACTTCTTGATCTTCCATGGAAAGCTCTTCTAATAAGACCTTGTAGACCTCCTCGCATATTTTTTCATAATTCGATAAATCTAAGGTACTAGCCATAAAGCGTCCCCTCTTCTTGTCTAATACGGGGCATATCGGTACGGTGTATATAAGAACCCATAGGCATTAACCCACTGATTTCATCCATATAAGAATCAAACAAAGGCCCTAAAGGAGACATATGCTGATTAATAAAAAACTCTTGACTAAGAGATGCTAGTAGCTTGTTATGGCGAAGCGGCATCATGAGGCTTATCACAAATAAGCGCCAATCAGAACCGTAAGTAAGTTCCGCGAAATCCATGAAAGTATAAAGTATCTGCCTTAAATACTTATCCGGTGCCAATAGCCAATCATCAGGATGGTTGGCTAAGCTAATGCGCATAGCTTGCGGATTATATGACCAGGGCTCCAAATATTGGCCTAGGTTTCCGGCATGAATATTCTCCAAGGATAGATCCAATAAAACATTCTTGTCCTTTTCTTCTCTTAAGGATGGGCTAAAGTAAAAAGACGGACCGAGTTCCAAAATAAAACCGGCTGTTGCACTTCCCTGCAAACTGTCTATGAAGCGAGACACGTACGAAATCTCAGCCTCAGACCAGGCATAAGTGAGAAAACTTGTAAGAGGCTTCAAACTGTCCGTCCTAAGGTCCGACTCTTCAACATATTTATGAATACGCTGCAAAATAGGTTGAAGTGGTCCCAAGCGAAGAACATCCTCATCACCCAGAGGTCTTTCCGGCCCGGGAAATTCGTCTCTCAAAGCTAAACTACGGCAAGGAAGACTCAAATCCGGATAAAAATCACACGTATAAATAAGTAGGTAATTATTTCTACCCAGCTTATCCAAGTCCGGCATCTGATAGGACGAACGCTCGGTCCAAAGAACAATCCGGACACCCGGAAAGTGATGTGAAATCTTCCGACGTAAGTTTTCCGCATAGGCTAGATCAGGATCTAAAATGTCTATTCGCATAGCGCTTCTTTCCTCCTACAACCATGCTAAAGGGCATCTCAAGCTTTAGGACACGGAGAATTCCTACAAAAAGCGACAACTTGTCGGAATAAAAAGCGGACTTTATTTCAAAATAAAAGGATTCCATCTACCAAAATTTTTCTGAGCTGTTATAATTGAGTGGAACTTATCAAGAGTGGTGGAGGGAACGGCCCTGTGAAGCCCGGCAACCAGCTATATAAGTATGGTGCTAAATCCGTCGGTATAACCGGAAGATGAGATAATATTTTTAATTGAACCTCATCTTTCAGATGAGGTTTTTTTAATCTCATCCACAGAAAGGAAAGAACAAATGGAAGAAAACAGGTACTTATTTACGTCAGAATCGGTAACGGAAGGTCATCCCGATAAGGTTTGTGACCAGATCGCCGACAAAATCTTGGATGAGATTTTGGCCGAAGACCCCTTAGCCAGAGTCGCTTGTGAATGTATGGCTACTACAGGTATGGTCTACATCACCGGTGAAATTTCAACCGACTGCTATGTCGATATTCCCCATATCGCTCGTGAAGTCATCAGAGAAATCGGCTATGATTCTTCGGACTCGGGTTTCGATTGGGAGACATGCGCTGTCCTGACCTCTATAGGTGAACAATCCGGTGATATCGCCATGGGCGTTAACCGGGCTATGGACAGTCAGGAGAATCAAGGTCTTATCGGTGCCGGCGATCAGGGGATGATGTTCGGTTACGCCAGTGATGAAACACCGGAACTCATGCCCATGCCTATCGTTTTGGCCCACAAGTTATGTAAGAGATTAGCTGTGGTAAGAAAGGATCGTATCCTTAACTATCTAAGACCGGACGGCAAGGCCCAAGTCAGCGTGGAATACCTCAACGGCAAGGTTGATCGTGTCGCTACCGTAGTCGTTTCCACCCAACATGACCCGGATGTCCCCATCGAGCAGCTCAGAAAAGAGATTTATGGTGAGGTCATTTGTAAGGTAATCCCTGAAGATTTAATGGATGAAGAAACGCACATCTATATTAACCCTACCGGACGCTTTGTCCTCGGTGGTCCTAAGGCCGACTCCGGCTTGACCGGTCGTAAGATTATTGTTGATACCTACGGCGGCTTGGCCCCTCACGGCGGCGGTTCCTTCTCCGGCAAAGACCCCACTAAGGTCGACCGTTCCGCAACTTATATGGCTCGTTACGCCGCTAAGAATCTGGTTGCCGCAGGCTTGGCCAAGCAATGTATGATTGAATTAGCTTATGCTATAGGTGTTGCTCAGCCGGTTTCGCTCTTTGTGGATACGAAGGGTACGGGAGTCATCTCGGATGAAGACATTTCCAAGCTTTTATTAGAAAGTATGGACTTTACGCCCCAAGGCATTATCGACACCTTGGATTTACGTAGACCCCTTTATTACCAGGTAGCCAGCTATGGCCACTTCGGCCGTAATGATTTGGACCTTCCCTGGGAGAAAACCGACAAGGTAGACCTTCTCAGAGAAAATGCCAAGAAGTATCCGGCCAAAGCTTAATATTTCCTTGTGGGATAGGTTCTTTCCTCCGGTATGTTCCTATTGTAGGAGACCTATCCCGCATCATTTTTCATTAGAAGGCATTTGTCCCAAGTGTTTCTCGGCTTTTCCTATGAGGCCACCAGAACATAGTCAGGGTATCTTGGACGATCCCGGCAGGACTATAGGGGCAGGTTGCTTTCCGCTTTTTGTTGCATCTTATTATGAAGACATCGTTAAGCAAGCCGTGCGCGGTATTAAGTTCCATGACCGTCCGGATTTTGCCAAGAGCTTAGGCGAAATTTTAGCTCTTTTTTGGCAAAGAACTTTAAACGAAAACCTAAATTCTCAATACAAAGAACTCAACCGAATTTCCAATTTGGTCCCCCTCCCCTTACATACAAACCGCTTAAAAGAAAGAGGCTATAATCAGGCTCAACTTTTAGCCGAAGAGATGTTAAAGGCGGGGGACTTTTCTTTAGAGTTAAGAACCGATATTCTAGTTAGACAAAAGCCTACCAAACGCCAGTCGGAAGCTTCAGGTAGGCTGGCGCGACTGGATAATGTCCGAGGCGCCTTCGGTCTGAAAGAGCCCGGAATAAAGCAATCGAACGTCTCCAAGTCCGTATTGCTTATAGATGATGTTCTAAGCAGCGGTGCCAGCTTATACGAAGCGGCCAAGGTGCTTTATAATGGAGGCTATGAAGTTTATCTTTTGGCCTTGGCAAGCGAAAGGCCTATATAACATGGATTTAAGAAAGGGTTAAAACAATGGAAAAAATCAAAGCAGGTACACTACTCGATGGCACTAAAGTCACAAACTATGTCCTGACTAACTCCCTGGGCGACCACGTCGTCCTTTCGGAATACGGTGCCAGGCTGGTTAGCTGGGAGATTGTTACACCGGCAGGTGACACCGAAAATATGGTCTCTTGTCCTGAAGAGCTCTCTTCTATTGAAAAATCCGGACAAGTCAGAGGAGCTACGGTAGGGCCGGTGGCAAACCGTATCGGAGAAGCCTCGTTCCGTTTGGATGACAAATACTATATGTTTAGCAAAAACAACGGCAACAATCTGCTCCACAGCGGAGATGCCGCTTTGCATACGATTTGCTGGGAAACGAAAAAAACAAGCGACGACAGCGTAACCTTCTACCACGAGGTAAAAGATAAAGCAGACAAGTTTCCCGGCCATCGCAAATTTTCGGTCACCTATAGCTTGGACCAAAGAAATCTTTCGATTCACTACCATGTAGAAACTGACCAAGATACGCCCGTAGCTTTGACCAACCACGCTTTCTTTACTCTGGGTGAAGAAGATAATGTAGATGCATTAGAATTAGAGTTGAACGCTTCTTACTTTACACCTGTTGACGACGCTTTAATACCTACGGGCGAAGTCTTAAAAGTAGAAGGAAGTGATTTTGATTTCAGAACGCCCAGAGTGCTTAACACCGTTAAGGAAAGCGAAGATCCCAGGATTAAAAATGTGGGCGGCCTAGATCATAACTTTATCGTCGACCAGGAAGAAAGAGGTGAAGTCGCCATTGTCGGTCGGGTCATTAACCACCGTAACGGCCTGCAGTTGGCCTGCTTCAGCTCGGAACCCGGTGTCCAGGTCTATATGGAGCCTTACACTAAGGTCGAGGATAAGAACTCTGCTGCTACAGGTCTTTACAGGGCTATCTGCCTGGAAACTCAGCATTTCCCCGATGCCGTTAATATCCCCCACTTCCCCAGCCCTATCTTAAGAGCCGGCCAAAACCTGGATTCTTACACCTATTACTCTATCAGTCCCTATAGCCAAGAAGACTAGCAGGAGGTTCCATGCAGTTTGCCAACACACTAAAGGCATTACGTATTGAGAGAAATCTGACGCAAGAAGATTTGGCCAAAAAATCGGGAATCTCTCTTAAGACGGTCTCTCGATATGAAAACGGAGAAACCTTACCCAGGTCCAGGAAATTTTACGACAAATTAGCCCTGGCCCTGGGCGTCTCCTATGAAGACCTGGTCTCGCCCGAAATGGATTTCGTCTTAGATTTAAAAGACACTTTCGGCCCCAGCGGTGAAAAAGATGCCCAAGAAATGGTCCAAGGGGTCATCGGTCTCATGGCGGGCGGAAGTCTTCCCGATAAGGATAAGAAAGCGATCCTGGATGCTATCCAGGAAGCTTACTATATGGCCAGAGAGGAAAAAAGCCGGGAATCCTCGGCTTCAAACGAGGACCGACCCTAATAAGTCTATGGCCAATCTATATGATCACATCTACGTTGATGCCCAAGATCTGATTCGACGCTACGAAAGCAGGGATCCTCAGCTCATTTTGAAAGAAAGGGATGTAAAACTTATTCCCTTCAAGACCAATACCGAGCTTTTGGGCATGTACAAGATTATCTTAGGCAAGCGTTTCGTCTTCTATAATCCATTTATAGACAGGCGGCTTTTGCGTATGGTTTTAGCCCATGAATTAGGCCATGACCTCTACCACCAAGCCCAAGCCGGCTCGGGCCAGTTAATCGAGTTCGAGCTTTTCAATATCAAAGATGCCATGGAAACCGAGGCCAATATCTTCGCCTCACACCTGCTCTTGGACGAAAAAGAGCTCATGGACTATTTGGTCCAGGGCTACTCTTATGACCAAATCGCTTCGCTTATGAACGTCAATGTCAACCTAATCATTTTTAAGTTAAATGAGATGCAGCGTATGGGCCGACCTATCCGTCTGGATATTTGCCCGGACCAAAGCTTTCTTAAGCACATAGACGGCCTAGATCCCAAAAACTCCAATGCTCTGACCGACGAACCGCTGTAGATTAGGCCTTAGTCTTTGTTACTGTGCTTCTGCCTCAATATTAATCAGCCGGTCCGGCGAAAAGGCATCAATTTCTTCCGAATCGTGACTAATAAAGATTAGGGTTTTTCCTAAACTTTGGGCCAAAATCTCTCTTATTACGCTTTGTTTTAATTCCAAGTTAAGACCGCGGCAGGTTTCGTCCAAGAACAAGACATCATAAGAACTTAAGAGGGCTCGCAAGATGGCTACCCGTCTTTTCATCCCGCCGGAAAGCGTCTCTACCGGACTTAACTTATCTTCCATAAGCCCGAAAGCATGTAGTGTCCTATCCAGGTCCTCTTCTCTTGTACCGTTTTTTGCAGCCAAAGCAATATTGGTTCGAACAGAAAAACTCTCCAGTAAACGGTCTTCCTGAAATACGACCGCACAGCTTCTTCCCTCCAAACCTGTGATCTGCCCCTCATCCATAGACTCCAGGCCTAGTAATATCTTAAGGAGGGTCGTCTTGCCTTGCCCTGACGGCCCGACAATAGCGGTCACTTGGGCATGGGGTATAGAGAGGTTGAGATTCTCAAAAAGCGTTTTATCAGAAAAAGTCTTAGAAAGATTTTGAACTTTAATGCCTTGTTCTGAAAGCGCCGGTACCGGCTCAGCCTTGTGGCTTTCCGATTTTTTCTCATAAAAATCAAGCAAAGCTTTCTCTTTTCTTAAGGTATGCATAAAAACTTTAAAAAGCCCCAATAATAGTTTGGAGAAGGCAAAACTCAGTAAAACCAGTACCAGGGTCCAGGCGAATAGTTCGCTTGTATCCAGATAGACTTTGGCCTTATAAAGGCGGTCACCTATGGATAAGTCCGGCATACCGATAACCTCGGCCGCTACACCGGCTTTCCAGGCCAGACCTGAAGCAAGACTCAAAGCAGACAAGAGATAAGGTTCCAGACCGGGGAGTAAAATATAACGCCATCTTTTACGGCGATTCAAATGAAAAACATCCGCCATCTCGGGAAGCTTAGGATCTAGCGCTCTAAGCCCTTCGGAAGTATTAACGTAGAGGATAGGTAAAACCATTATGCAGGTAATACATAAGGCCAAATACCGAGACGATACAAAAATCAGGAGCAGGATAATAAAAGATACAACCGGAACCGACCGCATGACCAAAACTAAGGGTTCAAGTAAAGAAGATAGGAAACGGGACTTCCTTGCTACCAGAGCCAATCCGAATCCCAAGAGCATTCCGACCAAGCTTCCCAGTGTGATTCTAAAAAAGGATGCAGCGATAGTTTGCCAAAAAACCGGCTGCCAAATGAGCCGGCTCAACTTTTTCAGGACAGCCCAAGGTGAGCTGATAAAAATATTGTCGGACCAAACAACAGCAGCAAGCTGCCAAAGTATAAGCCAAAACAAAAGACCGGGAAGCCATGAGATTTTGCTTCTTTTTTGTGTTTTCGTCCTTCTTTTTTGCTCCATGGCCTTAGTAATAGAAATCGTCTCCCGGCAAGGCACCGCCAACCGCCTTGGGATCGGCTTTATATAAAACCTCTAGGTAGCCGGTTAAAGTGTCTTTTAAATCTTGGCCGGTAATAAAGCTGATTTTACAATAAGGTAGGGCTTTGAGGGCTACGGCTTCGGGAACAATATCGTAGCTTCCTATTAACTTAGCCGCTTCTTCAGGCGATTCTTTTGTGAAAGCAACCGAGGCCTCATAAGCCTTCATGAAATCTTTTACGGCTCCGGGGTGAGCTTTGGCAAAATCTTTTCGCACCACCGTAACGCCGGTCAATAAAGACGACGAGGTATTAAGCTTATCCCATTCTTCGGCCAAATCCAGCGCCAATCTTAAATCTTCGACCTTGCTTTGAGCCACAGTGACAAAGGGTTGCGGCAAAAGAGCCAGACCATCCGGGTCGGCCGAAACAGCCGCTACACATTCGGCATGCTCACTCTTCCATTCAATCTTAAGGTCTTTTAGAGGGTCTATACCATGGCCTTCTAAAATATAATTCAGGGCGAACTCGGGACTGGCACCCTTGCCCGAAGCATAAAGGGTCTTGCTTTTTAAGTCTTCCACATCCAAAACCCGGTCACCTCGTTCCACAATATATAAGACGCCCCCGGTGTTGATGTTTAAAACCTCTATTTGGCCTTGGCTCTTGTTGTAGAGAATCGACGCCATGTTAGCCGGAATTAAGGCGATGTCTACTTTGTCGGTCAGAAGTGCCGGTCCGATTTCATCGACAGCCGAAGCCAAGCTGAATTGGTAGGTCTCGTCTTCCTTATACTCTTCCATCATATGCACCAGGCCCATAGCAGTAGGCCCCTTCATGGCCAAAACGCGTGTCGTAGCCTTGTCTTCTTTCCGGCAAGAGGCTAAAGACGTCAACAGAAAGAGGCTTAAGAAAAGCCAGGATAAAGTTTTCTTCATTATGTGTTTCTCCTTCTAAATAACTTTATAGTTTAAAATTCGTTAAAATTCGACCAGGAAAGCTCTGCCGTTATAGGCTTGCAGAGTCAGGCCATGAAGTTTCTTTTCAGCGTCGTAGTACCAGGTCTGATTCTTGTCATCCGGTCGAGCGGTCTTCCCCCCGAACTCTTCCCAGTCGCTATTAAGGAGCTCTTCTTTAATCAGGCCGCCTCGGAGATCGAAGGTATAAAAATCGTAGACCTGGCCGCAGAGGTTAAAGACGAAGAAAACCTTTCTTTTACCCAAACCTCTGTAAAAGGCATAGACCACACCCAGGCCGTCATCTAC
This sequence comes from Oscillospiraceae bacterium, assembly GCA_029983685.1. Classification (GTDB taxonomy): domain Bacteria; phylum Bacillota; class Clostridia; order Saccharofermentanales; family Fastidiosipilaceae; genus JASBZA01. The sequence continues at coordinate 76,676 of JASBZA010000004.1, read as the reverse complement.
CACAACCCACTGATAAGCTTCGGGATTATATTCACCTTCATAAAGTTCGGGATATTCTAAATAAAGATGATTCAAAGCCTTAAAGAAAGCCAGGTGGCTGTCATGGTTAGGGTAAATCAGCAAGGGCCAGTCCTGTTCTCTTTTCTCGTCCCACTCTCTTAATTGGGCGAAATCATTACCCATGAAATTAAGTTTCTTCCCCGGATGCGCAAACATATACATATAAAGCGCTCTGGATTGGGGGAACTTCTCTTCATAGTCTCCGAACATTTTCTGGCTGATGGTCGCCTTGCCGTGCACCACTTCATCGTGGGAGAAAGGCAACATGTAGCGTTCGTTATAAAAGTACATCATGGAAAAGGTGAGTTTGTTATAGTGCTCGGTCCGAAGCCAGGGAGCAGTCTTAAAGAAGTCCAAGGTATCGTGCATAAAACCCATATCCCACTTGTAATCAAAGCCCAGGCCGCCATCTTTTACCGGACGGGTCACACCGGGGTAAGAAGTGGAGTCTTCGGCAATTAAGATAACCTCAGGGAAACGGTCATGTAAGCCCTGATTCATATTTTTTAAGAAAAGAATCGTGTGGTCAATGGTTCCCCTAGCTTCTTCTCCCTGCCAGTAAATCAAACGACTGACCGCATCGTAACGCAGTCCGTCGATATGAAATTTGTCCAGCCAATATGCGCCCATAGATTGGAGGAAGGACCGGACCTCGCCTCGGGAATGCATAAAATTATAAGAACCCCATTCCGAGAAACCAACGTCGGGGTGAGGGTATTCATAAAGAGCGGTTCCGTCATAATTGCCTAAAGCAAAAGCATCACTTACGAAATGCACAGGGACGATGTCTAAGATTACACCGATCCCGTTTTGATGGAGATGATCAATCAGGAACTTCAAATCATCCGGACTTCCGTAACGCGAGGTAGCCGAGAAAAATCCCGAAGGCTGATAGCCCCAGGACGCATCTAAGGGATACTCATAAATAGGCATAAATTCCACGTGGGTGTAGCCCATGTCTTTGATATAGGCGGCCAAAGGTTCTGCTAATTCTCGGTAATTAAACCAGTTATCCTCTTCTTCTTCGATGACTTGCCCCTCGTAGGCCTCACCTAATTCATGGACCTTGGTTCTCCAGGAGCCTAAATGCAGTTCATAAATCGAAATAGGCTGCTCTGTCGTACCTGACCTTTGAGACATCCATTCTGCATCTTCGAAGCGGTAGGTCGAATGGTCATAGATAACCGAAGCGGTCTTTGGCCTCAATTCCGAAGAAAATGCATAGGGATCGGCCTTCTCCATAAGCTGGCCGTTTGCGCCCTTTATCCTGAATTTATAAAACTGGCCGACTTTGGCCCCCGGCACATGCAAAGACCAGATACCGCCTTCGTTCTGCATGGCTTGGCCTTGCCAATCGTTAAAATCACCTATAAGGGATACTTCTTGCGCACGGGGAGCGTAGGTGCGAAAAAGGACACCCTTGCCCATAAGATGAGCTCCGAAAAACTCATAACAATCGAATGCATAACCTTCTAGGTATTGTCTAATGTCCATGACGCCGCTCCTGCAAGAAGTTACTCAAATCTTCTTTGTTGTGATGACTTCATTCTAGCAAAATAAGGCCAACAATTCTGCTATACTTTTCTTTAAAAGAGCCGAAGGAGGTCTCATATGATCAGTAAAACTGCGCAAGGAAAAATCAACCAAGGTTCCGCTGTCCGTCTCATGTTTGAAGAAGGAAAAATTTTGAGAAAAAAATTAGGTGCCGACAAGGTTTATGATTTCAGCTTGGGAAATCCCGACCAGGAGCCGCCCGAAGCGATTAAAGAAAGCCTCCTTAGCCTGGCCAGGTCGGAAGAAAAAGGCCTGCACGCCTATATGTCCAACCAAGGCTACCCCGACCTTAGAGAAAAGATTGCTCATTTCGAATCGGTCCGAAATATCGTTCCCATGGACGCTTCCTGTGTTACCATGACCTGCGGTGCCGCGGCAGGCCTTAACATTGTCTTACATAGCCTCCTGGATCCGGGCGACGAGGTCCTGGTCCTTATTCCCTATTTTACCGAGTATCCGCGCTATATCGAAGAAGCCGGTGGCAAGGCTGTTTTGGTTCGTTGTGACGCCGATTTCAGGCCCGACTTAGAAGACTTAAAGGCTAAAATCACCCCTAAAACAAAAGCCCTTATCCTTAACTCTCCCAACAATCCCAGCGGCGTTGTATACGAAGCCGAGCTTTTGGAGAAGATAAACGCCGTCCTCCTGGCCCAAGAACAGACTATCTACCCTATTTCTGACGAAGTCTATCGTGATTTAATCTATGACGGCAGGGCCTACCCGCCGCTTCTAAGCCATATGAAAAATGCCCTAATTATCTATTCCTGGTCCAAGTCCTATGCCCTGCCCGGCGAACGTATCGGTTATGTCTGCTACAGTTCGAACATAGAGGACAGTGCTAATTTAAGCCTGGCCCTGGCCTATTACAACCGTGTTCTGGGCTTTGTCAACGCCCCGGCCGTCTGGCAACATGTCTTAGAAGACAACATCGGCCTTGCGGTAGATCCCACGCCCTATAAGAAAAGGCGCGACCGGATTGTCGATATTTTCCAGAGCCTGGGCCTTACAGCGCATCCGTCCGAGGGTACCTTTTATATTTTGCTCAGAAGACCCGACCGGCTCAGTACGGACCAATTTGTAGACCTTTGCAAGAAACACGGTGTGCTCTTTGTTTCGGCCAAAGGCTTCGGACTGGAAGACTATGTCCGAGTTTCCTACGCCGTTCCCGACCGGACCATAGAAGGCATGGCTGAGGCCATGGTCCAAGTCATGGCAGAAATCGCCGAAACCGTTTTCTAAGCCATTTTATTTTAATCTTCCAAACACAGACTAAGAAAAGCCCGGCCTCCTTCGAGTTTTACGGAAAACGCTCTGAGGCCTGGTTTAATATTATTACTAATGAGTAAGGTCTGCCCCCAAAGAAAATCCTGATTTTCTACCGGATAGTCCAGACCTTCATAAGAAAGACCTTGCAAGTCCGAAAAAGTCGGCAGAGAAATTTTTACCCGGTCAAAAAGATCAGGCGTAAAATAATCTGCTAATTCGACTCTCACCTCGGCAGGACCGACCAGGGGGATATGGACATTTTTGCCATCGCAAATAGACGTTTCGATGCCGAATTTTTCGCGCATCCAAAGGCAGTACAATAAGATACTCAAGAAATGGTCCGGCCTGGGATCGCCCGAAGTGCCCCAGATTTTAAGCCGGTTATATCCGTCCGCCAAAGCTCGGTCTATGGCCAGCTCTCCGTCGGTCTTATTTTTTCTTACAGGATAAGTCTCGATAATGACGCCAGCTTCTTTAGCCCAGTGCATGGCTTCATCGCTGACCGAATCGAAGTCGCCCAAGAGCAGGTCGGGCATAAAGCCTGCCTGATACAAATGGTCCAAACCTCGATCCGCCGCCAAAATAAGTGCGCTTTCTTTAAGGCCTTTTAAAACAGGATCGGTCAGACTGAGCTTACCGCCTAATACAATGCTGACATAGTTTTTTTCCGCCATGGCTACCGAGTCCTTTTCCTTTTAATGACGAGGCAAAAGTGCCTCGTACGCTTGAGCTATATCTAAATCAGGATGGGTGAAGACAGCACTTCCGGCCACCAGAACATCCGCCCCGGCTTCCCAGAGTTCGGAAGCGGTCTTTTCGTTCACGCCGCCATCCACTTCAATTAAGATAGGGTAAGAGGTCCGGTCTATCATTTCTCTGAGCCTTTTCACCTTTTCAAGAACTTGCGGAATAAAGTGCTGGCCGCCGTAGCCCGGATTTACCGACATCAATAAAATCACATCCACATGAGGCAAGAGTTCCTCTAATGTAGACAAGGGTGTGGCCGGGTTTAAGCTAAGTCCTGCCATCCTGCCACGCTCTCTAATATAAGATAAGGTTCGATGGTGGTGGTATAAGACTTCCTGGTGAACCGTGATGACATCGGCTCCCGCATCCATATAAAGGTCCATCACCCGGTCCGGATCGGTTACCATAAGGTGTACATCCGAGATAAATTCATCCTCATAACGGTCTTTTATGGCCTTAACCAGGCCGGGCTGACCGTTCATATTAGGGACGAAGTGACCGTCCATGATGTCCACATGGAGCCAGCTACAAGATTCGGGAAGCTGATCAATAGCTGCTCCCACGGCCAAAGGATTGGTAGCCAGCAAAGACGGGGCAATAGAAGGCTTTAAGTTCTTATCGTTCATATCGTCTTCTCCTATCTTCGGGGGTTCTTAGCGTAACTTCTGTAATTTTCTAATTGTCTTCTAAACTCCTGATAGCGGGCCAAACGTCCCGGATCGATGGTGGGGTCTGCTTTTACCGCACAGGAAGGTTCGGTCAAATGTTTACAAGATAAGAAGCGGCAATCGTTTTGTCTGGCCCAAATCTCCGGATAGGCTCTGACCAAGTCCTCTTCTTCCACTCCGGCCTGGCCCAAGTCCAAAGAAGAAAAGCCGGGTGTGTCGGCCAAATAACCATCCTCAAAAGGGAAAAGCTCAACATGGCGGGTCGTGTGCTTACCTCGACCTAACTTATCCGAAATTTCCTGTGTTTCCATTATTTCTTGGCCCATCAAACTGTTTAAGAGCGTCGACTTACCCGCCCCGGAGGGTCCGGCTAAACAAATCAGATGGCCGCTTAGCTCTTGCCTCAAAAGCTTTAACAAGTCCTCTTTGCCCGGTCTGGACAAAGAAACGTCATAACCTATTCGTTTATAAAGTTCGGCCAAATCCAAATGTTCATCTGATGCCAGATCCTCTTTGGTAAAAATTAGGCGAAGCGGAATAGCGCTGTAATGGGCTAAAACCAGCATCTTATCCAAGACCCAGAGGTCCGGATCGGGATCTAAGAGGGGAATCACCAACCAAAGCCGGTCAATATTGACGATAGGAGGTCTGGGCAAAAGATTTTTACGGGGAAGAATTTTAGTCATCCTGAGAGGAATTAAATCATCCGATGTTTCTTCACAGGTCACCAAATCACCTACATAGGGCTTATTATTGTCTTTGCGAAAAATGCCGGGCGCCTGGACCTGTATTTCTTCCAAGTCCTCTCCGTGGACCCAATAGTTGCCTCCTACGCCCCTGACGATTCGGTAAACCTTATCTTCTTCTGCCATCAATACTATAATCCTCTCATCTAGCCTGCATCCCCCGTGGGTTCCGTAGCCGGGGGCTCCGTGGTAGGTGCCGGCTCGGTCGCCGGGGGTTCAGTAGGCTGCTCCTCTGAAGGAGCGGGCGGCTCGGTCGTTGCTTCGGTTTCCGTAGGCTCGGGTGTAGGTGTGGCCGACGGTGTCGGTGTCGGGAAAGCCTGCTCATAAGTACCTGCGTTCAGGGTAACCTGGCCGGTAAAATTCTGCGTACCCGGTTCAGGGGACATGGTAATAACGTAAAGGTCCTTAACGCCGCTCAGGTTGGACGGGATAGCAACTAAGACCTCAAAACCCGAACGCTCCAGCCTGTCTTTGGCATCATTGATACCCATCTTACGCACATCGGGAATGGCTCCTATATTTCGTCCGCTACTGACCGTAAGCTCTACCTGGCTACCCTTTTTGACCCTGGTTCCCGGAGGTGGATTGATACTGATAACCCCACCTTCAGGGACGGATACATGAGGCTTTTCCAGTTGAACAATCTGGAGCTCATAATCTTCACCGCTGAATAAGACCTGCAAGTCTTCCACGGTCATATCGTCGATAACCGGAATAACCGTATATTCACTACCTGCGGAAACCATTAAGATCAGTTCGTTGCCGGAAATATGGGTACCTTCCCGGCTGATTTCGGTTCCGGCGGGGAAGTTCTGTTCTACGATATAGCCTTTGGCCACAGTCTCACTGAAGACCTGGTTGACCTTAAAGTTAATACCTTCGTCTCTTAAGTAAGCGGAGACTTCTTCCAGGTTGCTGTTTACCAAGCCCGGCACAATAAAGATATTGGACTGGCTGGAACTGGTTAAGGTCTGTTCGCCGAATTGTTTCACGAGGTAGCGGCCGCCGAAGACCAGGGCCAAAATACCCAGAGCCAGGATTGCTGTAACCAGGATACCGTCTCGGACTCTCGAGAAACGGCGCTTGTCGATATCCTTATCCAAGTCCATCATCTGGCGCATAGCCTGGTCCGAAGACCGGTTCATGGTCGTTTCGGATACGTCGGCCACATGTTTAGGTAAGACCTTCTTCTCGATAACGCCGTAGCGGCTGGCCGGGTTCAAGGTAAAACGATCCAGGTCGTCGATGAGGGCCCTTACGTTTGGATAACGGTCATCGGGCGATTTCTTGAGGCATCTTAAGACAATGTCGGCCAAACCGATAGGAATATCTTCTACCAAATCTTTAGGTGACCGGGGTTCTTCCTGGAGGTGCTTAACGGCAATGGCCACCGGCGTGTCGCCGTCGAAGGGCACCTGGCCGGTAAGAAGCTCATACATCAAAATACCTAAAGAATAGATGTCGGTTTTATCATTGACCAGGCTGCCTTTAGCCTGCTCAGGAGAGAAATAATGTACAGATCCTAAGGCATTGCCGGCCGTTGTCGTAACGGTATTGGCATTAACGGCCCTGGCGATACCGAAGTCTGTCACCATGGCGATACCGTCTTCGGTAATGAGGATGTTGGCCGGTTTAATATCTCTGTGAATAATACCGTGGGCATGGGCATCTTCCAGGGCCAAGGCAATCTGGATGGCGATAGGCACAGCCACTCGCCAGTCCAAACGTCCCCTGTCTTTTATCTCGTCTTTAAGACTTTGGCCTTCGACATATTCTTGGACAATGTAGCGCATGCCCTTGTCCTCGCCGACACCGTAAACCTTAACGATATTGGGATGATTCAGTGAAGCCGCTGCCCTGGCTTCCAGGTCGAAACGACGAACGAATTCCTGGTCGCCGTTGTACTCATCTTTCAGAGCCTTAACCGCTACCGGTTTGCCGGTCTCCAAATCTCGGGCCCGGTAGACCTCCGCCATGCCGCCTACACCGGCTAAGGCTTCAATTTTGTATCTATTGTTAAGGACCATGCCTTTATTTATTTTCATAAAATCACCATTCCTTTTTATAGAAAGCCAACGATGACGCTGACATTGTCCGGCGCTCCGCCTTGTAAGGTAGCTCGGATAAGATGCGAAACCGCCCGGTCTGCCGTGGGGGACTGACCGAGAATATCCTTGATCTCCTCTGTCGATAAAACATCATATAGACCGTCTGTACAAAATAAGAGCCGGTCTCCGGGATGGAGTCGGTAGGTGCGCAGAAAAGGGCTCATGGGTTCCGCCACGCCTAAGGCCTTGGTCAAAAGGTTGCGCTTAGGGTGATGGGCGGCCTCCGCCCTGCTGATCTGGCCTAACTGAACCAGATACTCCACATACGTATCATCTCGGGTAAGTTGTTCGAAGCGGTCTCGTCTGAGAAGATATATCCTACTATCCCCTACATGGGATACAAAAAATTTATTGTGAACAATAAGCCCCAGGGTAAGCGTTGTTCCCATGTCCTCCCTGGACGGGTCTGACCTGGACTCGATCTCGACATGGACATTGGCTAATTCAACGGCCCTCTCCATGAGGTCCATAATCTGACGGTCGGTCATACCTTGTCTAATTTTCTCATCAATAAAACGACTGGCCTGGTCTACGGCAATCTGACTAGCCACCTCACCGCACTTATGGCCTCCCATTCCGTCTGCCATGATAAGAAGCGTGAAGGCATAATCCTCGGATCGTAAAACGAGGTATTGGTCTTCATTATTACTTCTCACATAGCCAGGATGAGAAGCGGCTCGGAAAGTGGGCTGGTTCGTCATTATGTATTGCTTCTCCTCAGTTGGCCGCAGGCAGCCATAATATCGGCTCCCAATTCACGCCTTACCGTGACGGGAATCCCACCTGTTTGTACAATCTGCCGGAAGTTCTCCACCCGGTCCTTAGGGCTGCCCTTATAAGGCATATCGGGGACATCGTTGCCGGGAATGATATTCACATGGCAGAGCATACCGTCCAAAAGCTTAACCAGACGACGGGCATCGTCCGGGCTGTCGTTAACACCGGAGAAAAGTGCATATTCAAAGCTGATTCTTCGGCCTGTTTTATCAATATAATCGCGGCAGGCATCCATCAGGTCTTCTAATGGGTAGAGCCTGTTAATAGGCATTAAAGAAGATCTCAGTCGATTCGTTGTGGCATGTAAGGATATGGCCAAAGTCACAGGCATGTCCTCTCCGGCAAATTTATGTATTTGCGGTATTATACCACAGGTCGAAACGGTCATTTTTCGCATGCTGATGTTGAAAATAGCCGGGTCGTTACAGGCTCTTAGAAAGCCCACAACATGATCGTAGTTTTGCATGGGCTCACCTATGCCCATCACTACAATATGGTCGATGCGCCTTGCCTGGTCCTTGCCTATGAAGGCAACCTGGGCCAAAAGTTCACCGGTCGTTAAATCTCTGGCAAAGCCCGCCTTAGAAGAGGCACAAAAGTCACAGCCCATCTGGCAGCCTACCTGAGAGGATACACAAACGGAGGTTCCGGCCTTATAAGACATAAAAACAGATTCAATGGTCTCACCGTCGTGAAGCTTCCACAGATACTTGGCCGTTTCATCTAAGTGTGACGAAAGCTTTTTCTCCAATAAAACATGGTCTAAAACAAAATCTTCGGCCAGGCGGTCTCGTAAGTCCTTAGGTAAATCGGTCATCTGGTCAAAAGAATTGACACCGCGCCACAACCATTGCCAAATCTGTCTAAAACGGTAAGGAGGAAATTCCTCGTTTTCAATCCATTGGGACAATGCATTGGCCCCTACATCGTATAAATAACGTTTATCCTTACTAGTGCCCGTATCGTCAGAGTCGTCTGCTTCCATTTCTTTATTCCAATCCATTTTTGTCATAATTATAGTGTTTTTCTTTATGCTAATCCATCGGCCTTAGCCAAAAGCGTCAGGAAAAAGCCCTCGGCACCTGTCCTATGCGGCCAAAGCGTAACGTAGCCTTGTTTAGCTTCTTCCTTTAACGCAGGGTCCAGGCCCAAAAGCTTCGGACAAACTTTCTTCAATAAATCATCCATGGGAACTTTCTTAAAGTCCGGTCGACGCTTTAAAAAGGCTTCTAACTGATCCTGATTTTCTTCTTTATTTAAGGTACAAGTCGAGTACAAGAGATAACCCTTTGTGCTGACCAGGTCGCCGGCCCGGTCTAAGAGTCGTGCTTGGGTCTCCAAGAGATCTGCCTGATTATTTAAACTAAAACGGTATCGTCTCTCGGGTTTTCCTCCCAAAAGGCCCAGAGCCGAACAAGGACCGTCCAGTAAAACTCTGTCAAAGGTCTCGCCTGCTTCAGGCCAGGGACTAGTCCCGTCGTGGACCAAGGTCCTCACACCCTCTATGGACAGCCTTTTCAGTTCTTCATCTAATAGCTGCAAGCGATGGGGATGAAGGTCTGATGCCGTCAAATGATCTTGTGGTCTTAAGTCATGGTAATAAATGGTCTTTCCACCCGGAGCGGCACAAAAATCCAAGAAATCCATAGGCTGATGGTCGGCCGACACGTGCGCTAAAAGAGCAGCCGGCAACATTGCGGCTTCTCCCTGAACCAGGCCCAGGCCTTCTTGCCAAGCCTCCATATCTCGGACAGAGCCTCCCAAATTAAATATCCGAATAACATCTTCCTGGTAGGCTCCCGGCTTTGTTTTATAGAGCTTTTGCAATTCTTGACGCGTTGTTTCTATAACGGTCCTATCGCCTCTAAGTCTAAAAGACAGCCCCCGGTCTTCTCTAAAAGCCCTACTTAGGGCAATAAGTTCTTCTTCCCCATCCAGCTGTGCAGATAAAACTTTCAGTAAGTCTTGATTAAAACCGGTTTTGGCCTCGAGTGTTTTAGGACAAAGGGTCTTTTCTTTTCTTAGAATATTTCGGAGCATGCCGTTAACAAAGCCTTTGGCCGAACGAAGCCCCACTTGAGGACAAAGTTTGGCCGACTCATTAACCGCCGCAGACTCGGGCACCCCCGAATGATAGAGCTGCCATAAACCCATTCTTAGAATCATCAATACCGGAGGATCCAGTTTCTCCAGAGGCTTTTTACTGTAGGCCTGAAGGTACTGGTCATAAAGATACAGATTATCCAAAGTCCCGTAAACCAATGCCGTGGCAAAGGCCTTATCACGTCCGCTTAAGGTCGATGCCCTAAGCGCCTCATCCAAGGCCAAATTGGAAAAGGCCCCCTCTTGGTCGATTCTAAGGAGAACCTGTAAAGCTAAGAGGCGGGCCGTGGGATTGTTCGCTTGTTTAGTTGAGTTTGCTATTTTCTTACTCCGTTCTGAAAAACTAAGCCCGGTTTATAGTTATGGGCACAGTCTTGGGTCTCCATGGCACGAGACCCTTCCACCTGGATTTCCGTCATAGCCAATAGGCCCCGGCCAGTCTGAATCCAAAGCTTCTTATCTCTTGTCGATACCAATAAGCCCGGTTCCTTTCGCTCCAGTAAGGCGTTCTCTTCGTCGCTGCTGTCTTCCAAGCTATCATAAGCCTTGGCCTGTAGGATTTTAAAGCGTTTTTTGTCCAAGCTGGCCGACGCACCGGGCCAGGGATAGGTTCCTCTTACCAAGTGCTCCAGGCTAAAAGCATCTTCCTTCCAATCGATTACACCGGAATTCTTGTCTAAAAGCGACACGTAGCTTGCCTTAGAAGCGTCCTGGGCTTGCGGTTTCAATCCGCCTGCTATGCGGTCTAAGGTCGGTGCAATCTGAGAAGCTCCTAATAAACTCAATTCATCCATCAGGCGGTCGGCGCGCATGCCGTCCGGAATCTCGTATGGGAACTGGGCAAAAACAGGGCCTTCGTCCATGCCCTCGGTCATCCGCATAATAGACACGCCCGTCACCTTATCGCCTGCTATGAGGCTGGCCTGGACCGGCGAGGCACCGCGATACTTAGGCAAAAGTGAAGCGTGGATATTGAGGGCTTCAATTTTGGCCAAAGCTAAAACTTCGGGCGTTAAGATGCGTCCGTAAGCTGCGGTAATCAAAAAATCGGGCTCATAGGCTGCCAAGGTCTCATAAAAAGTCTTATTACGGACCTTAGTCGGCTGAAAAACCGGTATGTCCAAGTCCATGCCCGCTTGGTGGGTCGGAGTCGGGATAATCTTGCGCTTGCGCCCCTGCGGACGGTCGGGTTGACTGACAATCAAAACCGGTTTCATCCCGGCTTGGGCCAGAGCCTTAATAGAAGGCACGGCAAAATCCGGTGTCCCTAAGAAAATAATCCTGTACTTAGGCTTCATCCAGCTCTCCTATGACCTTATCCGTAAATAAGATGCCGTCTAAGTGGTCATTTTCGTGGCAGATACAGGTCGCTAAAAGGCCCGTCGCTTCCATATCGAAGGGTTCGCCCTTGGCATTCAAAGCCCGCACTCTTAAGTGGGCCGGTCTTTCGACTTCGCCCCACCTGCCGGGTACGGATAAGCAGCCTTCCTGGTTGACCTGGCTTCCGTCCGTCTCATAAATCTCCGGATTAATAAAGACCAAAGGCTGGCTATCCTCGTCTTCTTGTAAATCAATGACAAAGACTCTTCTCAACACACCAACCTGGGGAGCGGCCAAGCCAATTCCGTTACCGGTCTCGTACAAGGTATCCAGCATATCTTCTACCAGGGTTTCAATCCTGGGCGTTATCTCGGATACCTCACGGGATGTCTTTCGCAGCAGGGGGTCTTCATCGGTCAATATATTTCTTACAGCCATAATCTATGTATGCTCCTCTCTTATTACTCATGCGGGGTCTAAAGTACAGGTCAGTGTAACAGTTTTTCCCCATTTATGTAGGGACAATTGTTGCCAAAGCCCGCTCAACAGGCGGGTTCCGCCTTGGGCCGGGGCTCTTAAAAGGATCTGCCAACGGTAGCGGCCTCTTAATTTATAAATAGGAGACTTAGCGGGTTTTAAGATTGAAACACCCGGCTTGGCGGCCAGAACTCGGTAAATCGCACCGGCACTCTTCCTTGTTTCGGCTTCATCTTCTCCACTAATAACGAGAAGGGCACGGGCGCTGAAGGGCAGATAATGCAAAGCCTTTCTAAAAGCCAATTCATCTTCTAAGAAGGCCTGATAGTCTTGCTTAGAGGCGGCTCGGACCGCATAGTGGTCGATGTCAAAAGCTTGTATAAAGAAGCGACCGGCCAGGTCTTTTCGTCCGGCCCTGCCTCCTGCCTGGGTCATGAGCTGGAAGGCCTTTTCGGCAGCTCTTATATCGTTTCGCCCCAACATCTGGTCGGCCAAAACCACCGCCGCCAGCGTAAGGTCAGGGAAGTCGTGGCCTTTAGCCACCATCTGCGTCCCGATTAAAATCGACCGCGGATCCTCTCTAAAAGATTTCAGAAGCTTGGCGTGGGCATTCTTTCCCATGGTCCGATCCTGGTCCATGCGAACCACGCGGGCATCGGGGAAATATTGCCGGCATAGGGCTTCCAGCTTCTCGGTTCCCACACCCACCAACCGCATAGCCTCTTCGCCGCAATGGGGGCAGGTCTTATGAAGGCTCTCCATATGACCACAATAATGGCAGACCAGGCGGTTTCGCTTCTTGTGATAGGTCATACCGATCGAGCAATGGGGGCATTCATAGCTTTTACCGCAAGATTCGCAGACATAAGACGCCGCAAAACCTCTCCTATTAAGAAACAAGAGGACTTGCTGGTCTTTATCAAGAGTTTGGCGCATGGCGTCTAAAAGCGGCTGACTTAAAAGCCCATCCGTATCCGGATTCCAATACCGCCTCAAGTCGATGAGTTCGGTCTGAGGCAAGGTCGCCTTGCCGGGCCTATCCTTAAGGGTCAACAAGGTGGACTTATGCTCCATGGTTCGAACATAGGATTCTACTGAGGGCGTCGCCGAGCCTAAAACCAGGATAGGTCCCTCATTTAATTGGCGGAGCCTGGCAATGGTCCTGGCATCATAGCGCGGCATCAAGTCTGACTTATACGTATCTTCCTGCTCTTCGTCTATGATGATGAGGCCTAAATTTTCTAAGGGTGAAAAAATAGCTGACCTGGGCCCTACAACGATTTTGGCCTGGCCCAGAAGAATTCGCTCCCAGCGGTTATAGCGCTCTCGGGGAGTCAGCCTCGAGTGAATAACCATGACGTCTTTACTAAAACACTTTTCGAACTGAGCGGTCATCTGCGGTGTCAGAGATATTTCCGGCACCAGGATAATACAGGTCTCTCCCCGGTCCAGAGCGGCTTTGGCCAAACGCATATAAACTTCCGTCTTGCCCGAGCCGGTGATGCCGAAAAGAAGATATTCGGGTCTTGCTTTGCCTTCTTCTACGCCCTTCTCGATGGTGGCCAGGGCCTCTTTTTGGCCGGGGGTCAACATATCTGCCGAAACCTCCGTAAGATTTTGCGGCAAAAGTTCCTCCCTATCCGGGTCTTCTTCCATGGCTTGAACTTGGGCCAAAGGTAGTCTGAAAAATTCCAGGAAACCTTTTTTCTGTAAGGTTCGAAGTGAAGTTCTATTAATATCGCAGGCCTGGAGAAGGTCCATAACCGGCACTTCGCCTTCCTCCAGTAAATAGGTCACGGCCAGCTCTTGCTGGATAGAACCCAAGGCCTGCTCATTCAGGCAGGTCTTGGCCTGGTTTTCGTCCAGGAGGCGGCAGAACTCCACTGACTGGGCTTTAAGGCCTCGGTTGATTTTCGTTTGAACGTTAAGATAGCCCAGATTCTCCCAGGCAAAAACTTCTTTTCTACTAAAACCCGCCAGGCTTAAATCATCCAGAGGAATGCTGTCTTCCTCCTTAAAATGCTCCAAAAAATCCGCCGGCAAGTCGCTTTTCCCTCGGTCTGTTAAGACGACATCTTCCGCCATCTTCAGTTTGGTCCCACGAGGAAACATCAGCTCGGCTGCCATGCCGTAGGTGCAGCCGTAACGAAGCTTCATCTGAGACACCAGTTTCAACTGAGACAAGGTCAATACGGCTTGGGGGTCAATAACCGCTTCGATGGTCTTTAAGGCCTTGTCTTGTACTTCTTCTGTCTGATCTAAAATCGAAAAAACAAAGCCCTCACTGAGCTTGTCCCCCGAACCGAAGGGAAATAAGACACGCACACCCGGGCTTATTGTGTCTTCTAAGTTCGACGGAACCAAATAAGTATAAACCCGGTCAAAGACCGGGGTAGACTTTCTCAAAAACACCTTCACCTGCATGAGGTTAAAACTCCCCTAAACCACTAGAGCATGTCAAAGAGGCTGATTTGCGCACTTTCGGGAATGTGGTCTAATAAGCCCAATTCTACCATAGAGTCTATGGCACTGGGTCCCAAACCGGCACGCCTGCCCAGGTCTTCGTGGTTTAAGAAGGGACCGTCTTTCTCTCTTGCCTCTACAATGGCTGAAGCCATGGTCGTAGAAATAGAAGGCAAGGTATTAAGAGCCGGCATGAGGGTCTTGTCGTCCAAGACCAGGAATCGACTGGCTCCGGCCCGTTCGATATCGAGCGGGGCAAAATCCAAGCCTCTTAAGTACATTTCTTCCACTAATTCCAGGATGTAGTAGATTTTCTGCTCGCGCGTATTCAACTGGTGGAAGTTTTTAAACATTTCTTCTCTTTGGGCACTGATTTGGGCCAAAGGACGGCACATCAGTTGATAGTCGAACTCATCGGCTCGGACCGAGAAATAGGCCGCATAGTAGGCAGCAGGATAATAGACCTTAAAATAAGCCACCCTTAAGCTGGAGATAACATAGGCTGCCGCGTGAGCCTTGGGGAACATGTACTTAATCTTCTTACAAGACTCGATGTACCAGGCAGGTACGCCTTTTTCCACCATCAAGCTTTCATGTTCTTCGGTAAGTCCCTTACCCTTACGAACTTTCTCCATGATGTTAAAAGCATCCTTACTGGGAAGGCCCCAGTTAATCAAGTTGGTCATGATGCCGTCACGACAACCGATAACCTCGTTAATGGTACAGGTTCCCTGATGAATCAGGTCTTGGGCATTGCCGGACCAGACGTCCGTACCGTGCGACAGGCCGGACAACTGGACCAAGTCAAAGAACTGAGTCGGCTTGGTTTCTTTAATCATATCCCGCACCAAGAGCGTACCTAACTCAGGCAAGCCTAAGGTCGCCGAGTCCGCCGGAGACGTACCGGGCTCAATACCTAAGGGAGCCGTCGATTGGAAGAGCTCCATGACCTTCTTGTCCGGTATGGGGATATCTTCAATCTTGACACCGGTCATATCACTTAGGACCTTCAGCATGGTCGGGTCATCGTGGCCCAGAATATCCAATTTTAAAATCGTGTCGTGCATGGAGGAAAAGTCGAAGTGGGTCGTATGCATGGCCACGTCTTCTTTGTCGGCCGGATTTTGGATAGGCGTAAAATCATAAATCTCCCGGTCCTTGGGAATAACAACAATCCCTCCGGGATGTTGGCCGGTGGTCCTTTTAATACCGACCAGGCCTTCGGCCAAACGCTGGCTCTCGGTCCTGGTCAGGAACATGCCCTTCTCCTCGGCATATTTTAAGACCAGACCTATGGCGTTCTTCTCTCCGTAGCCCTGGATGGTACCGGCGCGGTACGTAAAGTCTTCACCAAACATTTCCACGATATGCTGGTGAGCCTTATCCTGGTACTCACCGGAGAAGTTCAAGTCAATATCCGGCTGCTTATCGCCGTTAAAACCCAAGAAAGTTTCAAAAGGAATATCCTGGCCGTCACGATTTAAGGGCGTGCCGCAGCAAGGACAGGCTTTTTCCGGCAGGTCAAAGCCCGATCCGTAGGCACCTTCCGGAGCAAATTCCACATAGTGGCACTTGGGGCAGGCATAGTGGGCCGGCAGTGGGTTCACCTCGGAAATACCGCATAAGAAAGCCACCACGGAAGAGCCGACCGAACCTCTGGACCCTACGATATAGCCATCGTTGTTGGTCCATTTAACTAATTTGGCCGCAATGTAATACATAATACCGAAGCCGTTGTCGATAATGGACCTAAGCTCTTTTTCTACCCGTTCCTCAATCTCCGGCAGAATAACACCGTCTTTTTCGTATAAGTCCTTACACTTATCCCAGGTCCATTTCTCCACGTCTTCCGAAGCCTCGGCAATCTGCGGCGGGTAGGTTCCCTTAGGGAAAGGGCGAACTCTGGGGTCAATGGACTCGGCAATCTTTCTGGGATTGGTCACCACAACCTCATAGCGCAAATCCTCGGGCAAGTAGGAAAACTCTTCCAGCATTTCATCGGTCGTTCTTAAGTAGAGCTTGGTCGGATTCTCCTGGGCATCGAAGCCCGAACCGACCTGCAAGATTTCTCTGTAGATGGCATCTTCTTCGTTCAAGAAATGGGCGTCGCAAGTGGCCACGACCGGTCGGCCGGCTTTCTCGGCCAAAGTAATGACCAGGCGATTTAAGTTAATTAAATCCTGCTCGCTCTCTACAAAATTGCCTTCTTTTTCCAACATAAAGTTATTGTTGCCCAAAGGTTGGATTTCCAAATAGTCGTAAAAGCGGGCCAGTTTAATTAAGTCTTTATTGTCGTTTATTAGGGCCAAAGCCTTATCGTAATTGCCCTGTGCTTCCTTATAGGATGCAAGAACCGCCTGGAAGATTTCCCCGGCCTCGCAGGCAGAACCGATAATAATGCCGTCACGGTAGTACTCCAAAACGGATCTGGGAATCCTGGGTCTGGATTTAAAATAACGAATATGGGACAAAGACACCAGGCGATAAAGGTTATAAAGGCCCAGCTGGTTTTTAGCCAGGAGAATCTGGTGGTAGGGTCTAGTCTTATAATTCTTAACATAGGCCAAATCCTTCTGGCCCAACTTATGGTTTAACTCTCTAAGCGGCATAAAGTCTTGACCGGACCAAAGCTTATCAAAGATAAAGCCCGCCGCAATGGCGTCGTCCACGGCCCGGTGATGGCTTTCTAAAGGCACACCCAGGCGCTGGCTTACCTTATCCAGGCTGTAGGAAGGAAGGCCTTCTATAAGACCTCTGGCCAGGGGCAGGGTATCGATTGCCATGGGATTAAACTTTAACTTAGGTTCCTCGTACTCTACTAGTCTGTAAGCTTCATAGCGAAGGAAGCCCAGGTCAAAGAGGACATTGTGGCCGACGATAGGGTCTTTCCCCAGGAAGGTATGCAGCTTCTCTAAAGCCTCGCCGGGTTCGATACCTTCTTCATCCACCATGGCCTGGGTGATACCGGTAATTTCCGTTGTTTTAGCAGGGATGGGCACACCGGGGTTGACCATGGTATTAAAGCGTTCTCCGGGATAGAAATGGCCCGATTCGTCTCTGGTAAAACGCACGGCACCAATTTCGATAATGCGGCAGCTATCCTTGTCCAGGCCGGTCGTTTCCAGGTCCAAAGCGACGAAGCTGTCTCCCATGGGGAGGTCACCGGCCCCATAGGCAAAGTATCCCCGGCCGTCATCCACCAGGTAGACTTCCGATCCCAGGATGAGTTTCAAGTTAGAGCCCTTGGCCTTGAGCTTGTCCAAGACGTCCTGGGCCTTGGGGAAGGCCTGGACATTGCCGTGGTCGGTGATGGCTATGGCAGGCATGCCGAATTGCTCGGCCAGGGCCACCAGGTCTTCGGACTTGGAATGCCCGTCTTTGGCCGACATGTTGGTATGAAGGTGGAGTTCTACACGTTTTTCCATGGCAAAATCTTGCCGAGGCGGCGGCGGATCGGCCTCTTCGATACCTATAACCTTGCCTTGCAAGTCTTTGGCAAAACGGCCGTCATAGGACACTTCCAAGTCGGCACGAATATAGGTCCCGTTGGAGATTTTTTCGGCCAAAGCCCCCTCCTCTTCCGGATTTTTCAAAAAGAGAACACAGGCAATGCCGCCTCGGTCGCCGTAGATGGAGAATTTAACCAAGGCCCTGGTATTATTACTGACTAACCGGGATTCGTATTGGGCTACATAGCCGTAAACACTGACCAGGCCCGATTCGTCATCCAATTGATCCAGCGGTGTTAAGTCCAACCTGTTGTCTAAACGCCCCCAAATATGGCGCTCCGATTTCTTATAACGTCCTTTATAAGAGGTGTTGGCCTTGCCGCTGTAAGTCGGCTTGGGAGGGGCTTGCGGAGCCGGAGGTTCAGGCACATTTAGAAGTGCTTCTCTGGAAATTTTTTCCACATGATGGTCGATAATGGAATCTCGATCCGAACAAAAAAGATCCAAGTCCATTATCGGACCGCCCGTTTCCGGGTCTTGGCTTCTGACTAAGTTTAAATCAACACTTATCTCCAGGCCCAAACGTTCCTTAT
This sequence comes from Oscillospiraceae bacterium, assembly GCA_029983685.1. Lineage (GTDB taxonomy): Bacteria > Bacillota > Clostridia > Saccharofermentanales > Fastidiosipilaceae > JASBZA01. Next base: position 58,345 of record JASBZA010000004.1, on the reverse strand, counting down.
AGAAATGCTCCATGGCTTTCACATGGTCTCGTCCCAAAATACAAGCCTGGTCTTTGGGCAAAGAAATCGACAAGGTAGAGCCTTCCGACTCACACTTTATCTGAGGTAAAAGCAAGCAGAAAACACTGAAACCCTCTTCATGGAGCGATTCGGTGGCCCAAGGAAGGAGACGGCACAAGAAATCCGCCTTGTCACGGGCCTCAGGTGAGAAATGAACATAAAGAGACACCTGCCGAATCTTCAGATGCGTCTCCAGATAAGTTTCAAGCTCCCACAAGACTCTGCCGGCAACAGGCATGGCGGACTCCAGCTTAATGGCCAGATTATCCAAGCTTTCCACATATAGGCCTTGAATCCTGTGTTCCCAAAGCTCAAAGGCTTTGGCCAAAGAAGGCATGGAAAACTCAGGACTCCTCCCCAAAAGGCTGTGGCATAAGTCCCCTAAATCTTGGTGTTGTGCAAATTCTCTGCCCTGCATTATTTCTTGAAGATCCTCAATATGTCGAATCCTAAAGCTAAGGCGGCCAGACCTAAGACGAAGACCACTCCAATCATGGTCACGATATTCTGTGCTTTAAGGCTTAAACGCTTCCTGCGAATAGACTCAATGATAAGTAAGAGGAGCTGGCCTCCGTCAAGCGGCGGAATGGGCAAGAGATTGGTCGCACCCAAGGCCAAAGAGATTACGGCAAAGAGATTGAAAATCTGAATCAGCTTGAGGCCCACATTAAATTCAGAGGTCACGACGCCCGAGAAAACCGACACAATGCCCACGGGACCGGTCAGCGTATCTTGAGCTCTGGCTCGGCCTTGGAAAACTTGGCCCAAGACCTTACCGGTTCCCTTAAGATAGGACCACATATATTGGAAAGTATAAGGAACGACACTAAAGCCCGGCTTCTCAACCAAGGTCAGGGAGATACCCAAGGGCACCGGCGCCGGAACCGCGCTCGGCTTGACCTGAATGTCCTTAGTTTTGCCGCCTCTGTTAATCGTAAAGGTTCTTTCGCTGTCCGAACTGCTGGCCCTAAGCGTGGGAATCAGATTCGTGGGATTTACTTCCTGGCCGTCGACTTTTAGAATTTCGTCACCGGGGACAAAGCTTCCGGCATGGGGGTTAATCTCCTTATCGATGGTAGAAATAATATTCTTATTATCCGAAAAATCCATAACGATTCCGAAAACATAAGAGTCTTCCATACGAGGCTTAATCTCGTAAGACTTCTCTTCACCCGTCTGGGGGTCTTGAGTAAGGATTGTATAGTTGGAAGCGGGCTCTTTAGCCTGGGCCGGGTCCAAAACCATCTGGCTGATGCTGAAGTCTAAATCGGTTCGGACTTTGTAACCGTCAATGGAAAGGATTTGTTCCCCTGCCTTCATACCGGCTTCTCGGGCCAAACTGCCCGAATCAATACCGGCAACACGTGTTTTAGCAAAACCCGTGGCAGAAAATAAAATAATAAAGACAATCAAAGCCGTCAATATATTCATAAAAGGGCCTGCCAGAAGTGTCAGAGCCCTGGCCCATTTGGGCCTTTCGTAAAAATCGCCCTTTTTCAGCACATAGTCTTCGTTCTCTTCGGGGTACTCACCGGAAAATTCTACCGAGGCCCCTAAAGGGATGGCCTTCAACGAATAGCGAATACCGTTTCTCTCAAAAGAAAAAAGCCTGGGGCCCATAAAAATACTGAACTCCACAACGGTAAAGCCCAGCTTCCTTCCCATAAGGAAGTGGCCCAGCTCATGCAAAAAGAGCATTAAACTTAAAATCAAAATAGCGACAAGTATCCCTAAGAGTCTACTCATGAATATAAAGTTCTCCCACTATATAAGCTTATAAACGGTCGGCCCTTAGTCCGGCTTCTCTCCTAGTCTCCAGGTCCAGGGCCAAAATATCTTCCAAATTATAAAGATTAAAGCCCTTGGGGGCCGTAATCTTTGCCAAACAATGCCGGATGATCTCCCATATAGCCACGAAGGAAATCTTGCCGGACAAAAAATATTCCACCGCCACTTCATTGGCAGCGTTTAAAATAATACTCGTTCCTTGCCCTTTTTGCCAGGCCTGTCTGGCCCAAGCAATGCTGGGAAAGGTCTCTTCGTCAACCGGTTCAAAGCTGAGCCGGTGGGCCTTAGGACTAAAGGGGGCAAAGGCGGGCGTGAGAGAGTCCATCCGCTCCGGATAAGTCAGAGCATATTGAATGGGCAGGCGCATATCGGTTACACCCAGCTGGGCCAAAACCGAATGGTCATTAAACTCCACCATGGAATGGATGATGGATTCGGGATGGACGACCACCTCAACCGCCCTATCATCGACATCAAAAAGATAGCAAGCCTCAATGAGTTCAAAGGCCTTATTCATCAATGTAGCCGAGTCTATGGTAATCTTGCCGCCCATTTTCCAAGTCGGGTGGTTTAAAGCTTCCTCGGCCGTCACATGGGCCAGGTCTTCTCTTTTCTTGCCTCTGAAAGGGCCTCCCGAGCAGGTGAGAAAAATTTTATATAACGCGTCTTTTTTACCGCCGGCCAAAGCCTGCCAGATGGCTGAGTGCTCACTATCTACCGGATAAAGTTTAGCACCATGGTCCCGGGCAGTCTTTACGACCAAGTCGCCTCCCACAACCAGAGTTTCCTTATTGGCCAAAGCCACATCGATACCGGATTCTAAGGCCGCCAGGGTGGGTTCCAAGCCGGCCATACCGACCATGGAAGACAGGACCATATCGACACCGGGGAGCTTGGCCACTTCTATTAAAGCTCGCCTACCCGCCTCTACCCGGCAGGCTAAGCCTGCGGCTTTCACCTTTTCTCTTAAAAGTTCAGCCTTACTTTCATCTTCTAAAACCAAGACTTGCGGCTTTAAAACTTTGGCCTGTTCAAACAAAAGATCCGCCGATGTCTTGGCAGTTAAAAAGGCAACAGGATAGTCCAGAAAACGACATACCTCAACGGTCTGCCGTCCTATAGAGCCGGTAGAGCCCAAAATTCCTATACACTTCATTAGTACATCTCCTCTTAGCGCTTCAGGAGGTAGAAGAAGAAAGCCATCAGCATGGTCAAAGGCAAGGAATAGAAGACCGAGTCAAAACGGTCCATGATGCCGCCGTGACCGGGCAGGAGCTTGGAAAAGTCTTTAATCCCGCACCAACGCTTAATGGAAGAAAATACCCAGTCACCCACTTGGGCACCCAAGCCTATGATAAGACCGGTAAGAAGGCTGTAAGGGACGATTCGATTCGCAGGCAGCAGGGGGAAATCGCCTCTGAAGAAAATCAAAAAATAGATTAGGCTGAAGGCAACCGAGCCTGCCAGACCTGCTATAAAGCCCATCCAGGTCTTTTTGGGGCTCACTTCGGGAAGCATCTTCTTCTTGCCAAAAGAAGAACCGGCATAATAGGCAGAAACATCCACAATCATGGGCGTTACCAGGGCATACAGAAGCCAGAAATACCCATGCGGAATAGCAAACTGGAATAAAACAACGGCACTTAAAGGTAGAGCCACCGTAAAGGCTGTAGAACATTCGGCTACGGCATGAGGTAAGTGGTCCGGACCTTTTCTAGCAATCTTAAAGCCTATATTAATCATGGCATAGAGTACGAAACACAGAAGGAAAACCAAGCTGCCGAAGCCCAGAAGCCAGATGAAATTCGTGGAAGCTTCGGGTCCGTAAGGCAAATCGGCCTTTTTCAAAATATGCCACCTGCCTAAAGTTCTGTAAGCATACCAGACCAGACAAGGCGTCAACATAGTGAGACTTCCGATAACAATAGAGACATAGGATAGAGGCGTGAACTTGTTTCTTAAGGCATGACCCAATTCCAGCGATCCTATGACGGCCACTATGACAAAATAGATGACCATAGCCTGAGGAAGCCAAATAGATGCAATTAGAAAAGCCAATAAGATGGCAAAAAAGATAGCACCCGTTACAACTCTTTGCTTATCCATTTATAAACCTCCATATCTTCTATGCCGATTATTATAGTCCAAGACTGCCTGCTTGAGGTCCTCTCCCGTAAAATCCGGCCACAGAATATCGGATACCCAAAACTCGCTATAGGCCGATTCCCACATGAGAAAATTAGACGTTCGCATTTCTCCGCTGGATCGGATAACAAGGTCGGGCTCCGGTACGTCCGGTAAATAAAGAAATTGTTTAAAGTAGGTTTCGTCTATAAGGGGAGGCCGATTTTCTTGAGCCATCATTTTCGTCACGGCATCCAGAATTTCTTGCCTGCCTCCGTAGTTAAAGGCAACATTCAGCTGAATCTGGTCGCCTGTCTCGGTGACCTTTTCAATCTTGCGGATGGTTTCCATGACGTCGGCGGGAATACCCTCTTCACGTCCCATGAAACGCACCCGGCATTTAATCTTCGAGAACTCGTCTTGATAACGGTTAAAGAAGTCCATAAAAATCTCCATGATTTTATTGACTTCTTCCTGAGGCCTTTTCCAATTCTCTGTCGAAAAGGCATAGACGGTAAGGTATTGAACACCCAAATCCCTGGCCGCATAGACGATTTTTCGCAAGGTCTCACCACCGGCCCGATGACCGTAAGACCTGGACAGGCCGCGCTTTTTGGCCCACCTGCCGTTACCGTCCATAATAATAGCGATATGCCCGGGAACCACATAGGTCTCAGGCATATCTGCATTCTTTTTCTTTTTTCTAAAGAACTTCCACATGTGAAGTCTTCTTCTACCTATAAAAGGACTAGATGGCCATCAGTTCTTCGGACTTAGAAGAAACCATCTTGTCGACTTCGTCCGTATATTTGTCGGTCAGCTCCTGAATCTTCGTTTCTGAATCATGGTACTGATCTTCGGAAATATCGGCATTCTTCTGAAGTTTCTTAGCCATATCCAGGAAATCACGACGGATGTTACGGATAGCAACCTTGGTCTCCTCACCCATCTTATTAACCTGTTTGGTCAAGTCTTTTCTTCTCTCTTCGGTCAAAGCGGGGAAGGTCAGACGGATCTGGCTGCCGTCATTTTGCGGGTTAATGCCGATATCGGATGCCTGGATAGCCTTTTCGATTTCCTTCAAAAGCGTCTTGTCCCAAGGAGCAATCAGAAGCTGTCTGGCTTCAGGTACGGAAATAGCCGCTACCTGATTCAAAGGCGTGTCGACACCGTAATAGGAAACATGAATCTGGTCCAAAACCCTGGGATTAGCCCGACCGGCTCTGACCGTATTGAGGTCCTCTTGCAAGTAAGAAAGACTGGTCTGCATTCTCTCCTCGTAAGACTTATAAGTGTCTTGTGTAAGTGTACTCATAGTATTAACCTCCACCTTGAAATACTTCGTAATGCTTAGATTATAGCATTGAATACGTAATTAATAGACTAAAGTCGATTTTTCCAATTCGCCCAAAGCCATCTTGACGATGTTCTCGGGCGGGTCGAGGTTAAAGACCGCAATATCGATATGGTTATCGCGGCATAGAGCTGCTGCCGTAGCATCCATCACGCGCAGTTCTTTTTGCAAAACATCCTGATGGGTCAGCTTGGAATAAAGTTTGGCATCGGCAAAGCGCTTAGGATCCTTGTCGAAAATACCATCAACATTCGTCGCCTTAAAAATAACATCTGCCCCGATTTCGGCTGCACGAAGCGCCGCTGTGGTGTCGGTAGAAAAATAGGGATTACCGATGCCGCAGGCAAAAATGACGATTCTTCCCTTCTCCAAGTGACGGAGAGCTCTTTTTCTAATATAGGTCTCGGCAATTTCCTGCATGGCAATGGCGCTCATGACTCTGGTGTCGTGGTTCAACTGCAAAATTGCATCGGACAAGGCCAAAGCATTGATGGATGTGGCCAGCATACCCATGTGGTCTGCGGTAACCCTATCCATACCTTCCGAAGTCCTACCGCGCCAGATATTACCGCCGCCTACAACAACGGCCAGTTCCACGCCCAGATCATACAAATCGCAAATCGACCGGCTGATTTGCGTCACCTTGTCCATGTCGATTCCGGCTCCCTTTTCACCGGCCAACACTTCTCCGGACAGCTTCAGTAAAATCCTCTTGTAACGACTTTTTCCTAACTGATTTTGAGTCTCTTTTAGCTGTTCCATCTCATCCTCCTTAATTTTTTTACAAAAAAAGTGTCCCAAGACCGGAGGCCCGAGACACTCAAATTTATTTATGCCGGAGAAAGTTTACCCCTGCACCGCTTTTTGAACTTCGGCTGCAAAGTCTTCTTCCTTCTTCTCCAAACCTTCACCCATCTCATAGCGGGTAAAGCGACGAACCTTAATGTTCTCACCAATTTCGGAAATCAATTCCTTAACGACGGTCTCGACAGTCTTGTCTTCGTCCTTAATAAAGGCTTGGTCTAACAAGCAAGACTCGGAATAGAACTTCTCGATTCTGCCCTTAACAATGTGGTCAACAACCTTCTCGGGCTTGCCGGAATTCAGAGCCTCGTTACGGATCAGATCCATCTCGTGGTTCAAGACATCCTCGGGTACGTCTTCTCTGGAGACATACTTAGGATTCATAGCAGCAACCTGCATAGCCAAGTCCTTAACCAAGTTACGGAACTTCTCGTTTCTGGCTGCGAAGTCGGTCTCGATATTAACTTCAATCAAAACACCGACACGGCCGCCCATGTGGATATAAGAATCTACAATACCTTCAGCTGTAATTCTGGAGCTCTTCTTAGCGGAGTTTAATACACCTTGCTCACGCAGCCAGTCTTCAGCCTTATCCATATCACCACCGACCTCAATCAAGGCCTTCTTGCAGTCCATCATACCGGCGCCGGTGCGTTCACGTAATTCTTTTACCATACCTGCTGTAATATTAGCCATTTCACCTAACTCCTTCTCTATAATCTTCTATTACTTAGGGCTTCGTCTTATTCGTTGTCGTCTTCGTCAAAGTCGTCGAAGTCGTTGTAATCTTCGTCCGCTTCATCATCACCAAAGAAGTCCAATTCGGGGGTGTCATCGCCTTCTGACTCGGCCATCTGAGCTTCCTGCTCGGATGCCATGTTCTCCTGCAGGCCCTGCTTGCCTTCTAAGACAGCATCGGCCATGACGGAAGCCATGAGCTTAACCGCACGGATAGCATCATCGTTACCGGGGATAACATAGTCAATCAGGTCGGGATCGCAGTTGGTGTCGACAATAGCGACAATCGGAATATTCAAGCTTCTGGCTTCAGCAACCGCAATATATTCCTTGCCGGGGTCTACGACGAAAAGAGCATCGGGTAGACGCTTCATGTCCTTAATACCGCCCAGGTTCTTCTCCAACTTCTCGTGCTCTAAGTTCAAGCTGGCAACTTCCTTCTTAGGCAGCAAGTCGAAGTGACCGGAAGCTTCCAGGTCTTCTAACTCATGTAAGCGAGCAATTCTCTTCTTAATCGTGACAAAGTTCGTTAAAGTACCGCCCAGCCAACGGTTGTTGACATAGAACTCACCGCAACGCTCGGCTTCTTCTCTAATGGACTCTTGAGCCTGCTTCTTGGTTCCGACGAACAAAATTCTTCCGTTGTGCATAGCCACATCGCGCACGAAGTCGTAAGCTTCTTCAATCATGCGGATGGTCTTCTCCAAGTCAACGATATGAATACCGTTACGCTCAGTGTAGATGTACTCCTTCATTCTGGGGTTCCACCTACGGGTCTGGTGACCGAAATGGACACCGGCTTCTAGTAATTGTTTCATAGATACAACGGCCATAAATACCTCCTGTTTTTACCTCCATGAGTCTCTCCAACACAGCATCTGCGCAACAGGTATAGACCCATGTGTGTTTTTAGCCTCAGGCATTGTAGCATGACCAAGGCCAAAGCTTCAAGTACAAAGGTCCGAAAATCGGCCTTATCCGCCTAAATAAGCCTGCTTTATGCGATCATCCAGAAGTAGAGATTTGGCCTCACCTTCGTAAAGGATCTTGCCGGTTTCTAAAACATAGGCTCTATTGGCAATGGCCAAAGCCAACTGCGCGTTTTGCTCGACCAAAAGAATGGAAACACCGTCCTCATTAATATCTCTGATAATACGGAAAATTTCTTGGACTAAGATAGGAGATAAACCCATGGAAGGTTCATCCAGGAGCAGCAGTTTAGGATGGGCCATGAGTGCTCTGGCTATGGCTAGCATTTGCTGCTCACCGCCGGACAAGGTCCCCGCCCTATAATCCTTCCTTTCTTCCAAACGCGGGAAGCGTTCAAAAGTCCTTTCGATATCCTGGCGAACCTGACTCTTATTCTTATTAATATAAGCGCCCATCTTAAGATTTTCCAAGACAGTCAGGTTGGCGAAAATCCTTCGCCCTTCCGGCACCTGTGAAATACCTTTTTGGACAATCTTATAAGCCGGTTCTTTAAGGATACTCTCATTTTGAAAAAGGATATCACCGGCACTGGGGCGAAGCATGCCCGAAATGGCATGAAGGGCACTGGACTTACCCGCACCGTTGGCCCCGATAAGGGTCACTATCTCTCCATCTTCCACCGTGAAAGACATATCCTTTACGGCCTGAATAGCTCCGTAGTGGATAGCAATGTTCTTAACATCCAAGAGCATTCGGGTCACCCTCACTTCCTAAATAGGCCCGGATTACCTCGGGGTTATTCCTTACTTCTTCGGGATCGCCCTGGGCCAAAACCTGGCCGTAATTTAAAACAATCAGTCGCTCGCATATCCCCATAACCAAGTTCATATCGTGTTCAATCAATAAAACCGATGTATGGAAACGGTCTTTTACCAAGCGAATCGTATCCATCAATTCCTGCGTTTCCGATGCGTTCATACCGCAAGCCGGCTCATCCAATAAGAGAAGCTTGGGTCCCGATGCGATAGCCCGGCAGATTTCAAGCTTCCTCTGGGCACCGTATGGGAGATTTCGAGCCGGTAAGTTTGCCATGTCTCCCATGCCGAAAATGTCGAGGATTTCTTCGGCTCTTTCCTCATACAACTGCTCTTCACGCCAATAAGGCGGAAGGCGGAAAACGGCCTCTGCTATAGAGTATCGGCCTTTGTGATGAAAGCCTACTTTAACATTGTCAATGACCGACATGTCTTTGAACAAGCGTATGTTCTGAAAGGTCCTGGCCAGACCCATATCGACCATCTTGTAAGCGGGTTGTCCCAGAGTAGACTTCCCTTCAACAAAAATTTCGCCTTCGGTAGGCTCGTAAACATTGGTCAACAGATTAAAAATCGTGGTCTTACCGGCACCGTTGGGTCCAATCATGCCGACAATTTCCCCTTCAGCAATTTCAAAAGACACATCATGGACCGCTTTTAGGCCTTGGAAAAAGATACTGAGATTTTTAACTTCAAGCAAAGCCATTAAGCGTCCTCCTTCCATCTGCCCCGTATTTTACGGTAGGTCTGACGAATCCAGTCGTAGGTCAATTCTTTGCGGCCGAAAACCCCGTCGGGTCGGAAGATCATCATTAATATCAGCATAAGTGCGTATAAGAGCATGCGATACTGGGCCAGCCCCTGTAAAAGGGCCGGAACCAAAGTCAGAATAATGGCGGCTAAAATAGAACCGGTCATAGATCCCATACCGCCGAAAACTACCATAACCATAATGTCAATGGAATAGTTGTAATCGAACTTGGTCGGCACCAGGTTGCCTTGGAAATGGGCATAAAGTGCGCCGGCCAAACCCGCCAGCATGGCCGAAAAGACAAAAGTGATGACCTTATACTTCACGACATTAACGCCGGATGACGATGCGGCAATAGAGTCTTCTCGAACCGATAAGATAGCCCTACCGTGTCCGGAAAACATCAGGCAAATAATAAAAACCAGAGTGAACACAAAGGCCCCGTAAACCCAGGGAAAGTTGGTCATGCGCTTAATACCGGAAAGGCCCAGAGCACCGCCCGTAAAGGGCAAGCTTCGGATAAAGATACTGATAATTTGGCCGAAGGCTAAGGTAATGATGGCCAAATAGTCGCCCTCTAAACGGAAAGCCGGCACACCGATTAAGAAACCGAAAACCCCCGACATGATCATACCCAGAAGGATACCGATAAAAAAGGCCAAGCCCGGCGGCAACATGGGCATATTCTTAGTAAAGATAGCAGCCGTATAGGCTCCTATGGCCATAAAGCCAGCATGGCCTAAGCATAATTCCCCCAAAAACCCCGTCGCCATATTAAGGCTCAGCGTCAATATCATATTGATAAAGACCAGGATAATCATCTGCTTGGCATAGGAGTTCAAAACGCCCGTCACAATCAGACTTTGAATCAGGATGAAGCCCAGGAGGAGCAAGACAATATTAAGGCTGTATTTTTTCAGAATGTTTTTTCTTATGGCTTTATCCACACTTACACCTTCTCTCCTTGGACCTTACCGAAAATGCCGGAAGGTTTAATTAAGAGCACCACAATCAGGATGGCAAAGACTACCGCATCAGACAGGGCCGAGTACTGTGAAGGGATAAAGCCCTTAGTCAAGGCTTCGATAATACCTAAGATGAAACCGCCCACCATGGCACCGGGTACGATTCCGATACCGCCGATGACCGCTGCGATGAAGGCCTTGATACCGGGCATGGCCCCGATATAAGGGGTAACCTGGGGATAGGCCGCACATAATAAAAAGGCTGCCAAAGCCGCCAAGGCCGAACCGATCGCGAAGGTAGCCGATATGGTGTGGTTTACATTAATCCCCATGAGCTCGGCAGCTTCCATATCCTCGGACACCGCCCGCATGGCGGTCCCCACCTTGCTTTTCTCGACGAAGAAGTAAAGGCCTATCATGACCAGGACGGCCAAAACGACAGTAATAATCGATAAGGAGGAAATGGTATTGTGGCCAATATTAAAAGAAGGTAAGGAGGCCTGAAGATTGGGATAGGTTTTGGCCCCCGAACCCCAAATCAGCATAGCCACGTTTTGTAAAAGCAAGCTGACCCCGATTGCCGTAATAAGGGCCGACAACCTGGACGACTTACGCAAGGGTTTATAGGCGATTCTCTCGATTAAGACACCCAGGACTGTCGTCATGATAATGGAGATAGCCAAGGCCAGAAGGGGGTGAGCCCCTTTGGCCATAGCAATTAAAGCGAAGTAGGCCGCCATCATCATCAGGTCGCCATGGGCAAAATTAATGAGCTTGATGACCCCGTAGACCATGGTGTAACCCAAGGCTATCAGAGCGTAGATGGCCCCTAACTGTAATCCGTTTAGAAGCTGAACGACAAAATACATAAGGCCAATCCTTACTCGGTAGCGTCCTGCTTGGATTCCAAGGAGTAGATGCCGTCTTTGACTTCAACAAAGGTGACCGATTTCTTAGGATTATGGTTCTCGTCGAATTGGAAAGAACCGGTAACACCTGTAAAGGAAATCTTTTCCAAGGCCTCGATGACCTTGGCCTTGTCCTTGGTGCCGGCTTCTTCCACGGCTAGCTTTAATAGGTAAACCGAGTCATAGCCCAAGGCGGAGAAAGATGTAGGATCTTCGTTATACTTTTTGCGGTAATTCTCGACAAAGGTCTTTACGACCGGATCCTCATCATAAGGCGAATAGTGATTCGTGAAAATGACACCGTCGGCAGTCTTAGGATTATCCTTAAATTGAGTCAGGATACCGTCCCAGCCGTCACCGCCGCAGATGAGACCTTCGAAGCCGGCTTCTTTGGCCTGAAGGAGAATCATGGCATTGGTCTCATAGTAGGCCGGTATGTAGAGAACTTCCGGATTGCTGGCCACAATCTTGGTCAGCTGGGCCTTAAAGTCGGTGTCTTTGGAGCCGAAAGATTCCTGAGCCGTAATCGTGAGACCGGTATTAGGCGCTTCTTTAATAAAGGCATTACTTAAGGCAACGGAATATTCGTCCGAGTTATCATAGAGGACGGCTACGGTTTTGTAGCCTTTTTTAGGCAGATAATTAGCCATGGCGGTACCTTGATAAGAATCGTAGAAACAGGTTCTGAAGGTCGTGGGCATACCGATTGTAAGCGAATCCGCCGTACCGGTCGGTGTAATCAGGGGCATACCGTCATCAGCGGCCCGCTGAGCCACGCCCAAGGTAGGACCGGAGGTAACCGCACCGATGATGGCGTCTACCTTGTTATTGCTCACCAGACGCTCGTAGGCATTGGTCGCCTCGGTCAGGTCGCCCGTATCGTCCAAAAGGGTAAGTTTAATTTGCTGACCGTTAATGCCACCTGCAGCATTGACTTCTTCCACTGCCATCTTAATGGCATCGGTTGTGGAAATGCCGTAGACCGAAACATCACCGGTCAAAGGGCCTATGGCCCCTAAGCGAAAGACATTGTCATCATCCGTCGTCGTATCCGAGCCACCGCCGCCGCAAGCGCTAAGACCTGTAACGGTTAAGGCTAAGGCTAATACACTGGTCAACAAACGTTTTTTCATATACTTATCCTCATTTCCCTGAAAGTATTCACACAATTATAGGAAAAAGAAGGACCTTGTAAACCAAATCAGACAGAACCATGGCCAAAGTGTTAATAATCCTTACTTTTCTTTCAGAAAAAAAGAGGATTATAACATGTTTTGAATTATAAGATTTTAATTATCAACGGATTTTGCTTAAAAATCGCTCACAATCAACCACAAAGCGCTCAAGTAGGCCTCGGGCGATACAAGTATCTTCCGAAAGTGCGCCTTCATAGGCTTCTACCCGGAAAACCAGGCGCCTTCGGTCCACTTTGACCAACTCGCTTCGGACCCAAATAGATGCGCCCAAAGGGCTGGCTTTGAGATGCGAAAAATCGGCCTTAGTTCCGACGCTGGTAGAGCCCTCTTCTAGGAAAGGACTAACCGAAGTCCAGCAGACGTCTTCCATCCAGGCCAAAAGAGTGGGTGTTCCTAAGACCTCCAGGTCGCCCGAGCCCAGGACCCGGGCCAGATCGGAGGGCCCTACTTCGAAAGACTTTTCAGATATAAGACCGATTTTTTCTTCTAAGACCATAAAATTCACCAAACTTAAGACTAGTCGTTCTTCACCAGGGCGGCCATGGCCGATCCCAGGATATTACAATCGGCCACCTGCAGGAGTTCGGAATAGTAGCCGAAATTATCCTCTAACCATCGGGTGTAGTAGAACATTTTGGGCCGAATCAGCTTGGACTTATAGAAACTGGAGCCTTCTACTGTAAAAGCCAGAGGCATAACAGGGCTTGTTCCCTTGCCGGTCTTCTTGTGAACGGCCAAAAAGAGAATAACCAAATAACGGGCTGCTCTTTCATAAGCATTATCGATAAGAATATAAAGATTTTCCCGATCTTCAAAGGTCTGGCACAAGCCTGCCAGGGGATTCTTTCCGGTAGGCGACTTTAGGAATTGGTCCAGTTGGACCGCTTCTAAAGTCTTAAACTTTTTAAACCCTCGGGCAAAGCCTTCGGAGAAAATTCCGGCTTCGATTGCCTGTTTAAGGGTGAAATAGACTTGCGGTCCCATATAACGACCGGAGGTCTGTTTCTCAAAGGCATAAGTTCCGGGGAACTGCGATCCCTGATCGATAATCTTATCGACAGAAGTCAGGTTGTCGGCATTGTAGTTACCGGCTTCGGTATTAATAAGCATGGGGCCGGGCCCTTTAAAATCAGCGGGAAGTTTCTTAATATTTTCCAGCTCTTCAACATAAGCCATGTTAATACCCGTACCGAAGACCAAACCGGCATAAGAATCGTAAGGAATGCCTTTTAACTTTGAATGGGCAAAGCCGCCCAATAAGGTCGAGACCGTGTCATTTAGAATAGATATATGGATGTCCGGAGAGGCACCCATTGATACCAGACGCTCTTTAATGGAGTGACCTACCAGGCTTCCGATAGCCTCGGGGCATTTCACTTCTTTAGTAAAGCCTAGAACCAGGCCGTCTCCTTCCGGCGTAATACTGCAAGGGAAAGAAAAACAAAAGCCGATTTTTTGAGACGAAGATAAATAAGGCAAGAGCGCTTGGGCAAAGAAATCGTAAAATTCATCCTTGCTGACTTCCCTTTCCACGCCGGGCATAAGGCAGGTTTTAAATTCGGAAATATGGTGGTCACCTTCATTAGCGAAATGGACCAGGCAGATTCTGAAATTGGTACCGCCGGCGTCCATCACAATAACCGGATCAAAGGGTTCCAGGTCCATGTCTAAACCCAAGTAGGTTGGGAGCATTTTGAGAGAGCTGGGTGAAGGATCGGTGCTAAGCCCCAATTCCATCTGTCTGATAAAATCATCGGCCAGGCCTACGATGGCATTTTGGTCTGCCGCCAAGCCGGCCCGTGCTAAAAATTCCTTTGCTTTATTATTGGACATCTGATGTCTCCTTGTCTTCACTCATAATTTCAGATGGCTGTGTTTCGTCAGCCTCGGCTTTGTCTTCTAAATCCATAAAATGGACCTCGCCTAATTTCCAGGTCCGGCCTGTCCTATGAAAATCCACTAAGAGATAGGAATCATCCAAGCTCTTAAAGTCCGGCAAGGGCATGTCTTCAGGGGCCATGGCCCTAAGTAAATCATAAAAATTTCTGATCCATGCCTCATCGGTCAAAAGACTTGACGTTTTTAAACTCAAACGCTCCATCACATCCAAATGTTCATACACACCGCTCAAGTCTGACGGGGGCACATTTAAGAAGGCCGGAAACTCCTTACGAATAAGGTCCGGATGCATCTTGCGGATGCGGACTTTGGCCTGGTCTTCATCGGCAATAAGATAGCGGTCTGTCTCAGGATAGAGCTTACCCTCAGCCAAAGCTTCATCATGGGCGAAGAGCAAGAGGGTCTTCTTATTAAGGCCCTGGGGTTCTTCCCGGTCGGTCAAGAGTGTGTAAACCTTATCCATGGGTGCGTGAAGAGTCCAAAGGCCGGCATCTCCCATAATAAGGAGCTTACGATAGGCCAAGCAGAAAACTTGATGCAGCATCTCGGGGCGTTCCGAGAAAATATCCAGACAAGACGAATCGGCCGCCTGGTCACAGCCCAGCATAAGAATAACCTCATCTGAAGCACGAGGCGCATCGGACAGAGGCCCGGCATGGTTAGGCAGAGGTCTAATGTAATCCCGGACCCACTCCTTAAGAGCCTCTTCTCCCGGTTTTTCCATAAAACTCGAATCTTCGGAAAACCAATTCTGCTCAATATAATGTAAAAGCCCATGGTAAACCCTGATAAAGGGCACCAGAATCAGGCAGGAAGGAAGCTTGTTGTGCTTATCTAAGTACAACAAGAGCTTGTCGCTTAAGATATCGGCCTGGGCGGAAACAAAGAGTGACCCTTCATCGGCCAAGCCCCCAGTATCGAGCCAGTCGGACTTCTCTATAAAATCATCAGCTTTACTGCCGGCTTCTAAAGGAAGGCCCAACAAATAATCGAGCCAATGGATGCGATTGTCTAAGCTAAACATAGGTTCGGACCAGCAATCCAAGAAGCGCAAGGGGAAGGCCATGGCCTTGTCTCCCCACTTCACCAGGGGACTATAGGCGTCCATGAGGAAGCAGTCGGCTCCCACGAAAGGGTCCACGTAAGAAGCATCGAGATTAAATAACTTTAAGAGGCTTTCCTCGATAGGATTAGGCGGGAAAGACCGGGCGGGCGGGGCCAAGTGATCGGAGAGGAAAAAGCTTTTGCCGGCCCGCCACAAGGGACCCAAGAGGTCCGAGGCCAAATCGCTTTGCGGATCCAAATAAATCAAGCTGCCCATTTGGCCCTGAGGCGTATGGGCTTCGAGTTCTCTCAAAAAATCCAGAGGCACACACAAAATAGGGACTTGTAAACGAAGAGTATTTAATAAGATACCCAGAGACCTTCTTACGTCTGCCTCTTCATATTGATCTTGGAGTAAGAGGCTCAGCCGTTCCAAGTTCGATCTGATTTCGGTGGAGTGGTCCAGGAAGGCCCGGTTCAAGTCCAAGCTTGCCTTAAAGACAGCTTCTCTTATGTCCAAAAACTCTCGATCCATCCAGGCTGCCGACGCTTGGACCTCAGCGGTATTGATATTTTGATAAAAATCATGGTCGGCGTAATTAGGTCCCATGGTCCAGTCATTCACATCGACCTTGGGCTCCTTGGACTTAATTTTTTCTTCCTGGAGGAATATTCGCTTATCCAGTAGTTCTTGCTGAACTCTGAGGTCGGCCAGCTTCTTCTCCTGCTTGTCTTCTTTTTCTTGGGCGGCGCGGAAGGCTACATCTGCTTCATCGACCTTGCTTTCCAAGGAATCGGCCTGGTGCTTGTAAGGTCCGATTTTGAAAAGCAGGTAAACAAATTTCCAGAATCCCTTCATATCCGCCTTAAAGGATTCCAGGTCTTCTCTTCTGCCTTGGAAGTCTTCTTTGGCCAGGTCCTTTTCGTGCTTGAGGTCTTCCATCTGCCCTAATTCGCTCTCAACCAGGCCGGTTAAATCCTCGGCTTCTTGCTTCATCAAGGATAAACCGATATGAAGTTCCGTCTGTGCTTCGGTTAGAACATACACATCACGGATTTTTTCTCTTTTGGCCAAAGCGGCCGTCACAGCATGATTAAAAGCCGTCTTTGCTTCTCTAAAGGACAGACGCCGTTCCGTACCCTTCTTCTTGCGGTCCAAATCGACCAGAAGTCCTTTGACCAGTTTTCTCAAATCGTCCCAAGACCCTACGTAATAGCTAAGGTCTCTACCGGCCGAGGTTCGGTTTAATCGGTCCGACAAATCCCGTAAAGACCCGGCATCGGAAGATGACAGGGTCAGGACCTGGCGTCCCAACATCTGATAAGGTACATAGAAGTTTCCGGCAAAGTCATGTGGCGGGGTCTGAAAACGACGCATGGTAAAGGCGTCGGCAGGTTTACTTAAACGACTCAGTTCCAAGGCCCTGATATATAAAAGATAGGCCAGGTGGTCTTCAATCAGAAGATCACGCCCGCTTCCCAAAGGTGCCTGGAAGCTTAAGAAGGCTCCTTGGGGGTATATCCCGGCATCGTAGGCCTGCTGCATTTTAAGAGAAATCCATAAATGGGCCAAAGAAAGTCCGTTCTCTCTGGGCCAGGACGACAAGGCGTAGGTCTCGGGCCTAAACATCTGCCGCCAAGTCTCGGAATCCTCTAAATCTAAAAGATTAGGAGGGGATGTCTCTTCATCGGGCAAAAGATAATGTGTAATAGGGTCATTTCGCTCGACATCCTGAGCCACCAGGCGGATATCAGAAATCTTTTGCTCTCTGATTTTTTCCCGGCCGGTCAGGTCTTCCTCCTCACCCGGATCTAAAACAAAATAGGTAGCCTCTTCTAAGAAGTTTTCCAAGCCTGAAAGTTTGGCCAAAGATTGGTTCAAAGCCAGAACCAGGGGGGCGGTAAATACCGGATTACCCTGGCAAAGCTCCTGATCCAATTCGGCTTCCAATGAAGCCTTGTCTTGAAAATTAATGTCCTCATGGCCGGCTAAGAGCTGGCTCAAGGACCAGACATAATAATCCATCCGTAAGCTGCCGGGGATATAACGTCCTTCCGAGTTTAGCCTTAGTTCGTATAAATAAAGAGTCTTATCCTCCGCCGCTTCAATGCGGTCTGCCTGAGCTTGGGAGAAATCCGAAAAAAGCTTTAGTAAGTTCTTAGCTTGAAGCTTCATACCGTAAAGCCGGTAAAGATCGGCTGTCTTTGTTTCAGTCTCCCAAGGCATATCCGACGGGCTTAATTGGGCCTCTTCGGACAGGTAAGGTGTGCGGGCTTGGCATAAGAGTCTAAAATAGCTAAAGCCCAGCCAGTTTCTGAGTGCGTCTCTTGACATAGTCTCTTCTTCTAAGCCTCCAAGGCCATGATCTTATCGACCCGGCGCTGGTGGCGGCCGCCTTCGAAAGGTTCGTTCAAGAAAGCCTCAATGATTTCCCAAGCCAGTTCTATACCCAAAGTTCTGCCGCCCAAAGAAAGGAAATTCGCATTATTGTGGCGACGGGCCATCTTGGCCGAATAGGTTTCCGAACAATTGGCACAACGGATGCCCTTCACTTTATTAGCGGCCATACCGATGCCGATACCGGTACCGCAAATCAAAATACCTAAGTCAATATGTTCCTCGGGGTCTAGATATTTGGCACAAGCCGTCTCGGCAATATCGGGATAGTCAACCGAAGACGGGTCAAATGTTCCTACATCCAGGTAGGTAATTCCGGCCTCGGTCAAGCGCTCCATGAGTGCTTCTTTCATCTCGAAGCCCCCCTGGTCTGAACCAATGACGATATGCATAATGTCTGTCCTCCTATCGGCTAGTGATATAGCACGGGTTCTTTAATCTATTATCTCTTGTATTTTGCTATTTTATCATAATTATAAGCAATTGCTTATATTAACAAGTCTTGCCAGTTTTTCTCAAGACCTCTAATATGCCTTCTAGTGGGAGGGGCATAAATGGAGCAGGTTATCGGCTTACTGATTCAAGTTTTCTTTTTGGTCTTTTTAGGTATGCTCATGCGTAAAAAAGGTCTCTTGACCAATGAGGTCCAGGCCAAATTATCTCGCCTGATTACGCGCTTCATCCTGCCTTTTTCCATCCTGGCCTCTTCCGACCGAGCCTTTGATTCCGCCATGGGTAAGGGCCTATTATTATCGGTCCTCTTCATAGTCTTATACTTTAGCCTGGCTACACTTATTAATTACAGGTTGGGCAAAAGAATTTATCCAGACCAGCTTAAGCAAGCCGGACTTTTTGCCAACTGTGCCACCTTCGCGAATGTCGGTTTTCTGGGCTTTCCGGTTATCAGCACCTTATTGGGTAATGACGGCATGATTTATGCGGTCCTTTACAATATGGTTTTTAACCTTTTCTATTACACCCTGGGCTTATCTTTCATAAGCCCCAAGGGCCATAATCCCCGCAAAAAGTTCGTGGAACTTTTGACAGACCCGGCCATCATGAGCTCTATTGTCACGATTTTGGTCTTCGTCTCGCCATTCCGTTTCCCGCCTTTGGCCTATAAAACCTTCCGTATGATTGGCGACACGCTGACTCCCTTCACTATGTTTCTGATAGGGGCCTCTCTGATAGGCATCCGCTTCAAAGACATTTTTACCGGGAAGATTCCTTACCTTATAAGCTTCCTTCGCCTGGTCTTCTACCCCGCCCTTATGTACATAGCCTTCCTAAGTTTCCCCGAACACAAAATGGCTTTTGCAACCCTGGTTCTCTTGACCTCGCTGCCGGTCGGAAGCCTCAACAATATCTTCGCCCAAGTCTATAAACTCGATGTCGACCTGGTCACTAAGGCGACTATTCAGTCCATGCTTCTCATGATAATCAGCCTGCCTATTTGGCTCATGCTGGTCTTATAACATTTTATTTTTCGAAAAATTCTTATTCATAATTTGTCAACAATCGTTAATTTATCGTACATCAAAGTTTGTTAAAGTTTGGTATAACTATTGAGAGACTATCCACTTGGAGACTATCAGCCCGACGATTGTAGAAAGGTCTTGATACTTATGAAGTACTATATCGAATTTAAAAATGTCATGAAAGTGTACGGGGAAGGTCGGGCCCAAACCATAGCCAATAACAATGTCAATTTCGGCATTAATAAAGGTGAGCTGGTCGTTATCCTGGGACCCTCGGGTGCCGGTAAGACAACACTTCTGAATATGCTGGGCGGCATGGACCGACCGACCGACGGAGAAATTTGGGTAAACAATACATTAATTTCCTCTTATAACGATAACGAGCAAACCGAATATCGCCGAGACCGAGTCGGTTTTGTTTTTCAGTTCTATAACCTTATCCCCAACTTAACCGCTTTGGAGAATGTAGAACTGTCCGAAGAAATAACCGATACCAAGAAGGATTCGGCCCAGGTCTTACGCGATGTGGGTCTGGGAGATCGGATGGATAATTTTCCGGCCATGCTGTCCGGTGGTGAGCAGCAAAGAGTTTCCATTGCCAGAGCTTTGGTAAAAGACCCGGATCTTCTTTTGTGCGACGAACCCACCGGTGCTTTGGACAATGAGACCGGACAACATATCCTTAAACTTCTCCAAGACCAGAGCCGGCATTCTGACACCACGGTTATCATCATCACCCATAATAGGGCTATTTCTCAGATGGCGGACCGGGTCATCGAGGTCAACTCCGGTAAGATTTCCAATATGTACCTCCAAGACCATCCCAAGACTGTAGACGAGATTGCGTGGTAACTTATGCGTAAAAAATCCCTATGGAAAGACAATTTCAGAACCATTTGGAAGACCTTTCCCAGGTTTTTGGCTTTATTATTGATTATCGCCCTGGGTTCGGGCTTCTTTGTGGGCTTAAGAGCGACCAGGCCGGGCATGATTGATTTGGCCGCCGACTATTACGAAAAACAAAACTTCCAAGATATTCATATCCAGTCCACCTACGGCATTCGCGACAAGGACTTGGAAATCTTGGATAAAGTTTCGGGCATTTCCTATACCCCCTACCGGACCGTAGACCGGCAAGATGCCGATAATGCGGTCATTTACCGTTTCTATCCCGATTTCAATGCCATTTCTCAGATGAATCAGAATCTGGTTATAGAGGGCCGCCTGCCCGAGAATACCGATGAGGTGGCTGTCGACTATAACGTTGTCGTCAGCGGTTTAGAGGGTTATGCCATCGGTGATACTATCCGACTAAACGACCTGGGCCTGGCCAAAGATTCCAACAGTGACGATAAAGCCAAAAAGGAAAACGCAGATAAGATTCCACATCTTCGTCAAGACAGCTTTACCATTGTAGGCTATGTTAGATCTCCCCTCTTTGTGGACCGTATGTACCGAGGTGCAACCAATATCGGTAAAGGTAGTATTGATTATCTTTGCGTAGTATCCCCTGATGCCATCGAAGGCGACTACTTCAGTGCCATTGCTGTGGAAGTAAAGGACGCACACGGTCTCAAAGCTTATAGCCCCGAGTATGAAACGGTTGTTGAAGACAAGATGGCCGAAATAAAAGAAGCCTTTAAGGGCCGGGACGAGATGCTCTTTACCGAAGTGAAGGACGATGCTGATAAGGAAATCGCCGATGGTGAGAAAGATATTAATCAGGCCAAGCAAGATATAAAAGACGGTGAAAAAGAAGTCGCCGACGGTAGAAAGAAGCTCAATGATGCCAAAGCCGAAATTCAGGATAATGAGAAAAAACTTGAAGACGGCCAGAAAGCCTTGGACGATGCCAAAGCTCAAATAGAAGAGAAACTTCCTGACGGTATGACCCTTACAGCAGCCATTCAGGAATTAAAAGATGCACAGGCCAAAATCGATCAAGGCCGAAAAGATTACCAGGCAGGCCTGGCCCAATTTAATGAAGAAAAAGCCAAGGCCGAAAAAGAACTGGCAGACGGTAGGGCCAAATTAAAGCAAGCCCAAGCCCAATTGGCTGAAGGAGAGAAAGAACTCGCTGACGGTAAAGCCAAACTTCAAGCCGCTTTCGATGAGCTGGCCGCTAAAGAAAACGAGCTGAACCAGGGCCAAGAAGAATTAAATAAGGCCAAGGCAAATTTCGCACAAAAGAAGGCAGAGGCCGAACCCGCCATAGTCGATGCGGAGAAGCAAATCGAAGAGGCCAAGGCTGATTTAGACGCAGGTGAAAAAGAGCTTCAAGATGCTAAGGCAGAAATCGAGCAGCAATACGGCTCAGTCGACGAACTCCAAAACCGACTAGAGCAAAATCAAGAAGCTTTAAATAAAGTCCGTAATGCTGTTGATACCGAGCTGGAAGGCTGGAAGAAAGTCGACTTAGGTAAACTGTTGGAAGAAAAACCCGACTTATCCGGTCTGGTCGACATGATTCGTGGTGCCATTGCCGATAAAATTCAAATCCCCGAAGACGGTGTCCTGACGGATGAAATGCTAGAAGATATCCGTAAAGAGCTTAAAAATACCAAAGAAACCGTTAATGGCTTTGCACCCCTATTTGAGGAAAATCTTCCTGAGGGTTACACTTTGCAAGATATTGTCTATACCTTAATCCAAGAACCTCTGGACGAAGGGCAAGCCCAGATTGATCAGGCCAAAAGTCAATTAGAAGAACTCAAAAAAGCCGAAGCCGAACTAGCCGCCGGCCGGGAAGAAATTCAGAAGAATGAAGACCTCTTGAATGAGAAAAAGCAAGCTTTGGCCGACGGAGAAAAGCAACTCCAGGAAGCCCAAGCCAAGCTGGACCAAGGCCGCAAGGCCTTAGAGGAAGGGAAGGCTCAATTTACGGCCGAGAAAGAAAAGGCCGAGGCCGAATTTGCCGCAGCAGAAAAGAAACTTGCGGCAGGCAAAAAAGAGATTGCCGAAAACCGGGCCAAGTTAGATGCCGGTCAAAAAGCACTAGAAGGTGCCGCCCAAACTTTGGCCGATTCAAAGGCAAAACTGGACAAGGCTCAAAACGACTTGGATGCCAAAATCGCAGATATAAACAGCGACATGCCCGATGGCCTTAGCATCTTCCAACTGCCGGCTGAATTAGACAAGGCCCAGAAGGAGTTAGATGACGGCCGGGCCGAATTAGAAGACGGTAAGAAAACATTTCGGGAAGAAAAATCTAAAGCCGATAAAGACATAGCCGAAGCGGAACAAAAAATCATCGACGGAAAAAAAGAAATTGCGGATGGTGAAGATAAGTTGGAGGACGCCAGAAAAGATTTGGCCAAGCTCATGAAGCCCAATTACCTCTTCAAAGACCGGGGCTATTTCCAAGGCTACAATGAATATAAGGACAACGCCGAAAGGATCGGCGCGGTGGCCAGAGTCTTCCCCGTTATCTTCTACCTTATAGCCGCCTTGGTCAGTTGGACGGTCATGAAACGCATGGTCGAAGAAGAGCGCATAAACTTAGGCACCTACAAGGCTATGGGTTACGAACCTCGCGATATCGCCCGGAAGTTTCTCCTTTATGCCGCCATGTCAACAGTCTTGGGTGTCAGTATCGGTATCCCCTTGGGAAATTACCTCTTGCCGAAGATTATTATAGGCTCTTATGGCATGCTCTACGAATACCCGCCGGCCATAACCCGGTTCTATAAATTCGATATTTTCCTTACCATCGTATTAAGTGCTGTTACAACCATCCTGCCGGCCGTCTTTACGACCCGAAAGTCGCTCCAAGAAGTTCCTGCTGAACTCATGCGTCCTAAGCCACCCAAATCCGGCTCTAAAATCTTATTGGAACGCTGGAAGGCTCTATGGTCCAGATTAAGCTTTAATGCCAAGGTTACGATGCGAAACCTCAGTCGCTATGCAGGGCGTAATGTGATGACGGCAATCGGGGTCGCGGGTTGTACGGTTCTCCTTATTACCGGCTATGGTATCGGCAATTCAATAAGTGGCCTGGCTAATCGTCAGTTTGGCGAACTTCTCAAATACGATGCCCATATAGCGTATCAGGATGATGCCGACATTGAAGATATCCAACGATTCACAGAAGAATTTTTGGCCCAAGAATCCGTACAGGGCATTCTAAATTTCTATGCAGAAAATCTCACCACTATTGGTGAAGACATCAACGAACAGACTGTGCAGATTGATGCCCTGCCTGCCCGTAACCACTATCAGGATTACTTCAAGTTTTACGATGTTAAATCCGGAAAATTGTTAGAGGACTTGCCGGAAAAAGGAGAAGTTTACATAACGCATAAGCTTGCCAAGTTGCTTCATGTAAAGCCGGGCGACAGCTTCAAGTTGGAAGATGAAAATGGCCAAAATTATCTTTTTAAAGTCAGCCATATTATTGAATCTTATCTAAATCACAATCTCTACATGAGCGAAGCCACTTACAAAGAAATTACAGGAAAGGATGTATTAATCCCTAATACTGCAATTCTTCAATTCTCTACTGACAAGCAAACTGAACGGGAAACGCTCATGGGGCAAATAAATGACCAAGATAGCATCCTGGGCTCTTCGCTCGTCAACGCATGGCAGGAACTCTTTAATAATACGCTAGAGACTTTGAATGCGGTCACGCTTATTCTGGTTATTTGCGCAGCCATGCTGGACTTCATCGTCTTATATAGTCTTATCAACATAAATGTTTCTGAACGTGAGCGCGAGTTATCCACACTTAAAGTTTTGGGAGCTAAAAACTGGGAAGTCACCATGTATATTTATAAAGAAGTCGTTATTCTGGTTGTTATCGGGATTCTATTAGGACTGATTTTCGGTCCTCTCCTCTGTGCCTATGTCTTGAAGACTGTCGAAATTGACGTCATGATTTTCCCTCTTACTATTAATGCAACAAGCTACCTGTACTCCATCCTTCTGGCCATGGTCTTCTCGGCTATTGTGATGCTCTTGATGCACTTTAAAATTAGGAAGATTGATATGGTTGAAGCCATGAAAGCGGTTGAGTAGGTTTCAGCCCGGTATGAAGGCCCAAAAACATAGTAAACTCCCTCACCGGATCAAGGCCGACGGGGGAGTTCTTTTTACAATAAGTAAGGCTTAGTCTTACAGGACTAGGCGATAAATGTTGGCCACATCTTCTTCAGATAAGCTGACAAAGCCTCCGATATTGCCCGAGCCTCCGTTACCGTAAACGACGTTTTTGGCCATATCGGGAATGTCCTCTTCCTTGCCGCCGATTTCGGCCAAAGTCAGGGGCATACCGATAGACTTAAGGAAGGCACGGAATCTATCTATACCTTCTAAAGCCGTTCTCTCGAGATTAGCAAAATCCATGCTGCAACCCCAAACACGCACGGCCAGCTGGGCAAAGCGCATGACATCCTGCTTATAGTTATACTTCAATAACACGAGGGCCTTCATGAATCATGGCCTGCAAGTGACCTTCAATCATTCGGTCGGTGGCTTCCACTTCTTCGGTGTTCGTGAAATAACGCTCGAAGAGATGGGCCATAATATCGGTGATACCGCAGGCCGTCTGATAGGCCGGTAAAGTCTCCGTGAGCTCCGGATTCAGGATGGAGAACACTGGACGCAGGCCTTCACCTGAGGCACCACCTTTGAAATTGGTTTTTTCATTAGTAATAACCGAATCGGGCGAACCCTCGGATCCGGCTGCAGCGATGGTTAGGACAGTTCATACAGGAAGAGCCATACCTTTTTCGACGGCAATGCCCTTGCTGTAGAAGTCCCAGAAATCGCGGTCATATAAGGTGCCGGCTGCAATGGTTTTAGACGAGTCAATGGTAGAGCCTCCGCCCAGGGCCAAAATAAAGTCCACACCTTCTTTGCGGCAAAGGTCAATGCCTTCATATTCAAACTTATAATAACGCTTTTGCGGCGTCTTCTGCCCGGGCAAAAGGACCGGGCAAGACCTCTACGCCACGATGATTACCGAAATAATCCTTATTAAAGCTGATTGGTGTTCCGTCATTGTTCTCAAAGGCTTGGTCCGGTTCAAAGGCCTTGCCCAAGGTCTCGGTGTGGACCATGTCCGCCCGGAAGTCTTTCATGACATCATAAAGATTAGTTTGAAGCTTGTACTGGCCCTTCTCCTCTACGAGTTCTAAGCTGATTTCACTGTCTTTATCCGTGAAGAAATCTCTTTCCTTTTTCCAAGCCTCAGCTCCGGCCAAATAGGCATTGCCTTTGGCCCAAATCGGCAAGTGCGAGAAGTGGAATTGCTCTAGTTCACGCATGTTGGGAATGTCTTCCTCCATTTGGAAATGACTGATCCATTCATCATAGGTCGGGTAGTCGTCAAAGACATGAGTACCGACTTCGCGGTTCTCGCCCTGACCGGGTTCGTCCGGTGCACTGTCGGAGAAGACTTGGTAGTTTTCCTTGGGCCACTTCTGGACAAAGATATTGTTATAAAAGCGATTATCGCCGTGCAGGATGGTCATGAACCCCATGACTTCCGTTTGATGGGGGAAGTGATAGGGCGTATAACGCCAGCCGGTTCCGTCGCCTACACAGGTGAAAGATCCGGCAATAAGGTTATGGACCAGGGCCACACCCTGGGTTGCGAAACGCAAGGAAACGTCTGATAAGAGAATATTGTTGTCAATAAGGGTCGGTCCATGCGATACCTCGACAAAAAGGTCCATACTCATCATGCCGCCCGGCAAGTGCTTGGCGAAGGCAGGCTTTTGATTATCGTGTAAGAGGTTTTGTGATATACGCGTTCCCTGAGCTTCCCAGTCGGTCCAGATGCCCATGGTGCAATGGTGAATGTGGTTACGCCGCATGGTAATGTCGATGGCGGCGTGAATCTTAATACCGGCAATTTCCGCTCCGCCCAGCTCCATCATGTTGTTGATATGGTGAATATGGTTATCTTCAATCAGGGAGAAAACACCGCCCATACGGCCGATAATACCACCTTGCTCACAGTGGTGAATATTGTTTCGACGGATGATGTGGCTACCGACTTTTTCTTTGATCCAGCCATGGTATTGGCCACGACAAACCGCATCACGCTCCATCTGCGTTGGGCTCTTTACATGTTTGGTCGTAAAGTAGTGGTTGTTTTCCGGGTCCAGATACTTGCCGATAGAAATACCGGCACATTTGCTGCCCCAGATGTCACACTCTTCGATAATCCAGCCCTTGGACCAATGCGGTCCGATCATACCGTCCTGATAAGCGGCCGGTGGTGCCCAGGTGGTCGCGGCTTTATTAATGTCGAAACCCTTTACGGTAATGTAGCCGATACCGGTTTCTTCCGGCATGAAGCATTGGCGTCTCACCGTAATTTCGACCTTCTCTTCGTTGGGGTCGATGCCGCCGAAATTGGCGTAGATTAGGGTTTCGTCTTTCTCCTCATCTTGTTCGGTATACCATTTACATAAGGATTTCTCCGGTACCCAGGAGGTTTCGGATTTCTTTGGGTTTAAACAGTCTTCTAAGGTGGTCGCTTCATACAAGGCTTCATCATTCAGCCACACGCAGCCGGTATGTTTGTCACGTGTTGCAAAATACCAGTCGCCGAAAACATAGGTGGTGTAAGGATTATAATCTCCGAAAACACCATTCTTGATTCGGGCCAGCCAGACGTCAGCTTGATGTCTTTCCCAGTTTTTGACCTCCTCCGCACCGGTAACGACAGCGGCCAAAGGCTTAACACTCTTATAAACGATACGATCCTCTTCTGTTCCGGCATGGACCGGTTTCACATTTTCGCGATAAACACCGGGGGCTACCAGGACCTTGTCGCCCGGTAAGGCAACTTGAGCCGCTTCCGATATGGTCTTAAAGGGTCTCTTATTACTGCCGTCTCCGTCAAACTTAGCGTTTACATCCACATAGATTTTCATTAGAGTTCTCCTTCCAATTGGTCATAAATCGCTTTCCTTTTATAGTCTCCCGCAAAAAGCAGAGGGAAACTTGCTTCTTTTCTAAATTCAGTAAGCCAACTATCTTCATCACGTATGCCCCAGAAAATCACGGCTTCGAGTTTGGCCGTCTTCTCTTCCACGGCGCGCTTATAAATACCGAAAAGCTCGCTATATTTTTCCAGCAAGGCTTGCTGATGGGCCGGGTCGTCACCCGGTGTGTGTATGTCTAGTTCTGTCACATGTAGGGTCAAACCGGTCTCCCCGTAGATTTTCAGAGCTTCTTCATAAAGGCCCAAGTCAGAATCCATCAGGAGGTGGGTCTGCATGCCCATACCGTCTACCAAATTATGTTCCATCAAAGGCTTCAGGATATTGTCCAAGATGAAATCCCGCTTCTTTGGCACAAAGCTGCTGTAATCGTTATAAAAAAGTAAGGCATCCTCGCTGTTGTAACGTTTGGCAAATTCAAAGGCCTTAAAGCAATAGTCTTCGCCCAAAGTCTGGGTCCAAAGCGACTTTCTAACGGACGCGTCGTCTGCCACGGCTTCATTACAGACATCCCAAGCATAGACCAGGCCCGGATACTCCTTATAGACGAAGGTCATGTAATCGCGAATAAAGGCTTCCATACGAAATAACATAGTTTCCCGGTGGACCAAGGGCGCGTCTTCCAGATCGCTGTAGTCTTTCGCAAAAAACCAGCGTGGTGTCTGGTTGTGCCAGACCAGGGTGTGGGCCCGAAGTTTCAGTTTATGCTTTTTCGCATAGTCCAAATATTTGCGCGCCATAGTAAAATCACAGCCCGGTGCCCCGTCTGTCTTAAGGTTCTCCAAGCTCTGGGCATGGTCCAGGATGAACATGGGCTTCATCTCATTTTCGGCTGTTATGAGCGAAGATTCTTCTTTTAGCAAAGAAGCAGCGCCTGTATCTTCCAGGTTCTTAGCCGAAACCGCAGCCCCCAGCTCAAAATAGGTCTGTAACTTTTGCTTTAAACTCATCTCTTTTATCTCCTTCTTTATTATTCCACTAAGACAGGCGGATGACGATAGTATCTTCGGCGCCGTCTTTGGCCGAAGCAAGCGTAAAGGGATAGGCCTTGCCGTCTATTAGAAGCTCGTAATCGCCCTTAAAACCCTCAACCCGGATTTGGCCATCCGTATCGCTGTGGCTCTCAAAAGTCGTCCACCATTCCTGCTTTATCAATTCCTTCAGACGCTTGTAGACCGGCTTTACGGTATTATCCTCTCGTAAGACACCGCTGGGCGCACCCAACCAGGCCCCGTCGGTAAAGTCCCAACCGGTGATGGCTTCAACCAGCGGATGGTTAAAGAGAATTCGATACATCTCTTCTACTTCTTGCATCTGACGCTCTTCGCCTTCCGCCGTGCTGGGCCATTCGGGCACTTGCCAATCGTTCAAGTCCACGATGTATTCCGGCATCAGGTCACCTGAAATTAAGGTGTTCTCGGTAAAGTGAATCGGCAGGCCAAAGTGCTCGTAACGCTCCAGAACCGCTTCTAACTTCTCGACTCCCCAGTAGCCCTGGTGCTGGTGAGACTGAATACCGATAGCCGAAATGGGTACACCGGCGTTGAGGCAACCGTCAATCAGGATTTCGTAGTTCGTCGAAGTATTAAAGTCATTAATTAAAAGCTCTGCGCCGGGATTGGTTTCGTAGGCGGCTTCAAACATTTGCTTAACGATGCCGACACGGCCCAGGTCTTTGGCCAGACGTGTAATGGCATTGTCGTACTTATCGAAAATCGGCATGATGACGACTTCATTGATAACATCCCAGCAGTCAATGAGGCCCTTGAATTGGCCGACGTCGCGATGGATACGGTCGATTTGCTTTTGGAGAATCGTCTCGTTGTCATATTTCAAGAGCCAGTCGGCACAGACCGTATGCCAACACAAGGGGTGCCCCTTTAGTTCAACGCCCTTGTTTTTAAGATATTGAGCAGCCTTCATAAGCTTTTCGGTTTGAGGCTTGCCTTCTTTAGGCTCAAAACGTCCCCAGTAAAAAGGCAAGGTTCCGTAGTTATAAAGGGCCAGCCACTTGTCTATCCGATCTTGGAGCGCAGGGTCTTCCTCACCTTCAGGCAGATTATAGTAGTCTACAAAATCGAAGGCTCCACAGCCGAATAAAAAGGCATGGCGGGTCATCTGAACCTCTACCTTCTTATCTGCCACGGGACTTCCTTCGGCGTCTATAAGGCGAATGTTTGCTTGTCCTTTTCTTGCTGAAAAATCCATTTGTGTCTTCCTACTATTCTTCTATTTTTAACTTTCAACTTCTTAAGCTGTCCATAGGGATAGCAATCTCAACCGTGGTTCCGACCTGCTCCTCACTTTGAAGGGCAAAACGTACGCGATTGTCGGTCAACAGACGCAGCCTGATGGAGGCGTTTAGCATGCCGACTTGTTTTTCGGCCTTCAAATCTTCCCAGCCGGCTTCCCGCATACGTTGCAATTGTCTTTGGCATTCGTCTTCCTTCATGCCGGCACCGGTATCTTCTATTTCGATAAGACAATTGCCTTCTTTTTCATAAACTCTCACGAAAAGCCAGCTGTTACCGCACTTGTTCTCAATACCGTGTACACAAGCATTCTCGACAAAGGTCACAATAGAGAGGCGCGGAATTCTGTATTTTCCCAAGTCCTCATCCATTTCGATATCGTAGTTAAACTTCTTGTCGAAACGGTATTTTTGTAATTCCAAATAGGCGCGGACAAACTCCAACTCATCTCCGATGGGAATCAGGTCTTCTCCCCAATCCACATTCTGGCGGACCATTAGAGCGAGATTTTCGACCATTTCAGCCGTCTCGTACTCATATTTCAACAGGCTGTGCATACGAATACTTTCCAAGGCGTTAAAAAGAAAATGCGGATTGATTTGAGACTGCAAGGCTTTGAGCTCGGCCTGCTGGCGGGCTATACTCATCTTTTGTTCTTTGATTTGGTTGCGGTAGATCGAATCGATCAGATGGTTCATCCGGTCGGCCATCTCGTTGTAGCCGGACATGAGCTTGCCGATCTCGTCTTTGCCTCTGACACGTTCCAGTTTAGGAATGTGGTCGGCATTCACATTTCGGAAAACTTTACTAAGCTCGGTAATGCGCTCTACAAGAGAATGATTCAAAAGAGAAATCATGACGATGACCTGCAAGATATGTAAAGCCAGCATAAAAAGCAGTAGACCGCTGTTGTTTTTAATAATTTCGTTTATAGGAACGGGCTGAAAAAGGATGTAAACTTGAAGGTCCGTGCCGTAGATTTGCAGATCTTTCTCATAGCCGACTTTGGCCTGTAAATCGAATGTCTCAAAATCCTCGGCCTCCTTATATTCGGTCCGATTCGAAAAAAGAATTTTATTATCGGCACAGACATAAATGGGAACCTGGTAATTGAGATCCTTTATGAAGCGATCTAAGGCCGACCCTTCCAGCTTCAACGTGAGAATCTTTCTTTGCTCCTTGTTGTAAAAATCCATCTCACGTACGAAGTAAAAGACACGCTGACCTGAATGCATAACGGGCGAATAATCATAAAAAGCCCGGAACTGCTCCGCTTCTCCCCTCGCTTCAAACTCTCTTAACCAGGGGGCATCGGCAATTTTATCCAAACGGGCAAAACCTCCGCCGTTGACGATGGTATCGTTATCGACATAGATGTAGAAGGTCGGCGCATCGTAGCCGATATTGCCCCGGTTCAGCGTATCCTTTCTTATTTTCTGCCAACGGTCTACATAGGTCTCTAAGGATGCATAGTCCGTTGCCAAAAAGGCGTTCACCTGC
This sequence comes from Oscillospiraceae bacterium, assembly GCA_029983685.1. Taxonomy (GTDB): domain Bacteria; phylum Bacillota; class Clostridia; order Saccharofermentanales; family Fastidiosipilaceae; genus JASBZA01. The sequence goes on along the minus strand of JASBZA010000004.1, from coordinate 27,386 downwards.
TTATTTCGATTAATGTTTTCGGCCAAAACAGCCGTGTTCATAATCCGGTTCACTATCGCGTTGCTGACTGCCTCCGTAGTCCCCGACATCTCGTAGTCATTCCTCTCTTTTTCTGCCGAAACGAGAATATTGAAAATAATGGCATCCACAATAATCAGTGGAATCAACATACCGATGAGGTAGAAAATCAATAGCTGTGTCCGGATTTTGAACTTATCCATAGTGCTCTAGGCTTTTACACTCCCCAGGGTCAAACCCGTCACAAAGTAACGCTGCAAGAAGGGGTAAAGACAAACGATAGGCAGGATCGTGATGATGGTCGCCGCTGCCCGGACCGATGTCGGCGTAACCGTATCTTGCACATTCTTCAAGGACTCTACATTGGTATTTTGATTCATAACCGATGACAGAAGCTTCATCAATTCATACTGCAAAGTTGTGTACTCCGGTCTTAAGCGGTTATAAAGCATGGCATCAAACCAAGAGTTCCACTGATAGACCGCCACGAACAAGGCAACCGTAGCGTAAACCGGCTTACACAAGGGCGAAATAATGGTCCAAAATATTCTGGTGTAGCCCGCCCCATCCAGCATGGCCGACTCCTCCAAAGAATCCGGTATACCGTTCATGTAAGTACGAATAACCAGCATATTAAAGGCACCGACCAAACCCGGGATGACATAGACCCAAAACGTGCCGGTCAGATTAAGCTTCCGATATAAGAGGAAGGTTGGAATCAGACCACCGTTTACATACATGGTAATAATCCAGAAGACGGTAAGTTGTTTTCTAAAAACAAATTCTTTCCGGCTCACTATAAAGGCCAGGACCGCATTGGCAAAAAGTGCAAAGACCGTTCCTAATACCGTTCGGCTAACCGTAATAAATGCACCGGTTTTCAGCGCTTGCCTTTGCAGCACCGTCTGATAATTCTTGGTCGTAAAGACGCGGGGGACAATATGGATGCCACCGCGTAAAGCGTCTGTTCCGTCATTAAAAGAAATCGCCAATGTGTTTAGTATGGGATAAAGCGTGATAATGACAAATATAGTTAGGAATAGCGTATTAAAAATCCTGAAGGCAACATCGCCCGGATAGATCTTTTTGATTTTAGTACGTGATGTGGACATAAAACACCTCCTAGTACAGACGTTCTTCGCCGTAGTGTCTGGCCAGCTGATTGACGATTACGATCAAAACGATACTGACAAAACTCTTGAATAGACCGGCTGCCGTACCTAAGGAATAATCGTTCTGGCTGATACCCCAGCGCAATACGTAAATATCGATGGTCTGCGAAACACTCTGCACCAAGCCGTTTCCTAATAAGTATTGGACTTCGAAACCAGCGTTCAAGACATTACCGATACTGAGTAATAACAGAATCATGATGGTCGGCCGGATACCGGGAAGCGTCACATTTTTGATTCGCTGCCAACGACCTGCGCCGTCAATAGCCGCAGCCTCATATAAAGAAGGATCGATAGAAGTAATGGCGGCCAAATAGATAATGGCGTTCCATCCGGTTTCTTTCCAAACATTGGAGAACGCAACCAAGCCCCAGAACCATTCGGGTTTGGCAAAGAAGTTAACGGGTTTATCGACCCAGCCGAACTTCAAGAGCAATTCGTTTACAATACCTCCTGAAGCCAGGACGTCGTGGAGAATACCTGTAACAATAATCCAAGAAAGGAAGTGCGGCAGGTAGGAAACAGTCTGTACCACCTTTTTGGCCCGAGTATTTCGGACTTCGTTTAGCAAGATGGCAAATAAGATAGCCATAAATGTTGATGTCACCAGGTTCAATACACCCATGGCCAAAGTATTTCGGATGACTCGAAGAAAGGTTTTATCGGAAAACAAGAACTTGAACTTGTCGATCCCGATAAATTCGGACCCCAAAAAGCCTAATCTGGGGCTATAATCCTGAAAAGCCATGAGCCAGCCGACCAGGGGAACATAATAGAATACGATGCCGTATATTACGAAGATGGCGGCGGCAATAAGGAGTGCGCGTTGCGACTTCAGCGTCTTGGCAGTAATCTTTTTCTTTTTGGGTAGTGGTTTTTCTGCTTTTGCAATTGCCATTGTGTCACCTTTCTAACCTTTTATGAAGAAATCAGACCTCGGCGCGAAAACAAGCGCCGGATCTGATTTCTCTGATTTCTTTTAGCCTTCAATCATGTCTTAGTTTTCGTATTGCTTGTGGTCTTCGATACGTTTGTCCAAGATGGCCTGAATCTCATCCAGGAAATCCTGAGGATTACATTCTTCATAAGTCTTCAGGAACTCATCCCACATAGCTTCGAAGTCATCCGCAATACACACTTTGGGCATGTACTCGTGGAACACTTCATCCATCTTGGTAAAGGCAATACCGCCGGGTGTGGATGTGGTGATGGCATTGGAGTAGGTCCACAAAGGATACCAGGGCCCTGCCGGCTCATTGACGCCTAACAAGTCGATATAGGTTTTGGCCCCGTATGCATCAAAGGCACGTTTAATATCGTCATTTAATCCGTCATAGAACTCACCGGGCTGGTCGGAGGGCTTGTTGGCATTGATACCGTCATCGGATGTGCCTTCATATTGCGGCATCCAGCTATAGGGACATAAGTGGGTGGCTCTGTAAGAGGTATTGGTGGATTCGAATCTTTGCTCCTTGGTACGGAAGTATTCGCCCTTCTCGTTTACATCGTAGTCGACACCCTTCACACCCCAGAAACGGAGATCGTGAATTTCCTGATCCAACAAGTCATTCATAAACTTCATAACGCCATCAGGATCTTTACAGTCTTTGGTAATACCGATACCGGAAGCGGTATTAATGGTGTACTGTCTGGTAAACCAGCGGTTATGGATATCCTCGTCAAAGACCAAACCGATAGGAATATAATCGCAACCTTGCTTGTCCAAACCGGCCTGGGTTAAGGCAGCGTTTACAGAATTAGAGAAGTTCCAGCCTTGGTCGTGCATACCCAGAACACGTCCGGAAGAGAGCTTGGCGATATACTCGTCATAGGTCTGTGTGAAAGATTCGGGGTCCACCAGACCGCTCTTGTAGCCATCGTTGAGCTTTTTGTAATAACGTTTGGTCATATCGGTCGTGTTATAGTCCACGGCTTTAAGTGTCTCTTCATCGACGTAGACCGAGCCTTCGTTAGGATAGCCGGCCAATTCCAAAGGTGCACCGGTCAGGCAGAAGAACTTCGTACCTTCGCAAAGAATAGTGTAAGGAATGTTCTTGGTACCGTCTTCCATAGTAGGATTGGCTTTGTTGTAGTCTTCTAAGAGCTGGAAGTATTGATCCAGTGTGACGATTTCGGGATAATCGGCCCATTCCAGAACTCTGGCCTGAATCCAGAAAGCACCCATGGTCTGAGTGGTCGTTTTGTCTTCGCCCTTGATATTACCGAACTGTTGAATCCAATAAATCTTCCCGTCATCCTGACGCAGCGAGTCCCACTGCTCTTCGTTCAGGAAGTTCTTGATATTAGGATACTTCTCGATGTAGTCATCCAAGGGGACCAAAGCACCTGCTTCATATAAGTTCTTAGTCGCTACACCACCGTCAATAATATCCGGATACTCGTCACCAGCAATCATGGTACCGATTGCCTCAGTTTCTGTTTGGCCGGTCAGCCAGGTTTCCTTAATTTTGTAACCTGTCTTTTCGGCAATGATTTGCTTGACCTCGTTGTCATCATTGACCTCGGATCCGGGAACCGCGAGAAACGCCGTAAATTCCGTAATTTCTTGTTTCCCGTCTTTGCCCGCCGAGTTGGATTTCGATCCGGATTCTTTTCCTCCGCCGCCGTTATTGCAAGCTGACAAAACAGGGGCCAATAACATGGCGAACACTAAGGCCATTACAGTAAGTTTCCTTTTCATTGTTTACCTCCTACTAATAAAAAGTTTTATTACTTGGCGTCAAGTGTATATCAGGCAATTTAAACAAACCATAGACAAACTATAGCCGATACCATGACAAACTATATAAAAGTCTGTTATCTTCTATATCTTCTCCTCTTATATTCACCACTAAAACACAACTCACACAATACCCCTTAATTATTTTTATGCATTATGTATAGTATCCATTTTTTTGCTTAGCTCTGCGAAATTTGGAAGGGGTGCAATCATAGGCATTGATAAATCGTGTGACAAAGTAATTCACATCCCGATAACCGACCCGTTCTGCGACCTCCATAATTTTCATATCGCTGTAGGTTAATAATTCAGCGGCGTGTTTCATGCGAACCGAATTCAGGTAATCTTTAAAAGAGCTTTGAAACTCATTTTTAAACAATTGACCCAGGTAGACACTGTTTACATAGTATTTCTTGCCCAACGAACGCAACGTCAGGTTGTCGGCATAATTTTCTTCTATTTCACGTAGAATATCGTCCAAAACACCCTTACCTAGAGATTTGGCCAACTGTGAAAGATAGTCCGCGTAATCGCGACTGAACTCAAAAAGATGCTCGCTACTGCCTCGCATCATACCTTCTTCTACTGCAGCTTCCGAAATAATCTCAAGAATTTTCCGTTGATCGACATCTTCGTTAAGCTTAGTTGCCAGATGAATAAGAGAAAAGAGCAGATAATTAATGTTGAGCTTGACGGTTTCCTGCGAAACTTTCATCTCCCGCATCTTGGAATAGAAAGCGTCGACACTTTGCTTAATATCCGCCTTGTGGTTTCTTTCTACCGCAGATATGAGCCCGTCTAATTCATCCTTGCAAATAACGGCATGGTCCAAGCTGACCTGCACCTCATCCTCATAAAAGTAGATTTCTTTGACCGGCAGGAAGGCCAAAAAGGACCGCAAGATGCAAGTACCGGAGTAAGAATCCGGCAGTTCTTCCAAACCGGAAACATTTTTGCCGACCAAGAGAACCAATTCCTTATCGGTGACACCCCTCAGATGCAGCATGAGTCGCTCTAAAAATTGCTGTGTGCTAAGCCTTCTCTTCTCGACCAAGCAGTCGGTAAGGACCAGGCCTATTTCATAGACATTTTCTTCTCTGGACGGATCGAAGATACCGTAGGACTTATCGGCACCCAAATAAAATTCCACACTGTTATATAAGATTCTTTGGAGCTCTCGAAGTTCCTCATCCAAGTCGCCTTCCTCGCTACGGCTGATAGGCTGTAAAGACACATATCTCAATTGCTTGCTGAATCGTAAGGACGACTTGATATATTCGAGATCCTTATCATCATATTTGTAATGCAAAAACGAAGCTAAACGTGCTTCCAAATAGGCCGAATGTAGGCTCTCTTTGGTAGATAATTCTTGTTTTTTCTGCCGGTGCAGTTGTCTGACTTTGTCCAGCGACCCTAATAAGGCCTTCTTCTCTAATGGTTTCAGGTGATAATCGATGCATTCCAAACCGATGGCCCGACGAGCGTATTCAAAGTCGGCAAAACCGCTCAGGATAATAAAGTAGGCATCTAAAAGATCTTTTTCCCTAACCTCTTCTAAAAATTCCAAACCGGACATGGTCGGCATTTTGATATCGGTGATGATGAGGTCGTAGCTATGGTCCCGCAACTTTCTTAAGGCATCCAGAGCATTATCGGAGACTTCCGGCTCATCGAAACCTTCAGCCTTCCAATCAACCAGAATCTTTAATCCTTCCGTGATAACCGGCTCATCGTCTACAATTAAGACTTTTAACATGACCTATCCTCTCGTTAATCTAAAGTTCGTCTGCGTCGTCTTTGGCCAAAACTCGCGACTTAAAACACACGAAAAATGACATCTAAAGATACTTTAGTAAGAGGTCGTTTTTTTCACTAACAAAAACTTGCCAAAAAGTCTATATTTCTTGCAATTATAGAGTCTAGTATTTCTTAACTGACAAGAGATGTGTTACATCTCGAAAAGCATACGGTGACTAATTGATTGGGAAGCTTTCATCTCCAGAAACTTTCCATACGTGAGAACCAATCGTAATTTTACCTTTTCCAGGATTCCATGAGGTATATTCTTTTCCCAAAATAGTAGGTCTAGGCTTGGCATTTACTCCACCTAAATCCTTTTAATCCAAACAACGCACCCCATCCAGACTTTGTAGTCTCAGGTATGGGGTGCGTTCTATAGACTATATTAAAGTTCTAAGTCTCGTGACCTAATCAAGATTAGAGCAAGGCATTGTTGTTGTCTTCGTAAGTATAGAAACCTTTACCAGCATTAATACCGATTTCGCCCTTATCAATCTTCTCTTTCAGCTTTTTGGCCACTTGATATAAAACGGTGTTGGGGTCCTTTGATGCGGGTGCTAACGCAACAGAGTTATATACAGTGTTAAGACCAACTACATCAATAATCTGGAAGGGACCAGCTGGAGCGCCGGTAGCTAGACGCCAGGTCTTATCAATTGTTTCCGGATCTGCAACATCTTTACCCCAAAGCTCTAAAGCTGAAGCTAGGAAAGGGTTCAGCATGGAGTTCAGCACATAATGGGCTTGTTCTTTATAAAGCTTAATAGGTATCATATGAATTTCTTCCGCAAAGCGAACAACAGCATCATAAGTCTCTTGACTAGTGCCTTCGTGACCCATACATTCGGCCGTATTTTGGGCCCAAATTTCATTAGCAAAATGAAGGGCCATGTACTTCTCAGGTCTACCGGTATATTCGGCAAAAGTAGAGGGCAGCATATTGGAGGTGTTAGTCACCAGGATAGTCTTCTCGTCCATCATGTCTTTGATTTTTGTATAGACATCAATTTTGGCCTGCTTATCTTCGGACATAGTCTCAATAACGATATCGGCACCTTCTAAGGCCTTGGCGAGGTCTAATTCGAGATGTAACTTTTCGTCCATGTTCTTTTTGCCTTTGGCAATAAGCTCATCAATCTTTTCTTCTGTAGTATTATCCCAATCCTTAATGAGGGCTCTGGGATAACGATGAGCTCCGATAGGGTTTCCGATTAACGCCTTGGAATCCTCCAAAGACTTCAGCATCAACTTGCTGTATCTTTCCAATTTGGGTTTGGTTCTTTCGATAGACCCTTCACTGCGCATCCAAATAGTCGTGTCGTGCTCTGTATAGGCGCTCATCAAAGCAATCTGTGCACCTAAAACACCGCCACCGAGTAATACAACTTTCTTAAATTCCATTTTCTCTCCTTTCAATCTTCGATAAATGGATTCGAATATTGGTGTACTTTTCAAGTATACACCTGCCAAACTTTATGAGAAACGCATTCGCAACAAGGCTATTTTTTCACTCTGGCCTTAATCAAAAGTATCATGGCCCGACGTAATTCATTCTCGAATCCGGGTGAGTCCAACATATCTTCCGGAGGTTCGATATTAAAGAAAAATACGCCGTCGGGTTTTAAGGTCTGATGGACTTTTCTAAAAACGCTTTCTAAGTCTTAATATAATGTAATGCAAAATTAGAGATGACGAAGTCCCAAGTCTTCTCGCGGCATACTTTGAGTACCAACCATAACCGCAGCCTAAATCCAGAACACTCTTTCCTATGAGCGATGGAATCAGCGGCTTCAGCCGATGCCACTCTCCTGCGCGGCTTTTAAGCCGTCTTTACTACGAGGCATTTTTGCATAAGCATCAAAAAACATTTCGTTGTCGTATGTATTGGTCATTGTTTGTAGTCACTTTCCAAACAAATTTTTTTGTTTTACGGTCTCAAAGCAGTTATTGGAACAACGTACACGCCGTCCTCTCTTTTGTAGGCATATTGTGTCATTCCGCAAATGACAACTAAGACTGAAGGCGCTTGAGCATTTTCTTCTTCTAAATTTCTCTTGATAGTCAACAAAGATTCCGCTGCCTGATCAATTGCATGAGCACCCAATTTAATTTCAAATGCACCCCAACGTCCATCTTCTAGCCTAACCACAGCATCTATCTCTCGATTTTTGTAATCCTGGTAATGGAAAAGTTTTCCTCCCAGGCTCTCTGCATATATTCTTAGGTCTCTTTCGCAAAGTGCTTCAAATAAAAAACCGAAAGTTTGTAAGTCATTTTGTAAATCATCATAGCCAGCTTCTAATAGTGCAACAGCTAAAGAGGGGTCCACAAAGTGTCTCTTAGGTGCTTGTTTAATTCTGGTCGTGGAACGAAGATGCGCATAGAAAGCCGGCAGGTCATCCGTCAAAAACAAGCGCTCAAAAAGTGTCAAGTATGTAGAAAACGTATTATTATTAATGTCGTCGCCTTCTTGCTCATATATATCCTTTTTTAGGGTTGAGACTGATGCCGTTGTAGATTCATGTCTGGCGAGAGATTTTAACAACTGATGCATTTTCTTAGAATCTCTGTTAATTCCTTCCAAACGATAAATATCATGCTCTAACACCGTTTCCATGTAGTCGGCCGGAATTATCCGATAGCTTCGATAAGGTAAGCCCAAGCTCCCCGGCCATCCACCTCTGATAACCAGCTTTATTAGAGATTCCAGACTGAATTCTCCGGTCGCTTTGGCCTCGAGATTATTATCAAAAATAGACATCAGGGATATTTCGCCTGATGAATCTCCGGATTCAAATAAGGACATAGGTCTCATCCGAATCGTTGATATTCTCCCCGCCCCGCTATGCAGAATACCTTTTTGTGTCGGTGTTGCAGAACCTGTCAAAATGAATTGTCCCTTTGCACCTCGCTTGTCGACCTCGTATCGCACGGCATCCCAAATAGAAGGAACTTCTTGCCACTCGTCGATAAGCCTGGGCACATCTCCGTCTAAAACCGTCTGTGGCGCTAATTGAGCCAACTGACGATTCTGGAAATTAGCACTGGGATCCGCTAAAAACACAGAACTTTTTGCATGATATTGTGACGTCCAGGTTTTACCACACCACTTTGCTCCTTCGATACAGATTGCACCAAAAGTTTGGAGCCCTAATTGCACTTGTTCATCAATAAGTCTGGGTAAATAGTCTTCTTTTTTCATAGGCCCTCCCATGCCAAAATAGCATGAATAGGTCATATTTGCAATTTCTATTATGTCATATTTCTATTTTCTATTAGGTAGTATTTTAATTTTCTATTATGTCAAATTTTGAATTCTCATTAGGTCAAATTTCGAGTTCTCATTAGGTAAGATTCTAACACACTTCGAACAATGACACTTTTCCCGAAATACATTTGAGATATACTAAACTCAAGACAAAAACACATCACAATTAAGAGGAGGCTCATATGAAAATCGGTTTTATCGGAGTAGGCATCATGGGTAAACCCATGGTAAGAAATCTCATGAAGGCAGGTTTTGACCTTAACATTTATGCCAGACATCCCGAGAAGGTAAGAGATGTCGTAGCTGAAGGTGCGACCCTTCACGACTCCATCGCATCTTGTGTCGAAAATTCCGATGTGGTTATCACCATCGTGGGCTTCCCTAAGGACGTGGAAGACGTTTACTTTAGCCCGGACGGCATCTTGGCGCATGTAAGGCCCGGCATGCACATCATCGACATGACCACCACCAGCCCCACTTTGGCCGAGAAAATCTATAACGAGGCTAAGGGAAAAGGCACCTACGCCCTGGACGCCCCTATTACAGGTGGTGAAACCGGAGCAATTGCCGGCACCCTCTCTATTCTGGTCGGAGGCGACAAGGAAGCTTTTGATGCCATGTCCAAAGTCTTCGCCTCTATGGGCGCCAATATTAACTACCTGGGCCCGGCCGGCAAAGGCCAACACGGTAAGATGGCCAACCAAATCATGATTGCCGGTTCTTTGGCTGGCATCTGTGAAGCCTTCTACTACGCCGAGCAAGAAGGTCTGGACCTTAATACTTTATTGAAGGCGGTCGCAACAGGTGCCGCCGGCAGTAAGCAGCTGGATTTTTGCGGACAAAAAATTATTGACGAAAACTATGCTCCGAGCTTTTTCATGAAGCACTTTATTAAAGATATGAAAATTGCCCAAGATGAAGCCGAAATGAAAGGACTTAACCTGGACGTCCTCGGAACCATCCTGTCACATTACCAAGAACTGGAAGCTCAAGGCGACGGCGATTTAGGAACCCAAGCCCTCATTAAGTATTACATAAAAGAAGACTAATTCATAAGAGAAACAAAAATCAAGAAACCCCGAAGGAGGCCTGCACCAAATACACTTCGTAACCAACTTCTTCTGGGGTTGTCTTGTAGCTATTAAAAATTGATATTAGCTATTACTTATTCCTTATTCGGATTAGTCAAGGCATATAATGTTCTCTAAACTCAGAGCGTCATCCGAAGCGCCGATTAAGCCCTGCATAATGACGATGTCATTGTTTTTTCCATGAGGATAGTTGTCTTTATCGGGATAACCGTAAAGGACCAGGTCACCGGCTTCACCCTCGCCTAAACCGATGATGACCTTGCCGGTAAAAGCTACATCCCGATCCGGGACAAGGGCGCTAAACTCATAGCCCGAAGCATCCGGTTTACCGATTTTGTATTCGGAATTTTCATGGTCATCCAGCTTGAACTGATAAGTTCCCGGATAGACACGGCGAAGTTCTTTGCTCCTTACGAAACCTGAGACAGATCCAGCTTCTTCCTCGTTCAGGTAGTAAGTCATAGGGGTTCCGAATCCTATGCCCTTTGTCTGTGCCGAATGTATCCTGGTATTCCGGCAAAAATTGATAGCTCACAGTATAGCGGAGAGCGTTTTGATAACTGGGGAAAATATAAGCCCCCTCGTCCGTATAGGTATTAAGCTCAATCACCATAAGCGGGTTCTCGGGATCTGCTTTGGCCTTATACATCTGAAGAAGGTCATAGGACTTCTCATGTTCTGCTCGCACAAAGGTTTCGGCCAAAGCCCAGGTCTCATCGGCCAAAACCGCCTTCTTCGAACCTGAATTGAAAATAGACTGGTTGTTGTTCCAATCCTCTTCGCTTATAAACTCGCCATCGGTCTCTTCTTCGCTTGTGTCACCTGAATCTTCCGATGTTTCGGTGTCATTTCGACTTTCTTGGCTCATCTTAGGATAGCCCGGACGTGGTCTTACTGTTCTTCGTTTGTGTCCCTCCGCCGCATGCGCTAAGTGTCAAAGACAAAACCAGCGTGGCAAATAGTATGTTGGGAAATTTCATAGTTATCTCCCTTAATCTAGATTAGGCCCAGATTAAAGGAATAAACACTCTATGATGGTATCCTAGATACATGTAAAGAAAATTTAATAAAGGTACGTACCATATTAAAACACGTACCTTAATCTAATCGTCTTAGCCTTTGACCGCTCCTGCTACAATTCCCTTAATCATGTATTTATTGAAGAAGAAGAAGAGCAACAGCATAGGTATTGTACCGATAATGGATATGGTATTAATCAATGTCCAGTCATAGGATAATTCGCCCAAATAGCGCAAGGCAATACCGGCAGACAAGGTCCTAAAGCTATCGGTCTGAATCAGGGTGACAGCATGCAAGTAATCATCCCAGGCTTGGAGGAATGTAAAAATTCCGCCTGCAAGAATCCCGGACTTTGTTAATGGTAAAGCAATGGAAAAGAAGCTTTTAAAACGTCCGGCCCCATCAACATAGGCTGCCTCCTCAATATCTCTGGGAATTCCGTCAAAGAAACCTGTCATCAACATTGTAGTAAAAGGCGCTTGAGATGCCGTCATGGCTAAGATAAGTCCAAAGTGTGAATCGATTAAATTATAATGCGTAAGGGTACTATACAAAGAAATTAATCGACTGACCAAAGGAAACATCTGAGACGCCGTAATCAAAACAATTAAGGCAGCATTCCATTTAAACTTATATCTAGACAAAACATAAGCGGCCATAATTGAAACCACCAGCGTTGTAAGGGTTGTCAAGCCGGAAACCTTAAAATTATTGAAATAGTAAACAAAAAAGTCATTGTTTACAGTAAACAGGTTTACATAATTTTGTAGTGTCGCTTCTTCAACAATAAAGGTAGGTGGATAGCGAAAGGCCTCCATATTTGTTTTAAATGAAGTCAACAACATCCAAAACAATGGGAATAGCAAAAACACAAATACGATTAGCAAGACAATGCGACTAATAACTTTTAATGCGCTCCACTTATTCTGTTTCATGGCATGCTCCTCTGCTAATCTTCTCTAAAAGCCATATTAAATAATATGACAATAACAATCATGATTAATAACCAGATTGTGGTAACCGCTGCCCCAGATCCATGATTAAAACTAACAAAGGCTTCCCGATAACTAAGTACGGCAAGCGTTTCAGTTGCGCCGTCCGGGCCTCCGCCGGTCATAGTCCAGAATAAAGGAAACTGTTTGAAGTTCTCAATAATGGCCATTAAAACACTAACCTTTATCACCGGTTTTAAAGATGGAAGTATGATTTTCCAAAACAGCTTAAACTTATTTGCACCATCTATGGTAGCTGCTTCCAAAAGATCTTCCGAGATATTGCTTAAACCTGCCAGCAATAACAAGGTCATCAAAGGCGTTAACTTCCATAAGGCCGCTAGAATAATGCCCCAAAGTGCAGTCTGAGGATTATTTAACATAGCAAAATTATCAACGGCACCTCCGGAAAGAAATTCTACTAAGGCTTTGAACACACCGTACTGGGGCTGAAATATCCACATCCAGATTAAGGCAGAAACTATAGTAGGAACTACCCATGGCATCATCATCAGACTTCTCAGAAATCTGGCACCTTTAATCTTAGAATTTAGGATGAGTGCGAGGATAATACCAATAAAAAATTCAAAAAAGACCACTATAGCAACAAATCTAAGCGTAATGCCAATAGAGTTCGCGATAAGCCCGCTGCGGAATAACGATTTGTAATTTTCAAAGTTATTCCATGTTCCCGGTTTTCCCGAGATTAAATTCCTAGCCCCATAATCTTGAAAACTCATAATGACAGACTGAATAATAGGCATGACAATAAACAGACCTACAAGAAGGATAATGGGCAGTAGGAACAATCCCGAAAAGATGGCATCCCCTGTTCTCTTATTCCGCAATATTTTATTCATGGAATTCCTTTCTGCGCAATGAGCACCTCTGCATTACAGAGATGCCCATTGATAATGTAATTATTTAACAATTTCGTTAGCCTTGACTTTAAACTGTTCAATAGCTTGGTCCACATCCATATTATTGACGGTAACGGATTGAGCAAGCGAAGCCAATTCTAGATGCAAGTTGGATATTTCAGGTATTTGAACCTGACTCTTGACGTTTGCTTCAGAGCCTTTGGCCCCGTCCAATGCCGGATTCAGTTTCAAAGATTCCATAGTGGTCGTGGCAGGATAGGCCGGCGTAACATTTTGTAAGTAGTTTTCCAAAGTCTCATTGCTAATCAAGTATTGGACAAAGGTATCCAAAGCTTTAGCAGAAGCTTCGCCGTTGTTCACCAGAATTAAGCTATGTGCCTGCAGTAAAGATTCACCTTTGCTGGTAGCAGTCTTCAGAGGAGCGGCAGAGGCAATGAAATTATTGGCATTTTCATTGATAGAGTTAATGCCGTTAAAGCCCCAAGACTGATCGTAATACATGGCTAATTGACCCAAAGCAAATAAATTTCTTAAATCTTTTAGCTTAGCATTTTGGGGATTGTAGCCCTTTTCTTCTAAAGTCTTCAGTAAAGCAAAAGCTTCTTTAAAACCTTCATTATCAACAGACAGTTTACCTTGAGCATCTAACAGGTCTCCACCCATGGTAAAAATGAGAGCATTTAAAGAGGCACCGGAAACGGGTACAGATGCCGTAGTTTGGCCAAAGGCATAAATTTTATTACCGTCAGCTGTTTTTAAAGTGGATATTTTTTCAGCCATAGACAGCATTTCGTCATAAGTCTGTGGCGGGTTATCAAATCCTGCTTCTTTTAAGATATCTTTGTTGTAATACAGCAAGAAGGGTGAAATGTACATAGGAATGCCATAAGTTTTGCCATCCATTTCGTAATCTTTCAACACACTGGGATAAAAAGAGCTTAAAAACTCTTCAGACAATATTTCGTCTATAGGTGAGGCTAATCCGGAATCTACCAATCCCGGTACCCAAGAGTTCTCGCCAAATAAGAGATCAATTTTGTTTCCGGCAGCTGCCATGTTAATAATGGTATTGACAATTTCACCATAAGGTGCCGTTACATACTCAATTGTAACGCCCTGGTTTTTCTCTTCAAAGTCAGACTTTACACCATTCCAAAAATCCGTGTAACCACTTTCCAAAATAGCATAATTAGCAAACTTCAGGTTTACGTTTTCTTCACTGTCTGACTTGGATACGCTGCTGGCGACGCTATTCTCGACATTGCTTTCCTTACTGTTGGATGGATTTGGCTTTTTCCCCGAATTACACCCTGCTACTGAAAGGGCTAAAGTCAACGCCAACATTCCACTGAGTGTTTTTTTAATTTTCACTTTCATTTTTTTCTCTCCTTAATGATGAATTTCTAACAATCAAATCTACTGGAAGCCTAATTCTTTTAACCTCCTCCCTATCTTTCAAGTCTTTCATTAGGCTGATTATTTTTTCTGCATAAGCAGTTTTGGACACATTAACCGTCGTTATCGAAGGATCAAATATTCCAGACAAAAAATTATTGTCATAGCCAACGATGCTTACATCTTCAGGAACCCGAATCCCTAAATCTTGCAAAGACCTAAGGGCCAGAACCGCAACCTTATCATTTATAGCAATAATCCCGTCAAATTTTGCTTCGTCTCGATAAATATCCGAAAGATTCTTTTTTAATAACGAATAATCATTGCCGGTATGGACTATTTTGCTCCATACAAAACACTGTTCTTTCCAATTATTAAAAGCTTGCAACCTGGGGTCTACACCTTTGATTTCGTCATTAGCCGATTTCACAAATCTATCAAGAAATAAAATTCTTTTTCGTTCTTGCTCACACATGTGATGAATACACTTCTCTGCACCCATATAAAGTCCTGGATTCAAAACGCTAATATTATCCGGAATTGTAATTTTCATATTCCTAAGAACATAAACTGTAGGTATGCCCATATTCGAAATTCTATTGAGGGAGGCTTGAGAAATTTCGCTCGTGCTAATAAATAAGCCGTCAAATTGACGGGCGAAGACCTGATTTAAAAAAGAATTATTATCTCTGTATTTACAAAGTGAAATAAAAAAATCTTGCTCGATGAGCACTGACTCCATTTCGGCTAACAGACTGGTAAAATAATCATTATCGAGGTCATCCGTCATGAATAAATAATGATTAGTCTCCTTCTTACTCAAGCTTCTCGCAATATTATTGGGAACATAATTTAATTCTTCAATGGCAGACAAAACTCTGGACTTTTTCTCAGCCTCAACATATCTATTGTCATTTACAACATATGAAACGATTGTCTCACTGACGCCAGCTAATTTTGCAACATCTTTTCTGGTAACTCTACTCATATGTTCTTCCTATTGCTTTGTACACACGTGTGTACATACAATATATACATTCAAGAAACTGATGTCAATTCTTCATGTAATATTAACAATATAACTATTTTAAAAAACAAAAAAGATAATAACGCTCAGCAATATAGTAAATATTTAGAAAAGTTATACACATAAATCTATCGATATTTCTAAAAAAAGACGTCATGACCGCCTAGGCAATCACAACGTCTCAAACACGTTTTCCACCAAATAATTATTATGTATTTTTAGTATTAGGTTTGGTTACCTCTTCTTTTTTGCGTACATTCTTTTCCATCACGAGCCCTGTAGAATAATCTAATTGCCGAGGCAAATACTCCTCGTCTTCACGTTGCCTGGTATAGCCCGTATAATCCCATGTTGCGGGTCTGGCATCCGTTCTCCATGGCCTTCTTTCCCACCAATAGCCACGAAATGGATCTCTGGTATCGTTCATCCAATCCAGTATGGCATCATGCATGCGATCCCTAATTTCACTATGCTCGGCTGACTCAATCAAATTGTGCATCTCGGCCGGATCTTCTTCAATATCGTAAAGTTCATCTTGACTCAAAAGATGGATAGATAGCTTATAGCGTCCATCAAAAGCTGACCGCATAGGCTGAAAACCTCCGAACCCGTCATGATCCACTTCATAACGATTAAATTCGGTAAAAATATAGTCGTGCAATTTAAAATTGGGATTCTCAATCATTTGGCGCATACTAACACCTTCTACCGCCTGTGCCGGTGCCATACCGGCATAGTCCATAATGGTAGGCGCAAGGTCAATATGGCTTGCCGGATGTTGGCAAACACGCCCTCCCTTTTTCGCAGATTTAGGATCATAGATAATGAGCGGGATTCTTGCAATTTCATCATACATACTAGGCCCTTTGGCATACAAAGAATGTGACGACAAAGCATCTCCATGGTCCGAAGTAAAAATGATAAGAGCATCCGTTGCATATGCATCAATAGCATCTAAGACACGGCCAATCTCGCTATCAACAAAACTGTTGCAACCCAAGAAATATTGCGGATAGAGCTTAAGCTTTTCTTTATCTTCATACAAAGATTCACCTGCCCAAGCTTTGTAATGGCTCGGTTTTTCCGTCAAGCTATCATAAATATTCTCACTCTTCGGAAATTCGTAACCTTTATACATAGAGGCATAAGGTTCAGGGCATAAGTAGGGATCATGCGGCTCATCGTAACTTACAACGAGAAAATAATCATCCGCTTGATTGTCTTTGATAAAATCAATGGCACGATTGGAAACATTATGGGCAAAGGTCTTCTCAATCGTAACAGTTTCACGGTCCATGGTCGTCACATCACGAGACTTGACACGTTCTTCTGTATCGAGCTCCTCCAAGTAATTCCGCATATCGTACCAATAGTCCGGATCCCATCCATCATCGGCATAACCCAGGCCAAAATAATCATACCCGTCCAAATGGTATTTGCCGATGTAACCGGTATGGAAACGATAGTCTCTCAGACGCTGGCCTATGGTCTTTATGTTATTACCCAGGGCTAAATTATTGCCCCACACGCCATTGGTGTGTGGCCAGGTTCCGGTAAAGATAGCTGATCGGGCCGGCCCACAAACCGGCTGACAGGAATATGCTCTCTCATAACGCACACCTTTTGCAGCAAGGCGGTCAATGTGCGGCGTCTTCATATCCGGATAACCGTAGCAACCTATCATATCCGTACGTTGTGTATCGGTCATAATGACGATAATCTTACGTCCCAAATGCGAAAATTCTTGTGGCATTTATTTACTCCTAATACTTTTATTAATTTTCATACTAACTTAACTAGAAACGAATGTAAATTGAAGACGCCTTCAGCACACTCAAGACAGAGTTTAAAGTAAGGCCTGTCTACTTACAGCGTGGCGACCGTATGCAGGCCCATTTTATGACCTGCTTTTTGGCCTTACTGATGTTTAAGATTCCGAAACACGTGTAGAAAATGCTTACCCTGACGCTATGTAATGAACAAAGATTTTAAACGCCCTGCAAAATATGAATTTTCATGCTTTGGAAGACGCTTATTATGTACCAAACTACAACCGGACAGACCTGATGGATGCCTGCGTGAAGCGATGGGCTTTCGAACGAATCATGAAGTGATTTTGATACAACAGTTAAAGAGTATTTTTAAAGCCACTCACCAATAAAATGCACGCGAAATACATACCAAAATAAAATGCCTATAATGCTTAAATTTTAAGGCTTTACGGGCATTTCATGTCTTTTTGCTGTTAAAGCAGGACATTTATACGAACCATCAGGAATCTAGGCATTTATATAAATATTTGCGAGTCTTCAATGGCAAAGATTGCCACTAGAGCGGCCCTATGTTTCCTATGCGATTTTTTAACTGTCCTAGGCATAGATTACCACGATTCCATAGATTTAAGTATAAAAACAGATACAGGAAGCATAAATGTTCTCTTCCTGTATCCATTGGGGCGTTTTTATTTTTTACAAATTCTCATTTTCAAGATCAATTAATCGGTAGGAATTATAGCCTTCTAATGTGAAAACCACCATCAACGTCTATGTAGTTGCCTGTCGTATAGGTAAATTTATCACTGCAAAAGGCACTGACAACACCTGCAATATCTTCCGGTTTTCCCCAACGCGCAATAGGGAATTCGCCTTTTTCAATAAGTTTATTATATTTATCTTCAACTTTTGCAGTCATATCTGTTGCAATGACACCCGGTCTAACTTCATACACATAAATTTGATCATCGGCAAGGCGGTCCGCATAAAGTGTTGTTAACATCGAAACACCGGCTTTGGAAATGCAATACTCACCGCGATTCGTGCTGGATACAACAGATGAACATGATGAGATGTTGACAATAGTTCCTCTTCTTTGTCCTTCCTTAACGTCTTGTTTAAGCATTTGTTTAGCCACTTCTTGCGTCAAGAACATTGTCCCCTTGGTGTTAATACCAACGACATAATCGAAACTCTCTTCACTCATTTCCAATAAATCAGCACGTTCTTTGGGCGCCACGCCGGCATTATTTATCAGGACTTCAATAGAACCGAATGTTTGTACGGTCTCTTCTACCAAGCGCAACCGGTCATCGTGGTCTCCCAAATTTCCTTGAACAAAGTGATAGGTAATATTTTGGTCTTTCAGACTTTGTAGTGTATCCTTGTAGCGTTCTTCTGGAGAGCTGGAAAAAATAACGACTTGATAGCCATCAAGTCCAAGCTGGCGGACAATGGCAAGCCCAATACCTCTGCTGCCACCGGTGACAATTGCTGTTTTCTTCATTTTTAACTAATACCTTTCTAATTAGAAATCTATGGTTTAACTAACACCTTCATTGACTTCGCTGACCTATCGTTAGCGGTTTCCAAAGCTTTTTGAATTTCTTCCAAAGCAAAACGGTGTGTAATTAGCTTTTTTAAGGGTAAATCTTTGGCAACTTCTATAGCAATAGGAAAATCCCAACAGTAGCCTTGTGCCCCTTGGACCTTAATTTCATGGGTTATAAAGCGGCTTGCCGGGATAGAAATATTAGCTTCTTCAAAAATACCGATATTTGTAGCTAAACCGTTTCTTTTGAGACAATACATGGCTTGTATAAAAGAAGATTCCTTCCCCACACATTCAAAACTTTTATCGGCACCTCGACCGGAAGTCAGTGTGTCGACAAATTCCAGTAGGTCTACGTTACGGGAATTCACTGTATGAGTGACGCCAAATGCTTGGGCCAAATTCAAGCGTTCGTCCGAAAAGTCTGCAATGACTACCTTCGAAGCGCCTCTGTACTTACAAAGCGCGGCAACTAAAATACCAATAGCCCCCGCTCCAATAACCACAACACAATCACCCAGATCAATGTTGGCACGTCTAACGGCATGGGTAGCAACACTCAATGGTTCAATAAGTGCTCCTTCTTCGTAATCGAGATAATCGGGAAGTTTAAAGACATGAGATTGCTTTGCAACCATGTATTTTGCCATCGTCCCATCGCCATTGCGATAGGTGAAGCTAATATTTTCACAATAACCATAATCTCCGTGGCGACAAGCTTCACATTGTCCGCAGGTAATACAAGGTTCGACGGTAACGCGATCACCCAAAGAGAAAGAGTCTCCAGAGGCACTCCCCAGTTCAACAATTTCACCGCTCATTTCATGGCCTATGGTTACCGGCAAGGTTACAGAAGGATGTTTGTCTCTGAAAATATGAAGATCACTCCCACATACACAACTCGCTTTGACTTCAATTAAGACCTCATCGGCTTCCAGGGGTCGGATTTTCCGCTCTATAAAATCTGTTTTAAAGGGTTCAACGACACGTGCTATACGGTTCATTCTTTCTTTCATACGTTTTCTCTTCCTTCCGCATCTTTTCTGGCTTGGCGATAGAGCGGCGCATAGAGCTCGGCATCGCGTACTACACAGCCCGTACGGCCATGATCTCGCATAATCTGAGTGCATTTTGAGCAGGCAATGCAAACAGATCGAGGATCCATTTCTCCTTTTTGCAAAATGTCACGTGGCGCATTCGGATAAGCAAAGCTAGAACGCCCCAAGCCCATAAAGCTACAATCGTGCTTCATTAGATTGGCTGCTCCTACATAGGGAGCAAATTGCCTCAACCAGGAGTAACCATTCCCCACAACCGGGATATCACCTGCTTCGTTTTGGATTTTGCGAGTAAAGGAAAATAGACGCTCAATACTTTCCAGAGGGTGTTCATTCGGTACGGGAATACCCATACTGGAAAGATCAAAAGGACGTGTTACCTGAGGATAAATATAATAGGGATTACCTGCAGAATTGCTAAGAAGCTCTACACCTTCTTCTTTTAACATGCGCACAAAGGCCATCGGCTCTTCAGGGTCAAAAACCCAGAAATCCTCTTTATCCACGCCAAAACCATAAGGATAGGGGTGACAATCAAAAACATTGAATCGACAAGCAACAATAAAATCTTCGCCACAGGCTTGCTTGATAGCCCGTACCGTATCCCTAACTAAGCGTGTGCGATTTTCAAAACTACCGCCGTAACGGCCTTCACGTGTGTAGGACGCAAGAAGCTCACTCACCAGATAACGATGGCATGACTTAATATCAACGCCATCAAAACCAGCCTCCCAGGCAAGTTTAGCACTGTAAACATAACGCTCAACGAGTGAATCCAAATAAGCATCACTAACAATTTGCTTATCACTTGAAGGATCAACTCCACTTCTTTCATCCAGTAAGGGGTCATGCTGTGGTACCAGAGGACGCGGCACGTGGCCTTCGGGACGACTATAACGTCCACTATGGGTTAACTGCAAAATATTGATAGCTTTATGCTCTACACCGTTATATTCAGCCGCAGCCTTCTGTGTTTTTTTCAGCAGCGCAGAAAATTTTCCGACATTAGAAGCCGTTAGCATCATTTGTAACGCATTCGCGCGTCCTTCTGGAACGATGGCGTTGGCTTCCCACCACAATAGACCGGCACCTCCCGAGGCAAAGCGCATATAGCGTCTCTCGGTTAATTCCGAAGGAGAGCCATCCGTATTGGAATCACAGCCCTCCATAGGCAAAACCGCAATAGCATTTGGTGCAATTTTATGACCGATATTTACCTTTTGAGCTAGAGGGCTAAGATCTTTTTGAAGGCTCACATCAACGCCCAACGCATTAATCTTGCTCTCCAAATCTTCATACGTTTTAAAATTAAATTTCTCATGTTTAGCCATTTTTCACTCCATTTCTCTATAAAAATTCCATAACGTTACGCATATAGGCAAGGCCTGAGGCTGCCACTTGGTCTGGATTTTCATCCGATGCTACCCAACCACTATCTAGCCCTCCGGGAAGAAAGGTTTCCATAGTGATATGTCCTTGATAGTTGTATTTTTTCAACAGGGCAAAAATGTCTTTCCATGGTAAATAGCCTTTGCCAGGGGCGCCGCGATTCGCTGCACAGGCATGGAAATGATACATTCTTCCGGACTTCAAAACCTCTTCCATTGATGCCAAAATGTCATCCTCTTCAATCGCAGCATGAAAGGTATCATAATGTACGCCTACATTATCCTCATTAATATCATCAAGCAGTTGCAAAACCTGTTTTGAGGTGTTTACGACAGAGGTACGATAGCGATTAAGAGGTTCAAGAGCAAGCTTAAGCCCTTTTGCTCTTGCCTTGCGGGCCAAACGGGAAATCCCTAAAACAGCCAGCTCCCACTCTCTTTTTTCTTCATCAGTCGGTAAGTGATGACGCTTGCCACTACCAGCATAGAGTGGGCCTACTAAGACTGAGGCCCCAATCGCGGAAGCCGTTTCCAAGCATTGCTCCAAATAGACTAAGGTTCTTTCTCTAATATCCGGGTCGAAGTTCGAAACATCTCTTCCTTGGCCTAGTGCTGCACAAAGACTTACATTTAGACCTAATGTCTTTGTACGTTCTATAAGGGATGCTTCTATCCAAGCTTCTGTCATCGGGAACTCAATAGCAGTAAAGCCCAATTGGGAAACTTTGTTGATATGCTCTATCTTAACCTCATTCAGGCGAATGACCCAATTCCATAAATTAATACCCAGAGGGTTCATCGGTTTCATTCTCCCAATAAACAGTGGCACCGTAATGTGCTGAAGTTGATATCTTGCGATAGAGATTAAGCCAACCTTTCGCAGGTTTTTCAACACGTTTCCACAGTTTTCTACGTTCGGCAAAGGTTTGGTCCGACACATGGATTTCTAGGCAGCGTTTTTCAATATCAATATGAATTTTATCACCATTTTCTATAAGTGCGATATTACCGCCCTCATAAGCTTCGGGACTTACATGGCCTATGGCCAAGCCGCCTGTTGCACCGGAAAAACGGCCGTCTGAAACTAAGGCAATCTTTGATCCTAATCCCTTGCCCAGAACAGCAGCCATAAATGTTTCCATATGTGGCATTCCCGGACTACCTTTAGGGCCTTCATAGCGAATTACAACGACATCACCTGCGACTATTTCATCATTTAAAATTGCTTCCCAGGCTTCATCTTGCGAGTCATAGCACTTTGCCTTACCTGTAAAACTCAGGGCGCTAGCATCCACAGCACTAAACTTAACAATAGCACTGTCTGTTCCAATATTTCCTTTCAAAACCGCTAAACCACCTTGCTGATGAATAGGATCAGAGACTTTGTGAATAACGTCTAAATCTTTGTTTTCAACATTAGAAATCTTGTCCGCCAATGTACCGAACATCCCTTTGGACTCGAGATTAATAAGCCCTGCTTCGGCCAATTCCTTAATGACGACAGCAAGTCCGCCAGCTCTATCAAAATCTTCCATGCTATAACTCGGATGATTCGGATAAATTGCAGAAATATGGGGCACTTCTCGGCTGATATCATCGAATAGCAATGGTGAAATCTCATAGCCCATTTGTTTGGCAATAGCGGGAATATGTAGAAGACTATTGGTTGAGCCTCCGGTTGCCATCATATAACGAATGACATTTTTAAAGCTCTCCAAATCAATGATGTCGGAAGGTCTAAGTTGCTTCTTCCAAGCATCCATTACACCTCTTGCCGCAACTCTTGCCATCTCATGCCATGCCTCGGTCTGACTCTTCACGCTGGCATTACCATGTGGTGAAAGGCCCAGTACTTCCGCCATAGCGCACATGGTGTTGGCCGTTCCCATAAATGGACAAGCTCCAGGCCCTGGGCAAACATTACTGACAATGTCCTTATATTCTTCACGACTAATCGAACCTTCCTTGTACGCAGCATATGCCTGCTTCTGATGGGTCAAGGTAATGAGTTTGCCCTTGTGACGTCCCGCTGCCATATAACCACCGGTAAATACAACTGCCGGTATGTCTACTCTCAGTGCACCCATCACCATACCCGGAACAATTTTGTCACAGGTAGATAGGAGAATCATGCCTTCCAGACCGTTTAATTCGGCCAAAGTCTCAACTTCAGAAGATACCAAGTCGCGGGTCGGCAAGGTGTAGCGGTCGCCGGGTGTGTTAGAACAAATCCCGTCACAAATACCGATACTTGGTAACTCTAGGGCTAATCCGCCGGCCTTATAGATTTCTTCTTTAATCTCAGGGATTACATCACGTAGCGGGAAGTGACCAGGGTTCATCTCATTCCATGAATTAATAATACCGATTATGGGTCGCTTTACATCTTCATGGCTAATTCCCATGGCATAAAGCAAGGCATTCCTATGATCTAATGATTCTTCATTCCATTTGCGTATCATTCTTAAATCTCCTAAATCTTCATCTTTCCAAACTTATTCTTAGCGCTGTATCAACTGCCAGGAAAAGCCTGCTATCGTTTGTTTGGCATAAATTACAAGTGGTTTTCCGTCTGGTGAATATTTTAGACTCTTGTCATCAAACTCAAAACCTAAAGACTCAAAGTGCTGACGTGCTTTCATGAGGTCAGATGTTGCTAAGGCAAAATGTGCCACGCTATCGTTAGGCGCTTCTTTCATCCATTCAATTTGATTTCCCGTCCATGCAGAACTCTCATTTTCTCGATCCAGGTTTGTCTCTAGACCAAAAAAACGCTCAAAAAAATCAACTGCATAAAGAGCTTCCTTGGCGTCTTGACAATGCACACCGATATGATCGAGCTTTAAGTCAAGTACATAGGCTTCAGAATTTTCTTGCTGTATAGTCATTTCTCCACCTCCAAAAGCAAAGCCTAAGCTCCTAAATAAGCTTTGCGTACAGCTTCCGACTTCAACAATTCCTGTCCTTTGCCTTCTAAACGAATGGATCCGTTTTCCAAAACATAAGCATAGTCTGCAATAGCTAAAGCCTTTCTGGCATTCTGTTCTACAAGAAGAATAGTAATACCAGAGTCATTGATTTCTTGGATTAAATCGAAGATCTGATTCACAATTAAAGGAGCAAGCCCCATAGAAGGCTCATCAAGGAGCAGAAGTTTGGGATGAGACATCAAACCTCTGGCAACGGCAAGCATCTGCTGCTCACCACCAGATAAAGTCCCGGCGAATTGCTTCCTGCGCTCTCCTAAAATAGGGAAACGTTCATAATATTCCTCAATCTCTTCTTTGAGCTTCTCACTTTTGGAGCCGTACCCACCGATTAGTAAATTATCCTCAATAGTCAAACCGGAAAACGTTTTACGCCCTTCCGGGACGTGAACAACGCCTTTTTTGACAATTTTATGCGGTTTCCTGGGTAAGGGCTCACCTTCGAACTCAATACGACCGGATACCGGTTTGACCAAGCCTGAAATGGTTCTCAAAAGAGAACTTTTCCCGGCACCGTTGGCGCCGATAATTGAAACAATCTGGTTTTTCTTGATACTGATATTGACGTCCTTGAGAGCCCTAATATAACCATAACTAACATTAAGGTCTTTTACTTCCATTATGTTTGACACGTTAATCTTCCTCCACGCCCAAGTAGGCATCGATGACCTCTTGGTTATTTTGAACTTCATCCGGCGTCCCCGAAGCAATAGGTTTACCGAAATTCAGAACATGGACTCGATCAGAGATGGACATAATCAATTCCAGGCGGTGTTCAATGACAATAATCCCTATATTTAACTCTTTAGCTAGACGATTGATAAGCTCTGTTAGTTCAGTAACTTCAGTTGGATTAAGCCCGGCTGCCGGTTCATCTAAGAGTAAGATTTTTGGTGTGCACGTTAGAGCTCTGGCAATTTCTATACGCCTTTGAATACCATAAGATAGATTATCCGGTCTTTCCTCCGCATAGGACAAAACACCAACTAAATCTAAGTAATGCCTTGCCATTTCCGAAGCTTTTTTCTCGTCTCTGAATCTCCTTGGACTGGGAAAGAGACCGCCCAAAACGGTATAGTAACTATGGTGGTCATAACCGCACATCACATTTTCTTCAACACTCAGTCCCTTAAATAGCCGAATGTTTTGAAAAGTCCTGCCTAAGCCTTGCCGGGTTCTTTTATATTGTGGTAGCGTTTCAATTCTGTTTCCATCCAGGATAATTTCTCCGGAGTCGGTATCGTAGATACCGGAAATGACATTAAGAGCAGTTGTTTTTCCGGCGCCATTTGGCCCTATAATGCCATGTATTTCCCCTGCATCCACTTGAACACTGAAATTTTCCAGAGCTCTTACACCTCCGAATGCTTTGCTAATGTTATTGACTTCAAGCATTGCCATTTCGCTTATCCTCTTTCTTTGAAAACTTCATCTTAATCTTGGAGAAAAGTTTTTTGATGTTTTGGGGCGTTAGTTCCCACTCACCGAGAAGTCCTGAGGGTTTGAAGTTAATAATTAAAAGAACCAGTACAGCATAGATAACAAAGCGGTAGCTTTCCAGACTCCTTAAAAATTGAGGCAAGGCACTCAAAGTAAAAGCCCCTAAGACAGAACCTGTCAAGCTGTTTACTCCTCCGAAAAAGACCATAATTATCCAGTCTGCACTTTTCTTCCAACCGAATATCGTAGGATCGACATAGCTTAAATAGAAAGCATAAAGGACACCGGAGTAGGCCGTAAGAGCTACGCTGAGAAGGAATGCTCTCATTTTGATAAATGTAACATTCGTTCCCATCGCTTTAGCCGCCAGCTCATCATCGCGAATGGCGATACACTGTCTACCGAACTTGCTGCTTCTGAAAAAAGCAACCAGAACTATGGCCACCATCGCTGAAACAAAAGCGATGGTAAAGGTTGTCTTACGCGGAATACCGGTTAAACCCGCAGCTCCGCCAGTCAAGGTCTGCATACGATTTAGCAGTGCGGCGATGGCTTCACCAAAGCCCAAAGTGACCAGAGATATGTAGTCCTTTCTAAGTCTTACCGTCGGGTAACCAATTAGAAAACCTATAAACACCGCCAACAAAACCGCTATGATAGTAGCAGGCACAATATGCATCCCTAAACGAATAACCAGCAAGCCGGCTGTATAGGCACCGATGGCCATAAAGGCGGCCTGGCCCAGGCTAAACATGCCGGTTAAGCCTGTTAAAACATAAACACCGACAACAGCAATAATTGTAATAAATACCTGCGTAAGGATATTTGCAACTAATGTATTCACACTCTTCCTCCTATGCCTTTTCAGCAACGTTGCTGCCTGAAATGCCCTGAGGTCTCAGCAGAAGGAAAAGCAACATAATTGCAAAGGTTGCAATGGTTGAATAGCCAGAACCCATTACATAGAGCAATACAGTTTCCAGAATTCCCAGAAGGAAAGCACCGATCACAGCTCCGTGCAGACTTCCCAAACCGCCTATGACGGAAGCGATAAAGCCTTTAACTACAAGATTACCGAGTGTAGGGTAAAGTGTATATTTTACGCCCAAAAATACACCTGCAATACCCGCTAATAAGCCGGAAACAATAAAAGCGATTTGAATAATGCGTGTTGAATTGATGCCCATCAACTGTGCCGTATCACGATCAAAAGAAACCGCCCGCAGCGCTCTTCCTAATTGTGTCTTCTGAATAACAAAACCGAGTACGATGAGAACAACAATGCTAATCACCAGCATAACCACATCCGAGGTCGAAATGGCTAATTCCCCTACCCGAATGGTAGGATTCTTAAAGAATCGAGGGAAATTATAGAAATTCGAACCTGCTTTAATCGTTACCAGACCTTCGTAGAGGGTACCTAGTGTAATAGACGAAACAAAATAATATGTTGATGGAGAATTATTCGCAATAATTCTCCTAAAGCCCACAAATTCACCGAAAAGTGCGATAAGAGCACCGGCAAGAGCGGCTACGAGCAAGGTGGAAAATAGCCCATGTCCGCCGGAGCTAAAAGCAAAGTAGGCTACAAATGCGGCAGCCGTCATAGTTGCCCCGTGAGAAAAGTTAGAAAATTTAAGGACATTAAAAATAAGTGCAAAACCTGTAGCAATAAGTGCATAAATTGCTCCGGTTGCTAAGCCATTAAATAATATTTGCATGCTAGCTTATACCTCCTAGAATAATGTTGTAAGTTGAAACAGTTTATGAAACGAAAACAACTTG